>JBBUCW010000001.1:0-11784 GCA_038057615.1 Patescibacteria group bacterium
TATCGTCAAATACACTTATACTATCTTCTTTTTTGTCGCTATTTTCTTTATTATTATCGCCGCCTTCACTTACCTGACTGCCGGCGATGACGCGATAAAAATCGGCTCCGCGCATAAACAAATTTTTTGGGCGGTTATAGCCATTGCCATTGCTTTAGTTTCAATAGGAGCGGCAACAATTATTCAAACTTTTATTACCGTACAATGAAAAAAACTATTTTTATAATATTGACGCTCTTTGTTTTCTCGCCGATTTTAGTTGGAGCAATAATTAATCCCGGAGACATACCAACCAATACCGATGTTGGCATCCCAAAATCTCCAATCAATAAGCCTGAAAATTTTTTAACAGCCATCGCCAAAGCAGTTCAATATATTTATGCGCTTTTCTTTATTGTTGCCGTGGCGTTTATTCTTTTCGCCGCTTTTGATTATTTATCCGGAGGCGATAATACAGAGAAAATTAAAACTGCCCATAAAAAACTCACTTATGCCGCCATTGCCATTGCGGTTGCTTTATTGGCGGTGAGCTTCAGAGTAATTATTCTACAATTTTTGCAAAGTAGCGGTGGAGGTGGTGGAAATATCAATACATCATCACAGCCAACACAAACATTCCCGCATAGTACGCCATATCCATTTACAGGCGGTGTTATTCAACCACCATATAAATAACTGATAACATCACTACCACCCATACCAAAATTTTAAAATGATTTCTAGTCAAGATTGACATTTTTGAGTTTAAAGATGAGAATTAGTAAAGTAAAAAGGTCGAAAAAGTAATCGCTAATAATGCGAATTGTTTGCAATAATGCTAATAAAATTTAAATTATTCGCATTATTCGCTTAAAAATTTGCGATATTCGCGAACACTATATGAATTATTCAAAAATTATTTCCGTATTTATAATGGTTGGTTTTATCGGTTTGCTTTTCGGCAATATCGCTCTCGGTCAAATCGGCAATATTCCAGGCACAACAGCTACTAATATCACGAGTGTCGGCGGTATAATAGATGTTCTCAGAAATATCATAAGATATGTTTATATTTTATTCTTTATTATTGCAATCGCTTTTATTCTTATGGCCGCCTTCACTTACTTAACTGCCGGCGGCGATCCGGAAAAGGTTGGTGAAGCTAAAAATCGGCTTATTTACGCCGCCGTGGCCATAGTCGTGGCCTTGTTATCCGTCGCGCTGGAAACGATTATCACAAACTTCCTAACCAACCCAACTGCGTAGAATTTATGTTCCGCTTCATTGAGGCGGAGCATACCCGACAAGGCAATTTTATTGTCTTGTGGGGTATGCTTAAAAAAGCGAATAAAAAAATAGCTCAAACAAAGCGTCATTTTGGTGTTGTTTTGGAAATCATTGATTCTAAATTGGATTTGGTTGTTGAGGGACAGCAAACGCTTGACAAAAAAATTGATGGAGTTGATGAAAAAGTTGAGAATTTAAAAGAAGAAATGAACTATAAATTTGGAATTGTTTTTGATGAATTGCATTTAATTCGCAACGAACTTAAAGAAAAAGTCGGTCGCGATGAATTTATATTCTTGGAAAAACGCGTTTTGGCTTTAGAAAAGGCGCGAAAATGAATAATATTATCTTAAAAAAAACAAGAAAATGGTTTTGGCTAGCGGGAGTGATGGTCTTGGGAGCGGGATTTTTGAATAATAAGGTTTTGGCGGCGACACAGGGAGGATCCCCGTCTTGCCCCCCAGGAGAACTTTGTAATCCCTTAGGTAGGGGCAACAACAGTATTATTACAATTATTAGCAACATCCTTGACTGGCTTATTATTTATAGCATCCCAATTTTAGCTTTAATGATTTTAATTGGCGGTTTTCAAATTCTGACTGCCAAAGATAGCCCGGAAAAAGTTACCAGCGGCAAAAAAACAATAATGTACGCGGTTATCGGTTTTATCATAATTTTAATCTCCAAGGGTATAGCATTAATACTTCTTAATATAATTAAGTAAAAAAAAATAGCCGTTAAACAATAAATTGTTTAACGGCTTTATGCGAGAGGAGTTTATTAAAAATCTAATAAACTCCTCTTTTTATTCTAACTTCCGCAAATTGTCCTTCTTGGCCATAAATCCGAAAAATTCTATTTTCAATTATTACTTCATCCCATGCTGGTTTGTTCGATTCGCGATAAAACTTTCTCCCATCAATATATTCTATTGTCACGGGAATTTTATAATCTATTTCATATCGCGACCCATGAGGTGTAGTCACCCAACCGCCAGCCTCACGAGGAAGTATATAGTGAGAAGGAATAAGTGGCACTTTAATCTGATTCACCCCTTTTTGAAATTCATAGTTGGGGTAAATTTGAACCATCTCCGCTTTTGCCATTTCCGCCCCCCGCGCCGGAATTGAAGATTCTATCGCCGGAGAAAACAGGAATGGTTTTAATATTCCATAACCAATCCAAAGCGCGAGAAAAATAACTACCGCCCAACCCCAACTGAATTTTTTCTTTTGTGGGAGCATTTTTTCCGTTTTTATTTCTTTTGCCGGTTTTATTTCTTTTTCCGGTTTTTCTTGCTTTTTCTGGTTCTGGTACCATATAAAAATGATTGTCGCCAGAATTATTAAAAACGCAATCAATTCAATCAATGGGAACTTCATTTTTTTTCCTCCTTCCCCCTTTTATCTTTCTTTTCATCCTTTTCGTTATCTTTCTTTTCTTTGCCTTTTTCAGAAACTTCTCCCTTAAGGGTTTCTCCAAGACCAAGAGCAGAACCCACAGCCATTAAATCAGTAAAACCCTTTGAACCAATAATAATTGTTTTTTGGCCCGGGTTTTCCGTAATTTTCCGCGCTGTTTCTGTATTGATTATAAGCTCGGGAGAAACGCCAAGTTTTTCTACCATATTGAGAATACCCTCTGTTCTGCCATCAAGAATGGCTTTTTCAGAGGATCCCTTACCTTGACCTTCAAGCATATCTTTCTCTTTTTGCCCTTCAGCCCCGATAATCATTGCCTGCTTCTGCGTTTCCGCTCGGGCTTGCTTTAAAAGATCATCATTCAATTCATGACTAAAACCAAGTGGGCGCAAAAGAAACGCCATTACTTCTATACTGTTCTTTTTCTCATCATCTTTTTTCCCATCTTTCTCCTCAATAGCCTCTATTCTCTCGGTAATTTCTTTTTTGATTAACTGACTAAATCTTCCAATAAAATATTGAGCCACTGCGGGAGTAATCTTTGAGAAATCTCTATTTAACATCGCAATAGCGATGTCTTGAAGTTTATTCCTTGCTTCCTCTCGGGAACCAAATATTTTCAAAAGCCCGACAAGGCTTTTGATTTTCCATATGATTGTGAATGGAACTTCCACAGTCATACGGACATTTAGTGGATCCTTTTTCCCATTGGATCCTTCTTCTTTTCCTTTTTTCTCCTCTATAAATTTGTTTATTTCCTCATAAAACTTCTTCATCTCTTTATCTTTTTCATCTTCTATAGATATTGAAGTCCCCGGCCACCCAAACTGAATTCTATTTGGGGGTTTAAATCCAAGTTTCAGAAGATTCTCTGGTAAAACTTCTGCTTCTTCTTTCTTAGACCTGTATATTAATTCAGGCTTAGCAGGAAGTTCATCTTCAATAACGTTCTTTGTATCCTTTACTAACTGGTATACAGGGAACGGAACGAAATATAGTCCAGACCCCACATCATATAAGGGCTTACCAAAAAGAATAATCGCCCCAAGTTCAGTGGGTCCGACTATTTTGAAACTGAGAATGTTATATAGAACTTGGGCGAAAAAAATCGCCCAACCCCAATTCCATTCTCCATATTCCCCTAATTCACCAATGATCATTGTTGAATATCTTGAAAACCAGGCATATTCAACGACAATAAGAACGAGATTGATGATTATTACCATTCTCCACTTATTCCACCATGTCTCTTTTTCTATCTTTTCTTTCATTTTATCCTCCTCCGGCCATTGGCCATTTATTTTTTATTATCTTTCTTCACAACCTAAACAATCTAATATAAACTTGTTAAAGAGCGACAACCAGCGGAAAATATAGCTGATTGAAACTGTTGTAAAAATAGCATATAATCTTTAAAAAGTCAAGCCGAGGTGGCGAAATTGGCAGACGCATCAGCTTTAGGAGCTGACGCCGCAAGGCATGCGGGTTCAACTCCCGCCCTCGGCACAAAATAAATATTATTTTCTTCTTCTGCCGTGGAAAGCTCCGTGGACTTCGTGAAGTTGTTTATTGGTCAAATGAGTGTAAATTTGGGTAGTGGAAACGCTGGCGTGACCTAAAAGTTCTTGAACCGAACGCAAATCCGCGCCGCCGATTAAAAGATCTGTGGCGAAAAGATGCCGAAGCGTATGAGGATGCACATTATCGGGAATACCGGCTTTCCGACCGTAAAAATCAACTATTCGTTGAATCGTTCGCGGAATTATCCGACCAATGATTTTCGGCGTTTTTGCTTGCCCTGAAACTGCCGAATGGGATTTAGTTAGGCTTACAAAAAGCGGTTCATCGGCATCTGTCCTTTTTTCTAAATAATTTTTAATGGCTTTTTTCGCCCGTTCCGAGAAAAAAACTACCCGCAATTTTCCGCCTTTGCCGCGAACTGAAATTTCGCCTCGATCAATATCAAAATAACGATTTAACGCGCAGAGCTCGGAAATTCTAAGCCCGGTTGAAAATAAAACTTCTAAAATCGCTTTATCGCGAAGTGAACGCAAATCCGAACCACTGGGACTGCTCAATAATTTTTCTAAATCCTTATATTCAATAATTTCAATCTGCCGCATTGGAATTTTCGGCAATTCTATTTTATCCGGCGGCAGAACATCAAGGTCGCATTTAATCAAGTATTTCAAAAAATTCCTTAAAGCGATAATATAATAACTCTGGGTATTTTTTTTAATCTCCCGTCTTGCCAAATAAAGCCGAAATTCGCGAATAACTTCGGAAGTAATTTCTTTTTCGTTTTTAATTTTACCAAAATTTAAAAACGCTTTTAAATATCGCTCGTAATTCTCCCGCGTTTTTATTGAACGGTTTTTTTCAATCTCCAAATAATCAAGATAATGTCTAAGCAAAGTATTAATATCCATTGATTTTATTATACTCTGAATTACGAAATTCTTTTGAGTTATCCACAGGCAAGGGACTTGATAAGGCGGGAGCGGAGAGGTATAATATTGGCATATTAATGAAAAATATTAAAATAAAATACTTAATAATCGCGGTGGTAATAATTTCTGTTATTGTGGCTGGTATTTATTGGTTGGGATATTATAAAGCCACTCCAATTCCAACAGCTAAAGAAGAGTTGCCAGCCAGTTTGGGCGGTCAAATTTACGGACAAATTCAAAACCCGGCGGAAAAAATTACCGAAACTAATCCTTTTGAAGTCAAAACTAATCCTTTTGAGGAAACAAAAACTAATCCTTTTAAAGATATCTATAAAAATCCGTTTACTCAATAAAACTAATAATGAAACGCCAAAATATTAATTTATGAGAATAATACGAATAAATACAAATCTAATATTATCCGTTATAATTCTAATCTTTGGAGTTTTTATTGGCTATTCTATAATCGCGCAAGCGCAAACCGGCGGCGATATTGTTTATCCGGTGGAAGAATTAAATAATTGCCGGAACGAAACTGAATGTCGGAGTTTTTGCGATAAATCGGAAAATATTATTGCTTGTGTTAATTTTGCCGAAAAACATAATTTAATTTCCAAAGAAGAAGTATCCAAAGCTAAGGCCTTCGCTCAAATGGGCAAGGGACCGGGTAATTGTAAATCAAAAGACGAATGCGAAACGTTTTGCGAAAATCCAACCAATATGGAAGTCTGTTTGGATTTTGCCGAAAAAAATAATTTAATGCCGCCGGACGAATTAAAAGAAGCCAAACAAGTTGTTAAGGCGCTTCGCGAAGGGGCTCAATTACCGGGCAACTGTCGAAATAAAAAAGAATGCGAGGTTTATTGTAATGACCCGGCCAATATAAATAGCTGTCTTGATTTTGCCGAAAAAGCCGGTTTTATCCCGCCAGAAGAACTTAAAGAAGCCCGTCAAGCGGCCAAAGCAATGGCTTCCGGCATTAAACCGCCGGGCAATTGCCGAGGGAAAAAACAATGTGAAATTTATTGTTCTGAACTTTCTCATATGGAAGAATGCTTTAATTTTGCCGAAGCCGCCGGCTTTATTCCTCCGGAAGAAATAGAACAAGCAAGAAAAATGATGCCTTTAATGATAAAAGGAGAAATGCCCGGCGGTTGCCGTTCAAAAGAAGGATGCGAAGCTTTTTGCGCGGACGAATCACACTCAGAAGAATGCGCTAATTTTGCCATTAAAGCCGGTTTTATGAAGCCCGAAGAAGCGGAAATGTTTAGAAAAACCGGCGGCAAAGGTCCGGGCAACTGTAAGGGAAAAGAACAATGTGAAGCTTTTTGTAATGATTCGACTAATCAAGAAATTTGTTTTGGTTTTGCCAAAGAACACGGTTTAATCCCAGAAGAAGATATTCAAAAAATGAAAGAAGGGAGTATAAGGATGAAAGAAGGGCTGTCGCAAGCTCCGCCTCAAGTTACAGACTGTATTCGCCAAGCGGTTGGTACCGAAAATTTTGATAAATTTCAAACCGGCGAGTTTATGCCCGGTCAGCAAATTGGCAATCAAGTGAGAAACTGTTTTGAACAATTTACGCCCAAGGGAATGAATCCGAATGAAAAACCCGAAAAACATCAAGAAATAATACCCGGCAGGTCGCCATCGGAAGGATTTGGAGGTCCGGGCGGTTGCTCTAATCCTGATGAATGCAAAAAATACTGTTCCGACCCGGCCAATCAAGGAAAGTGCGACGGTTTTGGATCAAGACAACAGATGCCCAGTGAAATGCCTCCGTCTGGGCAAAAAATGATGCCCGAAGGATTTAGACCGACTGAGAAAATGATTCCCCAAGGCATTCCGGAGGAATATAGAAAAATGATGGAGCAAGGACAAATACCGTCTGGATTTACTCCGCCGCCAGGCGCTAATTATCCAATACCGCCGGAAGGAATAAATATTCCGCCGAAATATCAGAATATAATAACGCCGCCTATCGACATTCAACCGTTGCCAAAAGGAGAGATACTCCCACTGCCGCCAACCGAAACCACCCCGCCACCGCCGACAAGCTCCATCCGACCGCAAACTTTTTTAGGATTTATTTTAAACACCATTAGCCGGCTAATCAATAAATAAATCCCATTAGAAGCTCACGCGGGGTATTAAACCCAGCGTTCGCTGATAGAAAAACAAGCATTCATCCCGTTTAGAGGCCGCGAGGGCTCGCAGCGCGTCTCTGCCTCTAACGGGGTTCATCCCCGTGGCAGAGACCAGAGTGTTTTGCTTCTAACGAGATAAATATAATTTTCTCTATTTTATTTAACGAAAAACCGACCAGTAATTATCTGACTGGTTTTTTGTTTAAAAGCTTTAATGCTACAATAAAGGGTATTAAACCGCAGGGCAAGCCCTGCACCCATTTTGTGTTCGCTTCGCTCACTCTTTCCCGTCCCAAGAGACGGAGTATTAAACCCTTTGTTTCGTCTTCGCTCGGACGAAATGGAAACAGGAAGTTTCCATTTCGCTCCTCGCTAGCCGAAATAAAAAAGCGCCAAAATGAAAGATAAAATTTTAGAAAAATTAATTCAAACTGAAACTAAGCGTCAGCGCGAAACGCTTGATTTAATTCCTTCGGAAAATATTGTTTCCAAGGATGTTCTAAAAAATTTGGGTTCGGCGCTTACCAATAAATATTCCGAAGGTTATCCGGGAAAACGCTATTATGCCGGAAATAAGATTATTGACCGGATAGAGATTTTAGCTCAAGAACGGGCGCGGAAAGTGTTTCGGCTGGCTCAACACTGGCATATTAATGTCCAGCCTTATTCCGGTTCGCCTGCCAATATGGCAGTTTATTACGCTTTATTAAAACCCGGAGAAAAAATTATGGGAATGGGTCTGCCTTTTGGCGGTCATTTAACGCACGGCTGGAAAGTAAATTTTTCCGGCCGATTTTATAAAACAATCCAATATGGCGTTAACCGCGATGGTTATCTTAATTACGGCGAAATTAAAAAACTGGCAGAAAAAGAAAAGCCGAAAATAATTATCGCCGGCGCCACCGCTTATTCCCGAATAATTGATTTTAAAAAATTTTCCGCCATCGCTAAAAAAATAAAAGCTTATTTTATGGTTGATATGGCTCATATTGCCGGACTGGTTGCCGCCGGAGTTCATCCATCGCCTTTCCCTTATGCTGATATTGTAACCACAACCACTCACAAAACCCTCCGCGGGCCAAGAGGAGCGATAATTTTCGCCAATCGCCAATCGCCAATCGCGAAATATTACAAAATTGATATTGCTTCGGTAATTGATAAAGCAATTTTCCCCGGTCTTCAGGGAGGTCCGCATGACAATCAAACAGCGGCGATTGCTCATTGCCTTTTTGAAGCATCCCAGCCAAGTTTTAAAAAATACGCCGAACAAATAGTAAAAAATGCCAAAACCATGGCAAAAGAATTACAAAATTTTGGTTTTCAATTAATTTCTAACGGCACTGATAATCATTTAATGCTTATTGATTTAACTAATTTTAAAATTTCCGGTCGCGAAGCCCAAAACCGACTTGAAAAAGCCGATATTATCGTTAATCGCAATACCATTCCTTATGACAACCGTTCGCCTTTCGACCCATCGGGAATTCGCCTGGGAACGCCAGCCATCACCACTCGCGGAATGAAAGAAGAAGAAATGAAAAAAATCGCCGAATTAATATATTTAGCGATAACAAAAAAAGGGAAAGTTAATTTTATTAAAAATAAAATTATAAAATTATGCAAAAAATTTCCGGCGCCGAAATAGCCCAAAAAATTATTGATGATTTAAAGTCCCGATCAAAACCGGATAAAATTTTCGCCGCAATTTTAGTCGGCGAAAATGATTCGACAAGCTCACCACAAGTCCGGGCTTCAATTTCTTTTTTAAAACAAAAAGGAAAAATCGCCGAAGAATTAGGCGTTGATTTTAGAGTCTATAGATTTCCAGAAGAAATTAAAAATGACGATTTAAGAAAAAAAGTTGGTAAAATCGCCTTATTAGGACCGGTTGGCGGAGTGATTGTTCAATTGCCATTGCCAGTACATCTTAACCGCCACTATATCTTAAATGTCATTCCAAGAGAAAAAGATATTGATGTTTTAGGCGAGCGCGCTTTAGGCGCTTTTTACAATGACCGCAATTTTGTTCTGCCGCCAAGCGTCGGTGTAGTTGAAACAATCCTAAATTCTCAATCCTATATTCTAAATTCTAAAAAAGTAGCGGTAGTAGGTCCTGGGTTTTTGGTTGGTAAACCAATTACGACTTGGCTGATAGGAAAATGCCCGGAAATTTATCTTTTAGACCAGGGCAGTGATTTTTCAATTTTAAAACAAACCGATTTGGTGATTACAGGAACTGGCCAACCCGGACTAATAAAACCCAGGATGTTAAAAGACGGCGCCGGCGTTATTGACTTTGGCTATTCGATAGATGAAAATGGCAAAATAAAAGGTGATTTTGATTTTAATTCCCTAGTGGCTAGTGGCTATCCCTTGAATTTTTACACTCCCACCCCAAATGGCACCGGTCCGATATTAGTGGCAAAAATTTTTGAGAATTTTTATAAATTGAACAAATCAAATGAATAAAAAAATAAGCAATAGTTTTAAGGCAGCTTGGAGAGGATTAAAAGATATTTTAATCAAAGAAAAGAATTTTAAAATAATGTTAATTATCGCTCTTTTGGTAATCGGCGCGATGTTTTATTTTCCGACTTCTCGGATTGAAAAGGTCAGTCTTTTAATAATGATTTTTTCTGTTTTGATTTTGGAATTAATTAATTCCGTTATTGAGCGATTTTTAGATTTTCTTCACCCCTTGCCTGATGAGCAAGTAAAAATTATTAAAGACTTAATGGCGGCGATTGTTTTAGTGACGAGTGTCGGCGCGATTATTATAGGTTTAATAGTATTTTGGCCGTATTTTTTTTAAATAAAAATGCCCGGCAAAAAATGCCCGGGCATATATAAAAAATCTAAAACGGAATAGAAAATCCATTTTTCTCCGCAAGTTTTAGTATTTGCGGCATGTCGTCAATCATAAAAATTTCTTGAAGCTCTTTAATATTATTTTCTGCCGCGAATTTTTTCAAATTTTGAAATGCCTGGATATCCGACTTTACTCCATCAAATTCAAAATTTGCAAATTTTTTCGCCGAAAGAAAATGAACGAACGCTGGATTTTTTTTTAATAATCGATTCAAAACGCTTTTCCGCGTTTGAATAAAATTAAAATTTTTAACGCTAAGCACATTATTATTGGAAAAAAATATCCATAAAGACCATAAAGACCTATCTGTTAATAAGCCGACGAAATGACCACTTTCATTAAATTTTTTTATGGCCTCCGCCGTTTCTTTAATTATTTTCGGTCTGATATCAAATATAACCTCAATAATTTCTTGGAGAAAAAATAAAATCCTTGGCGTTTTTATTCTTATTTTTCTCGCCAGCCATCGCCACAATTTTTCTCTGCGTCCGCTTTCTACAATAATGCCGTCAAGGTCAAACACTGTCATTTTTATCTGCGACAATTAAACCACCCCCTTTTTTTAAAATTTATTAAACAACTAAATTAAGGATAACTCAAATCTTTAAAGCCGTCAAGGTGTTTTTCTTTATTTCCCCTAAAAGTTTCTTATCTTCTTTTAATTTCTCACGAGAAGCTTCCAAACCAACACCGAGTTTTTCGTCTTCAAAAGAATAAGTATTGCCGGCTTTTTTAACGATACCGTATTTAATTCCCATATTCAAAACATCCCCTTCATAAGAAATCCCTTCTCCGTAAATAATATCAAATTCCGCGATTTTGAAAGGCGGCGCCACTTTATTTTTCGCCACCTTGGCGCGAGTGCGATTTCCAACCACTTCCTCCCCTTTTTTAATTTGGGCGATGCGCCTCAGATCAATCCTCACTGAAGCGTAAAATTTCAAAGCTCGACCGCCCGGCGTAGTGGTTGGATCGCCATAACCCATCATTCCGATTTTATCCCGAAGTTGGTTTATAAAAATAATCAAAACATTATTTTTAGCGGAAATTGCCGTAATCTTGCGAAGCGCTTGGCTCATCATTCTTGCTTGAAGACCGATAAATTGTGCTCCCATTTCGCCTTCAATCTCCGCCCGAGGAGTCAAAGCCGCCACCGAATCAACAATAATTAAATCAATCACTCCGGAACGCACCATGCTTTCCATAATATTTAAAGCTTCTTCTCCGCTATCCGGTTGAGAAATTAAAAGGTCGTCAAGTTTGACGCCTAATTTTTTAGCGTAATCCGGATCCAAAGCGTGTTCAGCGTCAATATAAACGGCTTTACCTCCCTGCTTTTGAATTTCAGCAATAGCGTGAAGCGCCAAAGTACTTTTACCGCTTGATTCCGGCCCAAAAATTTCCACAATTCTCCCTTGCGGAAAACCGCCAACGCCCAAAGCCAAATCCAAAGAAAAAGAACCCGTTGATACAACCGCTACATCAACCTTTTTAATATCGCCCAATCTCATTATCGCGCCCTCGCCGAATTTATCCTGAAGAGATTCAAGAAGTTTATCTAAATCAGTATTTTTCCCTGTATTTTTGATCGCTTCTTTTTCTTTAACCATAATTATTCAAGAATTTAGTCC
>JBBUCW010000002.1:0-16582 GCA_038057615.1 Patescibacteria group bacterium
TTTGGTCAAAATAAATTTTTATTTGATTGTCATCTTCTTTTAAAATTCTGATTATTTCTTGAATTGTTTTAATAGGAATTATTACCTTAAACCCACTACTTATGTTTGATTTAAATTGAGAATTAGTGATAGTTTTTTCAGCTAATCGAAAACTGTCTGTGGCGGCTAATTTTAAAAAATTTAATTGAAAATCAAAAAGAATACCGTTTAATTCTTGTTTAATTTCTGAAATTTGGGCCGCGCAAATTAAAAATGACAACGCTTTTTTAAAAATATCCGCGCCTATTTCAATGGCTGGTTGATTTTTATCAATTTTTGGTATTATAGGAAATTCCTCTTTTTTTATTCCTTGAATTTTTGCCTGATAATTATCTGTTTTTATTATTAAATTATTATCTTTAATTTCTAAATTAATTCTTTCGGTTTTAATATTATTAACTATTAAATTAAAAATATTAAAAGGAATTGTTATTCCCCCATTTTCAATAATTTTACCCGGAATAAAAACCATAACGGCTAATTCTAAATTAGTTGCTGATAATTTAATTTTATTATCTATTGTTTCTATTAAAAAATTTTTAAGAATCGGCAAGGAATTTAATCCATCTTCATTCCCAATTTTACTAATAGAATCTAATCCATTTTTTAAATGGTTTTTCAAAATTATTATTTTCATAGTTATTAATTTAATAATTACTACTATTATATATTATTAATAATAGTAGTAATAGTAGTGGTTGTTAATATGTTAATTTTTTAAAAAAATATAATTAAATTCAGTTATTTAATTATATTTAATTGTGGAAAACATGTGTTTAATTTTTATAAATATTTTCTTTAATTAATATAATTTTTTGGTTTAATTTTTTATTTATGTTGATTTCTTTGGATATTTTTTCAAAAGAGTAGATTGCCGTTGTGTGATCTCTCTTCCCCAACTTTTCCCCAATATCCGGGTAAGACATATCTAAAATATCCCTTAAAAGAAAAGCGGTTATTTGACGCGGTTCAACAACTCCTTTTTTTCTAGATCGGCTTATTAATTCATTTACGGCAATTTCATAAAAATCGGCAACAGCTTTTATTATTTGATTATTAGTAATATTTTTAGATGATTGTTGCGCCGTGTTATTAATAATTTCTTCAATAATTTTTGGGGTCGGTTCAATATTTTTAAATTCTTGGTAAAAAAGAATTTTATTTAAAATTCCTTCAATTTCCCTAATGTTTCTTTGAATTTTATTGGCGATTAGACCACAAATTTCATCAGACAACTCGGCATTTTTTTCTTGAAGCTTGGTTTTAATAATTGCCACTCTCATTTCGTAGTCAGGATATGTGATATCCGCAATCATTCCTCCTTCAAAACGCGAACGCAGTCTCTCTTCGAGTGTTGGGATAGCCGCCGGCGGCCGGTCGGAAGAAATAATAATCTGTTTGTTGTTTTCGTGGAGAACATTAAAGGTGTGAAAAAATTCTTCTTCAGTCGCTTTTTTCCCTCCGATAAATTGAACATCATCCACAATCAAAACATCAACATTTCTATATTTATTTTTAACATCCTCCATTCTTTTATTTCTAATTGCCGTCACAACATCGTTAACAAATTTTTCCGAATGTACATATTTAACCTTAATTTTATTTTTATAAAAATTTTTAATTTCATTTCCAATTGCCTGGATGAGGTGTGTTTTGCCCAGACCAGTTCCACCATAAATAAAAAGAGGATTATATTTTTTACCAACATCTTTAATTATTGCCATAGCGGCCGCGTAAACCAATTCATTGGACGATCCAACCACAAAAGAATCAAAAGTATAGCGCGGGTGAAGGTTTGTTTCGGAATCAATTTTTAATTCAGGTAAAATTGCTTGGCGGTTGGGATCAGTTTTCAGATTTCCTTTCCCACTTAAGGCTGGTTCTTTTTCAGTAAAGAATATTTTTTTTTCTTCAACTAAAACAATATATTCAACCTTTTTAATTGTTTCATCAAAAGAACGTAATGATTCTAAAACTATTTTGTGGTATTTATTTTCAACCCATTCTTTGGCAAAATTATTTCCCAGACCGACCAAAACCTTGCCGTCTTCTTCTTTTTTAATTAAGCGGCTATTTTTTAGCCAAGTAAGAAAATTCGGCCGAGAAATTTGAAGTTCCAATTCCGCCAAGGTTGATTGCCAAAGTTGGTTAAGATCCATATTTTTAATTATTATTGAATTTGAAATCAAGTCAAATAAGAATAATTTATTAAGGTGTTAATTTTCTGGGGATAAGTGTTTTTGTTCCAATTTTTATTGACTTATATTTAAAAATTTATATGATTAAGAAATGCCCAAAAGAACTTATCAACCTAAAAAAAGAAAAAGAGCAAGAACACACGGTTTTTTAAAGAGGTCGCGGACACCGGGCGGCAGAAATGTTTTGAAAAAAAGAAGAAGAAAAGGAAGGAAGAAAATTACTGTTTAAAAGTTTTTAGGTTTTAGTTTTTAGGTTTTAGTGAATTTACTAACACCTAACACCTAACACCTAATACCTAATTCGGTGCTCGCTAAAAAATTTCGGCTTCAAATTCAAGAATGGTTTGCTCCTTATTTGAATTTAAGCGCGGGACTGAAAGAAAAAAGAAATACAATTACCCGCAAGAGCGATTTTTTTATTGTTAAATTTAGAGCAAATGATTTATTATTTAGTCGATTTGGGACAGTAATAAGCGCTAAAGTAAGTAAGGGGGCGGTGAAGAGAAATAAAATTAAAAGAATAATTTTTGATTTTATCAGGCTTAATAAATATTATAAAATGCCAGGCAAAGATGCGCTCATAATTGTTTTGCCGAAAATTATTGAATTAAAAAAGAATGAAATTGAAAAAGAAATAGAAATAATATTACAATGATTTATTTATTCAACGAAATTTTATATAAACCCCTTTTTAGCGTTTTGTTTTTTTTATCCAATAATCTTGGAGATGCGGGGTTGGCGATTATTTTTTTAACAATTTTTGTTCGGTTGGTTTTATTCCCTATATTTTATAAAGGGGCGAAAGATCAGGCGATTATGCAGCTTTTGTCGCCTAAAATTAAAGAAATTCAAAATAAGCATAAAGATAACAAAGGAGAACAGGGTAAGGCATTAATGGATCTTTACCGCGAGCACAAAGTGAATCCATTGTCCGGTTTTTTATTAATTCTTATTCAACTGCCAATTTTAATCGCTCTTTATAAAATTTTTAGCGCTCTTCCTGGTTCTTTAAATACTAATTTTTTAGGAATAATTGATTTAAATAAAGAAAATTTAATAATAATCGGCTTGGCCGCCATCGCGCAATATTTTCAGGGTAAATTATCAATTGTAAAAAATGAAAAATCCTTAAAAGATTTAACCGCGGTTGAAAGAATGGGACGACAGATGGTTTATTTTGGGCCAATTTTAACAATTATTTTTTTATATACTCTTCCCGCGGCAGTAGGCCTTTATTGGTTGACAACATCTGTGTTTTCAGTTATTCAACAAATAGTGATTAATAAGCGACTTCAAGTAAGCGATGAAAAACTTATTGAGATTGATAAGGAGCTTCATCATAAAAATTAATGAAAATGAATAAAACACACGATATTTTACAAAAATTAATTAAACTAATGGGCTTTGACGATTTTTCCGTAAGTTTTGACGCCGAGAATAATCGCTTTTCGGTTTTTATTAATGATAGTGATTTTTTTCCGCCAAAGGCGGATCCGCCTCGGGCGGAGAAGAATTTTTTGCCTGATTTTACGAGTAATTTAGATCACGCAATCAGATTAATTGCCAGAAAGGCGGAGGAAGAAGGAGCGGTTGTGGATGTAAATAATTATCGCAAAGAAAGGGAGGATTTAATTTTAGAATTAGCTAGAGCCGCGGCGCGAAAAGTGGTAGCTGATAAACAAGAGATGGCTTTGCCGGCCATGAACGCTTATGAGCGCCGCTTAATTCATTTAGAATTGGCTTCGCGCCCAGATATTAAAACTGAAAGCGCTGGCGAAGGTAGAGATCGTTATGTAATGATAAGACCAATTTAGCGCAGAATTGGTCTTTATGTCTAGATATTAAAACCGAAAGTATAAGCGACGGAAGAGACCGCCATGTGGTAATAAGACCGATATAGCGCAGAATTGGTCTTTATGTCTAGACATTAAAACCGAGATCGTTAGCAATGGAAGAGACCGCCATGTGGTGGTAAGACCTATTTAATCCTTTTTATTAAACTTTGAAATCCAAGCGATTCAAAATAAGTGATTATTTTTTCTTTTGGAAGGTCACTATATTTTAATTCTTCAATATTATTTATTTCAAGCGGAGCGTCGCGCCGAATAATAGAAAGTTTTTTTGAAAGCAACGCGATTTCTCGGTTTTCTGAAATTTTAGCGTAAGATTTTTCATTTTGGCCGTTTTCCAAAAAATTTTCCAGATTATCGTATTTTCCGATAATTTGACTGGCGGTTTTCGGTCCGATTCCCGCGACGCCTTTAATATTATCCGATTGATCGCCGACAAGCCCTTTATAATCAGCCAATTGGATAGGTAAAATTCCATATTTATTTTTAACTCCGTCTTCATTATAAATTATTGTGTCGCTGATTCCTTTTTTAAAAGTTTCAACAACCACCTTATTATTTTCAACAAGCTGTAGGGCGTCGGCGTCTCCGGTGAGAATAATAATTTTAACATCTTTAATATTTTTAAATTTTTCAACAGCTGTGCCGATTAAATCATCGCCCTCAAATCCGGGGATTTCAAAAGTTTTCACGCCAAAAGCGTTAAATAAATTGCGTGTTTCAATTATCTGTGAAATCAATTCATCGGGCGCTTTCGGTCGATGGATTTTATATTCTTTATATATTTCTTTTCTGAAAGTCGGCTCTGGTCGGTCAAAAAAAGCGACAATATAGTCCGGTAGTCTACCGTTAATTCCGTCAGCGCTAGTTTTTTTATCGGGATGAAGAATTTTTATTAAAATACTGGAAAGCCCGTAAAGCGCTCCGCTGGGTCTGCCGTCTTTAGTCGTAAAAGGCGGTAAGGCGTGAAAACAGCGGTGAATCAAAGCATTGGCGTCTATAATAATAAAAGTTTTCATTGATTGAATTATAACTTAAATAATGTTATTTTTAAAATCAATGGATAATCTTTTTAATAGCTCGCTTGGAATAAAATTTAATATTGAGCAGATTGGACGAGAGGTTTCTCGTTTTATGGCTGAAGACAAAAATCGGCGCTATAAAGTTATTATTGGCAGTGATTCCGACGGCCATAGCGAAAAAATGATAGATTTTATTACGGCGATTGTTGTCCATCGGGTCGGTAATGGCGGCCGTTATTTTTGGAGAAGAATGGAATTGCCGAGATTTCATATTTTAAGAGACAGAATTATTCAGGAAGTTATGCTTTCAATAGAGGCGGCTAAGGAAATTTTAACAGTTCTTAAAACTTTAAATGTTCCGCAGTTTGATTTTGAAATTCATATTGATGTTGGCGAAAACGGCGAAACAAAAGCGTTGATTCAGGAAGTAATCGGGATGGTCAGAGCTTATAATTTTGAACCTCGCACCAAGCCGGAAAGCTACGCGGCCAGCAAGGTGGCGGATAGGCATGTTTAGACAATAAATTATTTTTCAAAAGACGCGGTTATTCGCCCCTGCGAGGCGAATACCGCTTGACTCTCGCCCTCGCTCTCTCGCTTCGCTCAAGCCATGCCCGCTCGGGCTCCGAGACACTTTTGAAAAACAATTTTATTGTCTTTTTAATTATTGATTTTATGAAAAGAATTTATTTGGATTACGCCGCGACGACGCCGGTCGATCCGATAGTGAAAAAAGCGATGGAGCCGTATTTTTCGGAAAAATTCGGCAATCCCTCGTCGCTTCATTTTTTTGGACAGCAAGCGATGACGGCAGTGGATGAATCTCGGGAGAAAATCGCTAAAATTATCGGCGCGAATTTTCGCGAGATTATTTTTACCGGCTCGGCGACCGAGGCGAATAACCTGGCGCTGCGCGGAGCAGTAAAAAAATTTGATAATTTTCGGGCAGTTGCCTTTCAGAAACAGAATAATTTTGCTCCAGCGGCAAAATTTTCTTCGCCCTCGGCGCGACAATTCGCCCTTGGCGAAACCAAGCTTGTCGCGCCTGCGGGACGTTCTTCAAGGCAATCTGCCCTCAATCAAATTTTTTTACCGCTAAGAATCATTGTATCGGCAATTGAACACGAATCAATTTTAGAAACTTGCCGCGATTTAGAAAAAGAAGGCATTGAAGTGATTTATTTGCCGGTTAATCGCGAAGGGCTTATTGATTTAAAAAAACTCAAAGAAGCGCTGAATGAATGGACGGTTTTGGTTTCTATAATGTACGCGAATAATGAAGTTGGAACTATTCAGCCAATTTCGGCTATTACGAAAATTATCAAAGAATTTAGAATAAAGAATTTAGAATTTAGGGCGAATAATAATCCTCAATCCTCAATCCTCAATCCTCAATTCTATCCGTTGCTTCACACCGATGCCGTTCAAGCTTTTCAATATCTAGATTGTAATGTAAATAAATTAGGGGTTGATTTTATGACTTTGTCGGGTCATAAAATTTATGGACCGAAAGGAATAGGGCTTCTTTATAGAAGAATTCAGAATAAAGAATTAAGGATTAAGGATTTTAACAATGATTCCCTCAATCCTCAATCCTCAATCCTCAATTCTATTATTACTGGCGGCGGGCAAGAATTTGGTTTTCGTTCCGGAACGGAAAATATGGCTGCGATTGTTGGTTTTGCCAAGGCGGCGGAAATTATCTCTAGTTCGCGCGAATTAGAGAATAGGCGTATTGGCAAATTGGCTGATTATTTTTGGAAACAAATTAAAAAGATTTATCCGAAAGCGGAAATAAATGGGATTATGAATAATAAATCAGGAATTATGGATAAAAAAATAAACTTTATAATTCAAAAAATACCTAATATCCTAAACATCTATTTCCCCGGAAAATCAGCAGAGGAACTTTTAATAAAACTGGATTTAGCCGGCATGGCGGTTTCCAGCGGTTCGGCTTGTTCAACTCGCTCATCAAAACCGTCTCATGTTTTAAAATCTTGCGGTTTGCCGGAAAATCGCATAAAATCAAGCTTGCGAATTAGTCTCGGCAAATTTACCACAAAGGCGGAAATTGATGAAGCGATAAAAAGAATTGCCCCTATCGTCTAGTCTGGTCCAGGACATTGGATTTTCATTCCAAAAACTCGGGTTCAAATCCCGATGGGGGCACATTTTGGACGGTTAGCTCAGTGGCAGAGCATCGCTTTTACACAGCGGGGGCCGCTGGTTCAATCCCAGCACCGTCCACAAATATTTATTCGTTTACACCGAGTAGGTCGAGGGTTTGATCCCTTGCGCGCGAAAATTTATATTATGCAAGTAATAGAATTTCGTTCAAAAATTAAATCAAATTTAAAATTAACGGTAGAGGATAAGGAATTTATCATAAAGGAAGTGGTCAAATTTCGATTTGACGACGGCAGTTTTTATATTAAATGTTTTTTAAGCGATAATTATATATTTGCCGATGATTTAAATGAAAATATTTTTTTATTGGTGAAAGAAGCGGAAACCCCATTTTTACAGCCATTTCCACAAGAGCTCTATTTCCATGGGAAAAAGTTCAAATTTTTGTACACCGCCCACGCCGTTGCTGAAGACATTCAAGGAGAAGAAATTTTCAAAAAAGGAGACAGTGAAAGATTTTGGGATTATAAAGCCAAAGATAATAGTTATCTTAGCTTGGGAATTAACGATAAAATCAATAAAAGATTGGATTTTTACGGGAAAATTATTGAAAATGATAATGTAAAATTAGAGCAAGTTTAGAGAATTTTATTAGATTTAGTATATTTATAATAAATTCGTTATTTGTTGACTTATGAAATTCATCGCCGATCTCCATATTCATTCAAAATATTCTCGGGCGACTAGTCCAAGTATGGTTTTGGAAGAGCTTGACCGCTGGGCTGATGATAAGGGAATTTTAGTGATGGGTACCGGAGATTTTACCCATCCGGAGTGGTTTAAAGAGATTAAAAAAAAATTGAGCCCCGCTGAGCGGGGGCTTTTTAAATTAAAAAAACAATATAAAAGAAAAACTCTTAAGGGAACTTTTTCCGAAACGCGATTTTTTTTAACCGCTGAAATTTCCAGCATTTTTTCAAGAAAAGATTCTTCAACAAAGAGCGGTAAAAAAACTTATAGAATTCATAATTTAGTTTTTGTTCCGGACATCAAAACGGTTGAAAAAATTAACGCTAAACTGGGATTGATTGGTAATTTAAAATCCGATGGCCGGCCGATTTTAGGGCTGGATTCTAAAGAATTCGCGAAAATTATTTTTAATATTAATTCCGAAGCCGTAATTGTGCCGGCGCATATTTGGACGCCATGGTTCAGTTTATTCGGTTCAATGTCCGGTTTTGATTCGCTTGAAGAATGTTTCGGCAATTATGCTAAAAATATTTTTGCCGTTGAAACTGGCTTGTCCAGTGACCCTTCAATGAACTGGCGGCTTTCAAAATTGGATAGTGTTGCTTTAATTTCTAATTCCGATTCGCATTCTTTGCAAAAAATAGGCAGAGAAGCGAATATTTTTGACACGGAATTGTCTTATGCTGGAATAATAGCGGCCATAAAATCCAGTGCGTCCAGTTCGCGTAAGTCTGCATTTATAGCGACCATAGAATTCTTTCCCGAAGAAGGCAAGTATCATTTTGACGGCCATCGTTTATGCGGAATTGTTTTTTCACCGGAAGAAACGAAAAAACACAAAGATATTTGTCCAAAATGCGGAAAAAAATTGACTATTGGCGTAATGAACCGCGTTGTTCAATTAGCCGACCGTAAAAATATAAAAACTTTGGCTAACGGAAACTACCATCTTTACGAAAACCGCGTTCCTTATTATAATCTGATAGCGCTTGATAAAATTATTGCCGAGGCTTATAGAGTTGGCATTGCTTCTAAAAAAGTAAAAGAAGAATACAAAAAAATGATTAAAAATTTCGGCAGTGAGCTTAAAATTCTTATGGATATTCCAATTGAGCAATTTTCCGCCGAAGGCGGATCCGCCTCGGGCGGAAAAAACAGCGTTGACAGCCGCATTATTGAGAGTATTAAAATAATGAGAAGCGGCAAAGTGAAAATTCGGCCTGGTTTTGACGGCGAATACGGCAAAGTTAACACGAGCTAACGATATATGCTTTCTTATAACGAATTAAAACCTGGAGTTTATATTATTTTTGAAAATGAGCCATATTTAGTGGAGGCTTTTGAATTTTTAAGAATGCAGCAGCGGAAGCCAGTTGCTAAAACAAAAATAAAAAATATGATAACCGGCAAAATTTTGGAACGTAATTTCCAGCAAAGCGATTCATTTGAAGAAGCGGAAATTGAAAGAGCGAAGTCTCGATTTCTTTATTCCAGTCGCGGCGAATTTTGGTTTTCTGATATTGATAATCCAAAAAATCGTTTTAATCTCAAAACTGATATTATCGGCGAAGGGGAAAAATTTTTAAAACCAAATATGGAAATCGCGGTTTTAAAATTTAAAGATAAAGTTATTAATATCTCATTGCCGGCAAAAGTTGACTATAAAATTATTGAAGCGCCGCCGGCGATTAAGGGCGATACGGCTCAAGGAGGCACTAAGGTTGTAATAATAGAAACCGGCGCGAAAATTTCCGTTCCACTTTTTATCAATGAAGAGGATATTATTCGGGTGAATACGCAAACAGGAGAATATACTGAACGCGTGGAGAAAAGATCGGCTGGATAACAAATGAAAAAATTAAAAAATAATAAAAAAGTTGTATTTGTAATGATGTCCGGCGGCGTTGATTCCAGCGTCGCCGCTTTTTTATTGTCAGAAAGTTTAAAATATAAAATTGTTGGCTGTTTTATAAAAGGCTATAACATTGACGGCTGTCAGGAACACGATGCCGAAGATGCCAGAAGAACGGCGGAATATTTAAAGATTCCTTTTTACGTAATTGATTTGGAAAAGGAATATAAAAAATTAGTAGTTGATTATATGATTGACGGTTATCGCCACGGCATCACGCCGAATCCCGATGTAATGTGTAATAAGGAAATTAAGTTCGGCTTGTTTTTGGAGAAAGCGCTGGCAATGGGAGCGGATTATGTGGCGACGGGACATTATGTTTGTTTGCGAGAAATTAAAAACCCCGCTTTTGACGAGGTTTTTAATGAGTTTCAGAATGAATCGAATTGCTCAGAATTGACACCTATGAAAATAATAGCAAGCAATAATAAAATGTCAAGCATAATATCTGTGGATAACTTTAAAGACCGTGGACCCGCGGGGGATCAAACCCCGGAGACTCAGGTGTCAATTCTGAGCTCGAATCATTCCGGGCCCACGGCGTATTCATTATATCAAGCAAAAGATAAGAATAAAGATCAAAGTTATTTTCTTTGGACATTAACGCAAAAACAACTAAAACATTGCTTATTTCCGGTTGGCGATTATTTAAAATCCGAGGTGCGGGAAATTGCGCGAAAAGCTGGTTTACCCACGGCAGAGAAAAAAGATTCGCAAGGAATTTGTTTTTTGGGAATGGTGAAATTTAAAGATTTTTTAAAGCAATATTTGCCCGTCAAAAAAGGCGATGTTTTACTTGCCCTGAGCAATGCCGAAGGGGAGACTGTTTATAAAAAAATCGGCGAGCATGATGGCGTTTGGTTTTATACGATTGGGCAAAGACATTTAGGAATTATAAATCAGGAATTAGGAATTAAGGGAAAACACGAAACTAAACCGTTTTATGTTGTTGAAAAAGATATTAAAAAAAATATTTTAATGGTTGCCGAGGGCGATGATAATCCGGCGTTGTATAAAAAAGAAATTAAATTAACTAATGTAAATTTTATAAGCCCTATTGATTCTCGCCCCGCCAAAGGCGGGGTTGGAATAAGCATTTTAACGCGGGTGCGTTATCGCCAGCCGTTGGCACCAGCCCAATTTATAATTCATAATTCAAAATTCATAATTAAATTTGACGCGCCCGTCAAATTTGTCGCCCCCGGCCAGTCATTGGTGTTCTATAATAAGGAAGGCGAAATGCTGGGAGGCGGGGTTATTGTTTGACAAATTTAATAAAATAAGCTTGACTTATTAAAGTTCTTTAAAATTGAAGTTTTTTTAAAAAACTCAAATATAGAGGAGGTGATTTGTAATGTATAGATCAGAAAGGGAAAAAGAAATGATCAAAAGAGAAGAAGAAGATATGATTAAAGTAATTTATAAAATGGAGAAGGATTTTTTATCCAATCCAACTCGAGGTGGCGCGCATGGTTTAATAAGAGAGTGGGGAGAGTTGAGGTGTTTTCGATACTTTAGTGAGCTTTCAAAAAAAATGGATAGAATTGATCCGCTATATAATTTTTTAGATGCGGATAAATATTTTTTTCATTTTAGGAGAGAAAAAAAGAGGCGCGAAGCTTTATCTTTATTAAGAAGTCTTCGCCATGATGATTAGCGCTTAATATTAAAGTTTTTTTAAAAAATTAAACACAAGGAGGTAAAATTATGAAAGAAAAATTATTTTTGGCTACAGCTTGGAAGCCGTACATTGGAATGTATAGATGGACGGCAAAATATTTTTTCGGCTGTTATTTTATTTTTGCTAAAAATAAAAAGCAGGCGGGAACAATACTTAAATCAGGATTACCTTCGGAAGACCGGGTGACAAAAATGGAATTGAAGAGACAACAAGACAATTGCGAAAAGTATTATTACTACACTGAAATTATCGAGCTATCTAGAGGTGATGGTAGGATAAGATTGCCACTTTTTACTAGTGGGAATAGCAGCATTTGTATTGATAAGAATATATATAAGAAGACAAGGCTAAGGCGTCGTTAATACAGCATTGATCGTATATTTTTTATTAACAACACCTCGTTATTTCTAATGAGGTGTTTTTTTATTACCTAATTCTATTATAATAAATTTATGCTATATACCCGCAAAGGTGATAAGGGCGATACTTATTTTTTTGGTTGCAAGCAAAGGTTTTCAAAAAACTCCGCTTTGGCGGAGGCGCTTGGTTCTGTTGATGAAATTAATTCTTTGTTGGGAGTCTGTAAGGTAAAAAGCGGAAAAATAAAAATAAAAATCAACAAAAAAAATATTTTTTTAGCGGATATTATTGAAAAAATTCAAAACCACCTTTTTATTATTCAAGCGGAATTGGCGGGCTATGTTTTGCCGAAGGCAAAATTAAAGGCAGATGTCGACAAAAAAATTTCCAAAGAAAAAATTGAATTCTTGGAAAAAATTGTTAATGAAATTGAAAAACAACTTCCGCCCATTAAATCTTTTTTTATTGCCGGCGGGACGGAAATTTCCGCTTTATTTGATTATGCCCGAGCGGTTTCTCGCCGAGCCGAAAGAATGGTGGTGGCTTTTTCAGAATCAGAAAAAAATAAGGTGTCGCCGGAAATTTTAGCGTATTTAAATCGGCTTTCATCGGCGCTTTACGCGCTGTCAAGAATCTGTAACGCAGTTTCGGGTATAAAAGAAAAAACACCACCGTATTAAAAGTACTATAATTAAATTCGCCGATATACTTAAATATATCGCTTGAATTAGGTTTTGTTTTTTAAAAAATTAGATTTTACTTTTAAATTTTAAATTAAATTTTATACTGATATACTTAAGTATATCACCGCGGAGAATACCCCCACCTTTTAATTTTTAAGATTGTTTTTCGAGCGCATAATAAATGTTTTATATGTTTAGTTGCAATGACGATTTTGACCATTTTATAATTTAAAGTAAATTTATAACATCCGCGTAAATCCGCATCTATAAATATGAAAATCCACGACATTTCTTTTTACATTGCCAGTTTTTTCATCTTCGGCGTTTTAATCGCCAGTTTAAAATTGAGTTTTTCAATTATTATCACGATAGTTGGTTTAGCAATAGTAATATTTTTATTTATAGGTTATTTTTCCGCCGAAGGCGGATCCGCCTCTGGCGGAAAAAAATCTCAAAAAATAATTTGGCTTAGTGCTTTGTCTTTATTTATTATTATCGGCGCTTGGTATTATTTTTGGTGGAGCAATAGTCAAATTAAAAATTTTAATATTATTTTTAATGAGAAAATTAATTTTCAAGGAGTTGTTATTGATGAGCCGGAACGAGGCAATCAGCAAAAATTAATTATTTCGCTTAAATCGTCTGGTTCCGGCAAAATTTTAATTAAATTACAGCAATACCCCGTTTTTAATTATGGCGATATCATTGATTTTAAAGGAATTATTAAAAAACCGGAACCCGCGAGCTACGCCGATTATCTGGCTAAAGACGGAATTTTCGGAGTAGTCAGTTTTCCTAAAACAGAATTAATCGCCGAAAATCAAGGCTCAAAACTTAAATCAACGCTTTTTAAATTTAAAGAAAAAGTAATTGTTGTTTTCCAAAAAACTTTGGCGCCGGAAAAATCCGCCTTCTTATCCGGCATCACCTTGGGCGAGCGAGCGGAATTTTCCAAAGAATTTAAAGAAGCGATGAATAAATCCGGTACCACTCATTTGGTGGCTTTGTCCGGTTATAATATCACCATAATTGCTAATACAATGATGGGATTATTTATTTGGGTTTTTAGCCGGCGGAAATCTTTTGTTTTGAGTATTTTAGTTGTTTCAGGGTTTGTTTTAATGACTGGCGCCGAGGCTTCGGTTGTTCGAGCGGCGATTATGGGAATTATTATTCTTTTGGCCGGTCAAGTTGGAAGAATTTACAGCTTTCGCAATGCCATTGCCATTGCCGCGTTTTTAATGGTTTTATTTAACCCAAAAATTTTAAGATTTGATATTGGTTTTCAATTATCTTTTTTGGCGTTGCTGGGGATTGTTTATCTTTCGCCGGCGATTCGGAAATTTTTTAAAATGAAAGATGAACCGGGTTTTCTTTTGTGGCGAGAAAATTTAGCCGCTACTATCGGCGCTCAATTGGCGGTGGCTCCGCTCCTGATGTCCGCTTTCGGGTATTTTTCGTTTATTTCGTTTATTCCAAATATTTTAATTTTGGGATTTATGCCCTTAACTATGGCTGTGGGCTTCGCTCTTGGTTTTTTGGGGCTTATCTCTTATCAGCTTTCGGTTCTTTTGGCTTTATTTCTTAATTTTTTCCTTTCGTACGAAGTTTTTATAATAAAATTTTTCGGCCAATTCAGCGGTTTAGAAATAAAATCTTTTAGTCTTTGGCTGACGGCAATTTATTATTTAATTTTAATCACTTTTATTTTTCGGTATAAATTTCCAAAAAAATTTCTATGAGCGACTCCAAAAAAATTTTTTTAACAATTTTTATTTTTTTAGCTTTGAACGTTTTTGTTTGGCAACAAATTTTATTTCATAAGCCGAATAAAGATACGGAGCTTTATTTTTTTGATGTCGGCCAAGGTGATTCTCAAATGGTGATTTTACCGAACAATGTCAAAATTTTAATTGACGGCGGACCTAATGACCGCGTTCTTGGTCAATTAAGTTCAATTTTATCACCCTTTGATCGCTATATTGACTTAGTGGTTATGTCTCATCCTCAAACAGACCATTTTGCCGGCTTAATAGGTGTTTTAAAAAGATATAAAGTTGGCGCTTTTGTTTTCAGCGGCAAAAAAGGATTAGTTAAGAGTTTTAATGATTTGGAAAAAGCGATAAAAGAAAATCAAGCCACGGTTGTTGTTCTTGGCGAGGGAGATAAAATAAAATATCTTGAAAATAAATTTGACATTCTCTCGCCTTCAAAAAATCTGCTTCAAAGCAATGAGCCAAATGACTGGACTTTAGTAATGAAAATGGTCAGCGGAGGAGTCAAAGCTTTATTTACCGGCGACATTGATTCTTTGGTTGAGAATAGTTTGATTGGGAAATATTATTTAGGCGTTGATATTCTAAAAGTTGCTCATCACGGCTCAAGATTTTCTTCTGGTAAAGAATTTTTAGCGGCGACTGCTCCGAAAATAGCCGTTATTGAAGTCGGTAAAAATTCTTACGGCCATCCAACCAAAGATGCTTTAGAAAGACTGGCTTTTGCCGGCGCCCAAATTTTCCGCACAGACAGAGATGGGACGGTTAAATTAATAATCAATAACCGACAAATTAATATATTTAAAACCAGACCCGCTGAACAATAAAAAGTTTTTTAAATTCTTTAATTTTTTGATTTAATAATTTTTTTGAAGTTGCTTCAATATTTAATCTGATTAGCGGTTCGGTATTGGAAGGTCGGAGATTAAACCAATAGTTTTTAAATTCCATTGTTAGGCCATCAAGTTTTGAAATTTTAGCGGAGTTGTTTTTATATTTTTTTTCAATAAATTTTATTAATTTTTCTTTGTCCCTCACTTTAAAATTTAATTCGCCGGAACGATAATATTGCGGCAGTAAATCAATAAAATCGGAAAATTTATAAGGTAGTTTTGAAATCGCGTTGATTGTTTCAATGGCCGCTAAAATTCCGGAATCAGTGTAAAAGAACTTCCTAAAGTAATAATGTCCGGAATATTCGGCGCCGAAATCAGCCTTAACTTTTCGCATCATTTTTTTGATAAAATAATGCCCAACTCGCGAAATTATTAGTTGTTGATTACTGGTTGTAGGCTGTTGATCGTAGGGCATTGGTTTTCTAACTTGCCAGCCAGTTCGGATATCAATAATCGCTTTTTTCGGCTTTAAATGCCAGATTAAAAGTCGGGCAATTATGTCTGGATTAACAAATCGGCCTAAATTATCAATAAAAAATACTCGGTCTCCGTCAGCGTCAAAAATCGCGCCAAAATCAGCTTTGTTTTTTAAGATCGATTTTTGAATTTGTTTTAAAGCGCCGGACATTAAAGGATTTGGTCCATGAGCCGGGAAATTACCGTTGGGTTTTTCGTTAAGAAAAATAGGTTTTAATCCGCCAGTCGGCGGATTGATTTCGGGTTTTAGTAAATTTTTCAAAATTAAACCGGCGGTTCCATTAGAACAATCAAAAACCACCTTTAATTCGCGTTGAGGTATTAGAATTTTTTTTAAAAAACCAGTGTAAATATTTATAAATTCATTATTCATAATTCATTATTTATAATTCTTAAAACATCCTTCCCGCTTATTGGTATCGCTTTTTTACCAACAATTTTCAGTCCGTTATATTCTTTTGGATTATGGCTGGCTGTTATCATTATCCCAAGGTCGGCTTTAAAATGGTTTACCAAAAAATAAAGCATCGGAGTCGTAATAATCCCGGTTTCAATAAGCCGTAGTCTGTAATCTGTAGTCTGTAGTCTTTCTATCGCCGCGCGATAAAGATTTGGCGAACTTAAGCGGCCGTCGCGACCGATAATAATTTTAGCTTTTGGTTTTAAAGTGTTGGTTGTCGCCGAAATAATTTCAGCCACCACTTTTTCGTTTATTTCTTCTGGATATTTACCGCGGATGTCGTAGGCTTTGAATATGTTTATGTTCATTGATTGAATTTTAAAACAATAGCAATGTATTTACAAGAAAT
>JBBUCW010000003.1:0-6899 GCA_038057615.1 Patescibacteria group bacterium
GTTTTTTGGGAATTTTTCTGGCGTTATTTTTAGCCTTTTTCATTCTGCCGGTTATAGCAAAATTTGTTTTTTGGCTGATTGTCGGACAGGGGTTTGGGATTCTAAGTATTGTATAGGCGCATACATCTTAAGCTCTATAAAGTATAAGTTTTATACTGATATACTTAAGTATATCAGTGAGAGATAGAAATAAAATTGAAAACTTTTTACGCGTTAATGGTCGCGGTTATACAAGTCTTGTAAAAGTTCGACGGAAATGTTATATTATTATTAGTACAAAAATAATATAATATTAATAAAAAGAAAGGAGGTGAGAAAGATGGCAGAAAAGATAGAAAAAATAGAAAAGATAAAAGCAACTAATGAATGTGGTGTGGAGTATCTTTTTGAAAGAAGGAGCTCATGCGGGCATTGGCTTTCTGATAAAATTGTTAAAATTTCATCATTTAAGCCCAAGCCTAAGTCTGGGCATGCGGATGTCGTTCCTTTGTTTATAACAACAGAGGATGAGTAAAGAATGAGTTGTCTGTTTATTCTTAACAGGCAACTCATTTTATTTTTTACGATTTTTTATTGACAATTATTGATCTATTTTGTTATTATGTTGAGGCTGTCGTCTAGCCATTTTTTATTTAAATGGTTTTCTATAAATTTTGCATTGGGCTCGCCCCGTTAGATAAATAACGCGATATCATTTCTGAAAGTTCGAATTTTCTTAATAATGATATTTTATTGATTGATTTCATAAATTTTTATCTAACGGGGCTCGTAAATTTTAATCACATTGACATGCCAACAATCGGACAATTAATTAAAAGCGGGAGAAAAAGCAATATTAAAAAAACCAAAGCGCCGGCTATGAGTTATTATTTTAATACTCAAGATAATAAGCCGGTTTATTCCAGTTCGCCTTTTAAGAGAGGCGTTTGTTTGAAAGTTTTTACAACCACGCCGAAAAAACCGAATTCGGCCATGCGGAAAGTCGCCAGAGTTCGTTTAACTAATGGCATGGAAGTGACGGCTTATATTCCGGGTGTCGGGCATAATCTTCAGGAGCATTCTATAGTTATGATACGAGGGGGCAGAGTAAAAGATTTACCGGGAGTAAAATATCACATTGTTCGGGGAGTTTTAGATATTGGAGGCGTTGAAGGCAGAAAACAGGAAAGAAGTAAATATGGGGCGAAGAGACCAAAGTAGTAATCGCTAATAATGCGAATTAAACGCAAATAATGCTAATAATTAAATTCGCATTATTTGAATAAAATTCGCGATATTCGCGAACACTCTATGCGCAGAAAACATAAATATAAAAAATTTCATCAACCGGATGTTCAATATGATAATATCGCCGTTTCGCGGTTTATTAATTATTTAATGGCAGAAGGAAAGAAGTCAACGGCGGAAAAGTTGTTTTATAAAGCTTGCGCCAATATTCAAAAAGAAACTCAAAGCGAACCGCTTCCGATTTTTGAAAAAGCCCTTGAAAATGTTTCTCCTCTTTTAGAGGTTGTTTCCAAGCGCGTTGGCGGCGCCAATTATCAGGTGCCGAGAGAAGTTCGGCCGGAAAGAAAATTTTATTTGGCTTGCCGTTGGATTATTGAAGCGGCGCGCGCCAAAAAAGGCAAACCCATGGATCAAAAATTAACCGAAGAATTAATTATGGCTTCAAAAAATGAAGGCGCGGCGATTAAGAAAAAACAAAATGTTCATCGAATGGCGGAAGCGAACAGAGCGTTCGCGCACTTCGCGAGATAGAAAAATCGCTAATTACTCACTAATTTATTCGCGAATATTCGCGAATTTAAAATTCGTGATTGATTAGAGAAGCGTATGAGACAATATCCTTTAGAAAAATATCGCAATATTGGCATTATAGCCCACATTGACGCCGGCAAGACAACCGTTTCTGAACGGATTCTTTTTTATACCGGCGTTTCCCATAAAATCGGCGAAGTTCACGAAGGAAAAGCGATTATGGATTGGATGGAACAGGAAAAAGAAAGGGGAATTACTATCACCGCCGCCGCCACTACTTGTTTTTGGACACCGACTTATCTTTTTCCGCCCGAGGCGAATCCGCCTTTGGCGGAAAAAACCGTTCAAGATGAAATTCAAAAACAAAAAATTAGAAAAGAAAATGAACATAGAATTAATATTATTGACACGCCGGGACATATTGACTTCACAGTTGAAGTTCAGCGTTCATTAAGAGTGCTTGACGGCGCGGTGGTTGTGTTTGACGGCGTTGCCGGTGTTGAACCGCAATCCGAAACCGTCTGGCATCAGGCGGATAAATTCAGGGTGCCGCGGATTTGTTTTATCAATAAATTAGACCGCATGGGCGCCAATTTTGAAAATTCTTTTAATTCAATTTTGGAAAGATTAAATCCCAATGCGATTATCGCTCAAATTCCGATCGGCGCGGAAGAAAATTTTGAAGGCATTATTGATTTGTTAAAAATGAAAGCTTTTTATTTTGAAGGAGAACATGGCGAAAAAATTATTGAAAAAGAAATACCGGACGAATTAAAAGCTAAAAGCGAAAAGTTAAAGGTTTTATTAATTGAAAAAATCGCCGAAACAGATGAAAAATTAACGCATAAATATCTTGAAGGAAAAGAAATTAATTTTGAAGAACTTAAGCAAGCGCTAAGAAAAGCCGTCATTAATGGTCAATTAATTCCGGTTTTTTGCGGTTCGGCGTTAAAAAATAAAGGAGTTCAATTGATGCTTGACGCGGTTTTGGATTATTTGCCTTCGCCTCTTGATTTGGCGGAAATTAAACCGATTGAAGGAACTCATTCAAAAACTGAAGGAAAAATTATTCGCCAGCCAAATGATGGAGAACCTTTTGCCGCTTTGGCTTTTAAAGTCGCCACGGATCCTTTTGTCGGCAGTTTAACTTTTTTTCGGGTTTATTCCGGTTCTTTTAAGCGAGGTTCTTATGTTTTAAATTCTTCAACCGGCAATCAGGAAAGAATCGGCAGAATTGTTTTAATGCACGCCAATCAAAGAGAAGAAGCTGAGGAAATGTTTACCGGTGATTTGGGCGCGGCAGTTGGATTAAAAAATACTTCAACCGGCGATACCTTATGTGATCCGGATAATGCGATTATTTTGGAAAAAATTGTTTTTCCGGAGCCGGTAATTTCCGTTAGAATTGAGCCTAGAACAAAGGCCGACCAAGAAAAATTAGGTTTTGCTCTTCATCGGTTGTCCGAAGAAGATCCAACTTTTCGCATTGCCGGAGATCCGGACACTGGTGAAACGATTATTTCCGGAATGGGAGAACTTCATTTGGAAATTCTCATTGATCGGGCAAAAAGGGAATTTGGCGTTGAGGCTGATACCGGCCGGCCGCAGGTTGCTTATAAAGAAACAATTAACGGCGAAGCGGAAGCCGAAGGCAAATATATCAAGCAGTCCGGCGGCCGCGGTCAATACGGTCATGTTAAATTAGAAGTTAAAAAATTGGAAAGAGGCAAAGGCTTTATTTTTACCAATAAAATTAAAGGAGGTCTTATTCCTCAAGAATTTATTCCAGCAGTTGAAAAAGGAGTAAAAGAAGCCCTAAGTAAAGGAATTTTAGCCGGTTTTCCGGTTATTGATATTGAAGTATTGCTTTATGACGGTTCTTTTCACGAAGTTGATTCTTCGGAAATTGCTTTCAAAATTGCCGGCGCGATGGCTTTTCAAGAAGCGACAAAAAGAGCTAAGCCGATAATTTTAGAGCCGATAATGAAAGTTCAAACCATCGCGCCTTTGGAATATTTGGGCGATGTAACCGGAGATTTGAATTCCAAGCGCGGTCGTATTGAAAATATTTCTGATAGGCTTAATATTAAGGTAATTGATGTTAAAGTGCCGTTGTCTGAAATGTTTGGTTACGCGACTAAGTTGCGGTCAATGACTCAAGGCAGGGGAGTATTTACAATGGAGTTTGATCATTACGAAGAAACGCCGAATAATATCGCGCAGATGATTATTGAGGGGAAAAAGTAGAAACAATATGCAATATACTATTGACGCTAAAAATAAAAAATTTGGCCGTTTGGCTTCTGAAATAGCCGTTATTTTGCAAGGGAAAAAAAATCCGAACTATGAACCGCGGCTGGAAGGCGAAGACAGCGTGATTGTTAAAAATATAGATAAAATGGAAATTATCAGCGATAAAAAAATGATTCAAAAAATTTATTATCGGCATACGACTCAAATCGGCCATTTGAAAAAACAAACTCTGGGAATGCTTTTAGAAAAAAAAGGGCCGGCATCGGTTTTAAAAAAAATCGTAATGCAAATGTTGCCGGATAATAGATTAAGGATTAGGAGGATAAAGAAACTAATAATAGAATAATGAATGATGAATAATGAATAATGAATGAAATCAAAATTTATATTCCATAATTCTTAATTCTTAATTCATAAATTCGTATGTCCGAAAAAATTCCAAAAACAAAAAAAATAATGGAAGAAAAAAAAATATTGGCGCCGGTTAAAGCGGATCGTTATTATGAGGCGGTCGGCCGCAGAAAAACCGCGATAGCGCGAGTAAGGCTTTTTACCAAAAAAACCGGTATTGAAGTTAACGGCAAAACCGTTAATGATTATTTTCCTATTTTGCGTCTTCAAAAAGCGGTTACCGCTCCTTTGGAGAAAATGAAAATTAGCGATAAGTTGGGGGCGATTATTAAAGTTAAAGGCGGTGGAATCAAGGCTCAATCCGAAGCTATTCAATTGGGCATTGCCAAGGCTCTGCTTAAATTTAATCCGGAATTCAGAAAGCGGTTGCGTCGCGTTGATCTTCTTACCCGTGATCAACGAATGGTTGAACGAAAAAAATACGGTCTTAAAAAAGCAAGGAGAGCTCCGCAGTGGAAGAAACGATAGGGTTTATCCCCACATAATTTTATGTGGGGGATTTAGCCACTAGCCACTAGTATGTTTTCTTTAAAATACATAATCAGCCTTCTAATATTTATTCTCTCTCTTCACTTTGTAGCCACCATTAATCATTGGTATTGGATTTTCCCATGGTTTGATATTCCAATGCATTTTTTGGGCGGATTTTGGGTGGCGATGGTGTTTATAACGCTGAATTTAAAATTTGCCATTAAATTACCTAATTATTTGATTACCGCTTTAATGGTATTGTCTTTTGTCGCTTTAATCGGCGTTTTTTGGGAATTTTATGAATTTCTTTATGATGTTTTTATTTCCAGCCGAGGTTATTCCGGTTTTCTTCAATTAGGCGCCGCCGATATGATAGGGGATTTATTTTTTGACCTTTTGGGAGGCTCGATATTTTTGATTTTTTATAAATTATCCAGTTCTTATTCTAAATTAAAATAATAAAGTTTTTTTTCGGCGAGAAAATAAATTCTATTTAATTTTAAGTTGTAGTTAATGGTGAGTGGAGCCGAACCATCAATAAGGGTGTATTTATTTATCGGCATGCGATCGTCAATTTCAATAAAATCTATCCTTCGGCATTGCTCAGGACAAGTTTTTTCTTTTTCGGCATTAATATATTCAACCAATAGATGATAAGAATCTTTATACCAAAAAACATTTTTAATTTTTTTGTTTTTGTAAATATTTAAATTTATTACATCGCCGGCTTTTTTATTGATGCCCAAGCGGTAATCTTCCAAAAAATAAATAGTTATTTCACCGTTCTCGTTAAAAAAAGCGATTTTTTTATTATCCGGTGAAAGGATAATTTGGGAATTGGGAAATTGTGAAATTAGGAAATTAGGAAGTTGGGCAATTATATTTTCAGTTTTAAGAATTAAATTGTAAGAAGCTATAACATAATTGTTTGTAGTTTGTAGTTTGTTATTTGTCGTTGGTTGTTGGTTGTAGGTCGTAGGTCGAATATAGTAAATGTTCGGATTTTTAACAGTCCAGGCAAAAATTGGCCCTTCAATGATAGTTTCTAATCTAAGGCGGTTTAGATCTAAAAAATAAAGGTTTTTATCTTTTCCGCCCGAGGCGGATCCGCTTTCGGCGGAAATAATTAATCTATTTGAATCGGCCGGATGAAAAACAATTTCATCTATCCCTTCGGTGTCGCTTAGGGCAGGAGCGGCGTTTTTCTTTAAATTATTAAAAACCGCGCCAAGATTAACGGTTTTTGAAAGGTCATTTAAATCATAAAGATAATAGATTTGATTTTTTGAATTTTTTCCACTCGAGTCAGAAATAATGATTTTCTCGCCGCTTTCGCTGAAATTGATAAATTTATTTCCTTTTAATTTGGAGGGGTTGGAGCCTTCAAGGTAATATAAAACTTTATTGCTTTTTCCGCCCGAGGCGGATCCGCCTTCGGCGGAAAAAACAATTTTTTGTTGAGAGTTAATCCAAAAATTATCAATTGGTTTTGAAATTGGAATCAATGGATTTTCTTCACCTAACGTTAAAAGTTTTTCCGGAATTAAAACCGTGTTGGGAATTTCCGCAACGAGATTTGATTTAATTTCGATATTTTTTTTGTAAGATAAATAACCTTCTTTTTCAATTTTTATTTTATAATTTTTTGGAAGAAGATTATTTATTAAGGTTCCACTTTGAATTATTCCGGATTTATCCTTAAAAACTTTGTTGTCTATTTTAATAAGAACTCCTTTTGGTTTGGTTTCTATAAAAAGACCTCCGGTTTTTTGAAAACAATCCGACAATTTAGCGATGATTTGCCGGCTAATGGGCAGGGAACAATTTTCCGAGTTAATTCGCCAGCCGTAAGAATAAAATACGGCCATTAAGCCGGTAATAATAAATAAAAAAAATAAGCTATAAAATAAAAAACGCCGAGATTTAAAAGTCACATTTTAATATTATAATAAATACTGCATACTGCCAAGCGAAGTTTTCGCCTTCCTTTTAGAATTTTGAAATTT
>JBBUCW010000004.1:0-14043 GCA_038057615.1 Patescibacteria group bacterium
AACCTTAATTATAAAATTTTAATCAAAAACTATTTTCTGTCAACTCCTAATTTTGAACTTAAACTATGTATAATACAACGAATTAGTTTGGTTTTAGTTTCTCTTCTCATCTCCTCAATCCTCAATCCTCAATCCTCATTTCACGGCGTCCACTCCGATGCGCCGAAAATAATCATTGCCAGAATCAAAAACATCGTAATATTCCTTAAAATTATCCTCTTATTAAGATTGCCGCTTAAATGATGGATGATTAAATCCTCCAAAATCAGCGCGATGAGAAGCGCCAAAGAAGCGGCGTTGATAACGCTAAAAGGCAGAAAACCGATTACCCAAAGGAATTGGAGGGATAAAAAAGCCGCTCCGCTTGCCATTAGATTTTTTATCCGGCTTCCGATTGGAGCTAAGATTGTTTCGGCTTCGCCTCGCAATGACACAAATAAAAATTCTTTAAAAATAAAAAAAATCGCCGAAAATGCCGCCAAAGATACGGCCAAAAACTGAAACGGCTGTTTAAAATTATTAAAACTAAAAAAACAAATAAAAACCGTTAAAAGCAAAAGACCGTTTAAAAAATAATAAAGCGGTTCGCGTTTGATAAAAATCAAATTCTTGATGCCCAAAAGAAGAAAAAAAAGAAAACCAAAAAAAACGGTAATTGGTAATTGGTAATTGGTAATTGAGATTGCTTCGGCTCCGCTTCGCAATGACATAGTTAAAATAGCGATTGTTATAAGCGTTAAAAAAGAAGCGAGAAACTGACGAGCGTTGAGAAGCGATTGAAAATAAAAGAAAAAAGCGCTGATTAAAAACAGGGCAATCAATAGAGATTGCTTTATCCCGCCTTCAGCGAGACTCGCCATGACGAGCAGTCCGCCGAAAATTGCCGTTTTAAACGCTAAGACCAAAAGTAAGCCCTTGTGGCTCTCTAAAACCGATTTTAATTTTTTTAGCATTTTTAAGTTCGCCCTTAATAATTTTGTCGGCCAATTGATTAAGAACAAGTTTTTGAATCAACCTTTTAATCGGCCGGGCGCCGTATTCCGGATCAAAACCTGCCTCAATCAAATGCTTTTTTAAAGAATTTTCAAATATCGGTTTAATATTTTTTTGAGCCAGCCGTATCTTCACCTGCTCCAATTGAATTTCCACTATCTTTTCTATTTCTTTGGCGGTCAAAGGATTAAAAATAATAATTTCATCCAAGCGATTTAAAAATTCCGGCCGAAAAGTTTCTTTTAGTTCGGCATGAACTTTTTCTTGAAAAATTTTGGTTTTGGCGTCCGCGTTTTCCCCGATAGTAGAGCGAAGCTCACTATGGGGCTCTGCTTTTTCTTCGCCGGTCGGCGATTCAAAACCTATCCGAGAAATTTCCTTAAAATATTCGCTCGCGACATTGGAAGTCAAAATAATAACGGCATTTTTAAAATTAACCAGCTTGCCTTTACCGTCGGTGAGTCGGCCATTATCCAAAACCTGAAGCAAAATATTAAAAACTTCCGGATGGGCCTTTTCAATTTCATCAAAAAGAATCAAGCTGTATGGCCGATGTCTGATAACTTCCGTTAATTGGCCGCCTTCTTCGTGCCCAACATATCCCGGTGGCGAGCCGATTAACCGGCTGGTTGAATGCCTTTCCATATACTCGCTCATATCAATCCTAATCAACGCCTTTTCATCGTTAAACATAAATTCCGCCAAAGTTTTGGCTAATTCTGTTTTACCGACGCCGGTCGGTCCCAAAAACATAAAAGAGCCGAGCGGTTTGTCTTCTTCGGATAAACCGGCGCGGCCGCGACGCAACGCGTTGGCAACGGCGCTAATCGCCTCTTTCTGTCCAATCACTCTTTCGGAAAGCACTTCTTCTATACGGGAAAGTTTTTCCATTTCCGATTCCAGCATTCGGGAAACTGGAATACCCGTCCATCTAAAAACCACCTCGGCAATATCTTCTTCATCAATCGCTTCTTTAATGAACGCGGATTCTGCTTTATTTGTTCCACTTTCCGCTTTTCGCTTTCCGCTTGGAAATTCGGCTTCCACGCGATTTGTATCGGCGTATTTTTTTTCAAGCGCCTTAAATTCTCTTTCCGCCTGAGGCAATTCACCGTAAATAATTTTTGCCACTCTTTCTAAATTTCCTTCCCGTTCCGCCAATTCAGATTCCCGTTTCAAATCCTCAATTCTTTTCCGCAAATTATGGAGATTTTCAAAAGAAATTTTTTCCGCGCGCCATTTAGCCGAAAGCTCGTCGTTCTTTTCTTTTAATTTTATCAGTTCTTTTTCTATTTCATTAAGCCGTTTATTTTTTCCTCCCTCATTTAATATGGCTTGGCGTTCAATTTCCAAACGAGTTATTTCCCGACGCAATTTTTCAATTTCCACCGGCAGACTTTCAGTTTCCAATCGTCGGCTAGCCGCGGCTTCATCAATTAAATCAACCGCCTTGTCCGGTAAAAAACGGTCGCTGATATAACGAGCTGAAAGATTAACCGCCGCCACAATGGCTTTATCGCTGATTCTAACGCTATGATGCATTTCATATTTTTCTTTTAAACCGCGCAGAATCGCGATTGAATCTTCAATTGAAGGCTCATCAACCATAATCGGCGAGAATCGGCGCTCCAAGGCCGCGTCTTTTTCAATATGACGCTGATATTCCCTAATGGTGGTGGCGCCGATGGCTCTAAGCTCTCCTCTGGCTAAAGCCGGTTTTAATAAATTGGAAGCATCCACCGCGCCTTCGGCGGCGCCGGCTCCGACAATCATATGAATCTCATCAATAAAAAGAATATATTTTCCCGCGCCTTGCTGAATTTCTTTTATAAAAGCTTTTAGGCGGTCTTCAAATTCACCGCGGAATTTCGTGCCGGCGATCAAAGATCCCAAATCAAGCATAATAATTTCCCGATTTTTTAAAGGCTCGGGCACATCGCCTTTAATAATTTTTTGCGCCAACCCCTCAACAATGGCGGTTTTACCGACACCGGACTCGCCGATTAAAACCGGATTATTTTTAGTCCGACGAGATAAAATCTGAATCAATCGGCGAAGCTCTTCGTCTCGGCCAATGACCGGATCAAGTTTTCCATTTTTCGCTTGAGCTGTTAAATTAATGGCATATTTTTCCAAAACCTGAAATTTTGATTCCGGCATTTCATCGGTAATCCTCATTGACCCCCTTAAACCGGCCAAAATTCTTAAAACAGTTTCCCGGCGCAAACCGAATTCTTCAAGCAAACGGCTCGCAGGAGAAGCGGATTCTAAAATTGCCAAAAGCAAATGCTCGCAAGAAATAAATTCATCCTTTTGCTGACCGGCGATTTTAGCGGCTTTATCCAAAACTTGCATCAAATCTTGAGAAAGATAAAGCTGGGCAAGACCGCCACCGCCGATAATTTTCGGCTCTTTTTTTAAAATTTCATCAACGCGCTGTCCCAGCGCTTCCAAATTAACGCCGGCTTTTAAAAGAATCGGCCGCACCAAAGAACTTTCGTCAATTATTAAAGCCGCCAAAAGATGAATAGTTTTAAATTCGCCGTGATTTTCTTTGGCGGCGATGTCCTGCGCGTTTTGCAAAGCTTCTTGAGCTTTAATTGTAAATCTTTGAAAATTCATAAATCAACTAATAACGAATAAATAACGAATTTACGAATTCGTATATTCGCGCAAATTCGCTATTCGGTAATTTTATAATTATAATAAAAATTATGAATCAATCAAGACTTTATCGTTTTTTTGAAATAATTCCAGGCTTTTTGGCTTGGCTGACCATAATTTTAATATTTTTTCTTTCTTGGCTGACGCCGGCGACCATGGCAATTTTTATTATTCTTTTTGATATTTACTGGCTTCTTAAAACTATTTACCTCTCCTTCCATCTCCGCGCCAGCTTCAAAAAAATGAAAAATAATTTAAAAATTGATTGGTTCGAGAAACTAAAGGAGCGAGAGCGAAGCCTCGCCTCGGCGAAAAGTGTCTCGGAAGCCGAGCGGGCAGGGTTGGTCGCTAAAAGCGACCAGAGCGAGGCCGAGAGCCAAGGGGCGAGGATTTTGACTGATTTCAGTCAAAATCCGCTGGGGCGCGAGACCCCATCTTTTCGCGAGGCGAGGTTGAGCGATATTTATCATCTCATCATTCTCCCAATGTATAAAGAACCGTATGAAGTAGTCAAAGAGTCTTTTGAAAGTTTAATCAAAACAAATTATCCGAAAGATAAATTTATCGTGGTGTTAGCGACCGAAGAACGAGGAGGTGAAACGGCGCAAAATGTTTCTCAAAAAATCCAGCAAGAATTCGGCGCTCAATTTTTTAAATTTTTAATTACAACGCATCCGATTAATATTGTCGGCGAACTTCCAGGCAAAGGTTCCAACCAAGCATGGGGAACCAAAGAAATTAAAAGATTAGTCCTTGACCCCTTTAAAATTCCCTATGAAAATATTTTGACTTCGGTTTTTGATATTGACACCCAAGTCCTGCCGGATTATTTCAACCGCCTGACTTATGTTTTTTTAACTTGCGAAAATCCCCAGCGCTCCAGTTTCCAGCCGATCCCATTTTTTACCAATAATATTTTCCAAGCGCCGGCGCTCGGTCGCGTCATCGCTTTTTCTTCAACTTTTTGGCAAATGATGCAGCAATCCCGTCCGGAACGCTTAACCACTTTTTCTTCCCACTCCATGCCCTTTAAAGCGCTGATGGAAATAGGCTTTTGGAATACTGATATTGTTTCCGAAGATTCTCAAATTTTCTGGCAATGTTATTTGCATTATAACTCCGACTGGCGGGTTGAGTCGCTTTTTTATCCGGTCTCAATGGACTCCAATGTGGCGCCAAGTTTTTGGCAAACTATGATCAATTTATATAAACAGCAACGCCGTTGGGGTTGGGGCTGTGAAAATATTCCCTATATGCTAAAAGGTTTTAAAAACAACAAACAAATTGCTTTTAGCAAAAAAATCTATTGGGCATTTAACTCTATTGAGGGGTTTCATTCTTGGGCAACCAACGCTTTGATAATTTTTGCTTTGGGCTGGCTGCCTTTGGTTTTAGGCGGCGATGATTTTCGATTCACTCTTCTATCTTATAACTTGCCTCAAATAACTCGCTTTATTATGGCTTTGGCGATGTTTGGAATTATCACTTCAGCGATTCTTAGCGTAATTTTACTCCCGCCAAAACCCGATTGGTTTAAAAAACGGCATTATCTCTTTTATTTTTTCCAATGGGCTTTGATGCCGATTACTTTAATAATTTTCGGCGCTTTTCCGGGACTGGAAGCCCAAACCCGGCTGATGCTCGGCGGTAAATTCCGCTTGGGTTTTTGGGTCACGCCGAAACACCGATAAAATTCTATTTTCTTACATTTTCATTCTATCCGGAGAATTTAGAATTGAGAATTGAGAATTAAGGCACAGATTTTGGTATATAGAATAATTTATTCTTTTTCTCTTAACCGATATTGAAAAGCTTCCGCCAAATGATTGGCTTTAACTTTTTCCGACTCTTCTAAATCGGCGATGGTGCGGCTGATTTTTAGAATCCGATAATATCCCCGCGCCGAGACAAAAGATTTTTCTAAAATATTTTTCAGAAAATTTTCCGCGGCAGCGTCAAAATCCACCAACTCATCCACCTGCTTTGAACTCATTTCCGAATTAAGGCGAATTTTTGACCTAATCAACCGTTTTTGCTGAATATCGCGCGCTTTGATTACCTGATTTTTTATTTTCTCGCTTAATTTCTCGTCGCGATTTTTGCTTCTTAAATCTTCAATTTTCATCCGCGGAACTTCAATTTGAATGTCAATCCGGTCAAGCAGAGGCCCGGAAATTTTCTTTTGATATCGGAAAACTTCATTGGCGCTGCAACGGCATTCTTTCTCGTTGTCGCCAAAATAACCGCAAGGGCAGGGATTCATCGCCGCCACCAAAGAAAATTTCGCCGGAAAAATCAAAGTATTTTTTGAACGAGAAACGCAGATCTGTCCGCTCTCCAACGGCTGACGCAAAGCCTCCAATAAATCTCGCCGGAATTCCGGCATTTCGTCCAAAAATAAAATTCCCCGATGGGCTAAACTTATTTCTCCGGGTTTTGGATTAGTTCCGCCGCCGATAATTGAAACCGGCGAAGCGCTATGATGAGGCGAACGAAAGGGCCGAAAATTAAAAAAATTATTTTCCTTCAAGAGGTTAGCGCTAGAATAAATTTGAGTGATTTCAATGGCTTCTTCCAGAGAAGGCGACGGCAGAATGGAAATCAAGGCCTGCGCCATCATTGTTTTGCCTGTCCCGGGCGGTCCGGTCATCAGTAAATGGTGACCGCCGGCGGCCGCCACCGTTAAAGCTCTTTTAGCGTTTTCCTGCCCTTTAATTTCTGAAATATCAACCGCTGAAATATTTTCCCCCGGCTGAAATTCGGTAATCGGCTGAAATTCAATTGATTTTCTTTCTTCCAGATGATTGATTAATTCTTCAAGATTAGAAACCGGAATTATTTTTATGCCCTTGATAATCGCCGCTTCAACGGCATTTTTTTTCGGCAAAAATAAAAATTTAAAATTTAATTTCTTAGCCAAACGGCTGATATTCAAAGCGCCATTGATCGGACGCACTATTCCTTCCAAGGAAAGCTCGCCGGCAAAAATTTTATCCTTTGTTTCAAATTCTTTAATCTGTTTAGTCGCCAACAAATAACCGATGGCAATGGCTAAATCATACTGCGAACCTGTTTTTTTAATGTCCGCCGGCGCCAAATTAATGGTAATTTTTCGGTTTTCCTTATTAGGCGGTTTAACGCCGCTATTTTTTAAAGCCGAATTTACCCGTTCTTTGGCTTCGTTCAACGCTTTATCCGCCAAGCCAACAATATTAAAAGAATGGAGACCGACATTAATATCGGTCTCCACTTCAATAAGTTTGGCTTCAATGCCTTCAAGTTCGGCGGAATAAACTTTGGAGAAATTCTTTGCCATAATTGTTGAAATTTTTAAGCTCATTTTGTAACGAAAAAAATTTCATTACAATTATGAGCACCCCTCCCCACTTTTACCGTATTATTTTTTTTCAATTTTGAGTCCGCAAGACTCAAAATTATTTTCAATACTCATTAAGTATTATATAACCGCTATTTCTTAATTACTGCCGTAAAAGTGGGGAGGGGTAAAGGTTTTCTAACGAAATTTTCATCGCCTTTTGGCTCAAAAATTTCGAGAAAGCCCTTTACACTTTTTACATAACCTTGATTCCGGCGATGCCTCTAAAACATCCAAAGAAATTTCCGCCCCGCACTTCCCGCAGATTCCGTATTTCCCTTCATCAATTTTATTTAAAGCAGAATCAACATTTGTCAAACGCTCTTTGTAGGTTTGAGCTATTGATAATTGCTTATCAAATTCTGTTGTTTCATCGCTTTCCTCGTCGGAATCAACTTCATCGCCAAAATCAGGCGTTTTATAAAGACTTTTTATTTTCTTTTCAATTTCTTTTTTAATTCCCGCCAACTGATTTTTAAATTTTGTTAAAATTTTGAATTCCATTATTTTTATTTTAATTCTATTTAAAGATATTTGCAACTTCCGAATGACGCTATCATTATATACTACTGGAATTTCTGGTTAAAGATACCTTGCATGGTGTTGAGGCTTTATAGTATAATTTTTATTAAAGGTCGCTAATTATTATTTATTATTAATTTAAAAATATGCCTCCTGAACAGCCATCAAACAAAAAGGGTATAATTTATGTGATTTTGCTTGTCTTAATCCTTCTCGTCGTAAGCGGAATTTGGTATATCAAGCAATCAAAAGCGGCAAAATCATTTTCATATCAAGATGTGATTTATAACTGTGAAGAGACGGGCGGTACAGCGGTAGAAACCGGCACTATTATCAAAATAGCGCAAATAAATGGCGGCGTTCCGGTAATTGTCCACGAAGGAAAGGAATATAAATGCGTAATTATTTCAGATGGAAGCAAGACCCCCGATGTGGTTTTGAATAAAACCGCCGATGATGTAAAAGTATTTCTTAGCGACGACAAGGGTAATGATGTGGAAGTGAAGGACGGTTTGGTAAAAGTCGGAGCGGACGGCAACGCAGTAGTAATAGATGAAAAGGGCGTAAATGTTAAACTAAAAGACGGCGGAATTATTGAAGTTGGCGAAGAAGGAAATGTAAATATCAATATTCCCGGCACAGGCAGCGTTAAAATCAAAGGCGGGAATGTAGAAACAAATGTCCCCGGAATAGGCAGTGTTAAAACCGAAGGCGGAAAAATAGAAATCAATACTCCTGAAACCGGCGCTATTAAAGTTAACGACAGCGGCGAAGTGTCCGTCCCCGGAGTAAATATTCCGATTGAAAATACCGGATACTAATTTTTGAAATAGAATAAAAGACCGGCTTACAGCCGGTCTTTTATTTTTGTCGCTATTTTTGATTTTTAAACTAGACCTACTGCGCTATTGGCATTTCTTTAGAGAAAAGCCATGGAAAAATAATAGAATATCCTAAAAACCCGAAAAAAATTGCTATTGCCAAAATTACAATTATTATCGCGATAAATTTCCATTTTCCTGATTTCTCGGTCGATGATTCTTCTTCGGCAGAGCCAAGATCGGCTTCGGCAATAGTCGCGGCTGGAGCAAAAATCGCTTTTTCCGGACCGGTATAACCCGGTATATTGAAACCTGTTTCGGTTTTTAATTCTTCACGATTAACAAATTGAGGAGCGATCATTTCGCCGCCGCCTTGTTTAATAGCTTTTACATCAGAATCCATAGTACGAATTGTAATCCCCGGCTCCGGCGATGCCGATATTGAAGATTTTTGCTGATTTAAATTTTCTTCCATAATTTTATTTTAATATTTTAAAATAAATTAAGCAATATGAATGCAAAATGAACAAAAACTGCGCTGAATATGCTGTGCGTGTGGAAGGAATCGAACCTTCGACCTCTGTCTTATCAGGACAGCGTTCTACCACTGAACTACACACGCATATTTTACTAATTATTTTATTATTCCCAAATTTTTTAATCCTTCCGAATCAAATTTAATTATTTCCTTGGCATTCGCCGAATCGCGATTAAAAACAATTCCAATATTTTTCATAAGAAAATTTATTGAATAGACGGTAAAGCTTATTATTGTTAATAATAATAAAGCGCCGATTAAAATAAATAATAATTCTTTGCGCTTGCTCATATTTATATATAATAAAATTTAAAATGAAAATACTTGACCGGACAATGAAATTTTAAAATCGCCGCCTTGGCGACCAATATCCAATGCCTTAATTTTAATAAAATATCGGCTATTTTTTAGGAGTTTTAAAAAATTTAAAAAATTGTCAAACTCGCCTTGACCGGAAACAATAAAATCTATTTTTCCAAGTTCGCTGGCGCTTCTTAATCCCTCTTGTCCAAGACTCGCGCTTATATCAAGCTTATTCTGTTTGGCAATCATATTCAAATCGCCGGGAAAAGCCACTAATTGATCTCTCGCGGGTAAAATACTTTCAAGCTCGGGAGTATAATGCTTCACTTTTTCCGCATCCCGTTGCAATAAAGCTATAGATTCGGTCGTCTCAATATAATAACGTAAATCTCCCGATAATTTTTTAATCTGAATAGCCTGTTTTGAAATATCCGAACCAATAAAAATTAAAACCGCCACCAAAATTAAATAAATTCCCAAAGGAATGCCGATATTTATCAATAAACGCTTTTTGAAATTCATAAATCAATGAATGGCGAATTTGCGCGAAGATACGAATTCGTAATTTATTTATTAGACCTATTGCGTAATAACCTTTCTGCTGCAATTTTCATATTTTAGCTGCGGCTTTGTAAAAATTTCTCAACATATACTCTGTATATGCTTCAAAATTTTTACTTCGCCTCGCTTTAAAATTTGAAAATTTCGCAACGAAAATTATTACGCAACAGGTCTATTATTCGGTAATTTTATTATATACTATATTATAATGAAATTAAAGGAACAAGAAATAAAAACAATTTCTCAAAATTCCGGCGATTTTCCTTTTTTGCTAAAAGAAATCCCGAATCCGCCTTCAAAAATTTTTATTTTGGGAAATCTTTTGAACAACTCGTCTAATGATAAACAAAAAATCGCGATTGTCGGCACTCGCAAAGCCACCATTGAAGGCCGGTTAATCGCCAAAAAAATTGCCCAGCGATTAGCTGAACTTGATATAGTAGTTGTAAGCGGTTTAGCTATGGGAATTGATACCGCGGCTCATGAAGGCGCTTTGGCCGGCAACGGGAAAACTATCGCTGTTTTGGCCTGCGGTCTTAATATAATTTATCCTCGTCAAAACGAAAACCTAGCCAAAAGAATTATTGATTCCGGCGGAGCGATTATTTCAGAATATCCCATTGGCGCGCCGGCTATGCCACATCAATTCTTAGAACGCAACCGGATTGTCAGCGGGTTAAGCATCGCCACGATTGTCATTGAGGCTCCTATTGATTCCGGCGCCTTAGTAACCGCCCGCTTGGCCGCCGAACAAGGACGAGAAGTTTTTATTTTTCCGGGACCGATTAATCATCCGAATTATCGCGGCTCCCATAAATTAATCAGAGATGGCGCGAGGCTAGTTGCCTCAATTGAAGATATTTTGGAAGACCTTCAGCTCCAAATTTCCAATTTCCAATTTCCAATTTCCAAACAAATCTCAAATAAATTACAAAATTTTAAATTTCAAACTAATGAAGAAAAAATAATTTTAAAAATTTTTCAGGATTCCGGACAACCGCTTAATATTGACAAAATTGTCAGCCTCACTAAACTGGAACCGCAAATTATTAATCAAGCCATTGCCACTTTGATTATTCAAGGAATAATCAAAGAGACGGAAAAAGGATACGCTATATGAAAAGAATTTAGAATTTAGGAGTTAGGATTTAGGGATTAAAATTTTTCTAAGTCCTATATTCTATATTCTAAATCCTAAATTCTCATTATGAACCTAATTATCGTTGAATCTCCCACCAAAGCAAAAACAATTTCAAAATTTTTAGGCTCTGGCTATAAGATTGAATCCTCTTATGGTCATATTCGCGATCTTCCAAAAAACAATAAAAAAGCCATAGATATTCCAGGAGGATTTATTCCTCATTATGAAATTTCTAAAGGAAAAGAAAGAGTTGTCGCCGAAATTAAAGAGCTCGCTCAAAAAGCGGATGAAATTTTACTCGCGACAGATCCTGATCGAGAAGGAGAAGCTATCGCTTGGCATATCAAAGAAACTTGCGGACTTAAAAAACCAAAACGCATTGTTTTTCATGAAATCACCGAAAACGCCATCAAAGAAGCGATAAACCATCCGCGAAATATTGATGAAAACTTGCGAAAAGCCCAGGAAGCGCGTCGCGTTTTAGACCGTTTAGTCGGCTATGACTTGAGCGGTCTTATCTGGAAAAAAGTCCGCTATGGTTTGTCCGCCGGACGCGTCCAATCTCCCGCTCTTCGCATAATAATGGAAAGAGAACGAGAAATTAGGGCTTTTATTCCGAAAAATTATTGGGTGATTACAGGAGAATTTTCCGCCCAAGACGGATCCGCCTCTGGCGGAAAAACCGAAAATAAAATCACCTTAACTTGCGAAGAAGAACCGCGCGACGAAAAAGAAACAAATCGCATTCTGGAAATCGGCCGCGCCAATCCATGGAAAATAATAGAAATAAAACAGAGCGAAACCAAGCGTTCTCCCCGGCCGCCATTTACCACTTCCACCCTCCAACAAACAGCAAGTTCGCGACTCGGATATTCTCCTTCCCGCTCAATGTCTATCGCCCAAAAACTCTACGAACAAGGACTCATTACCTATATGAGAACGGATAGTGTATTTATCAGCAAGGAAGCTTTGCACGCGATTTACAAAGAAATAGAAAAAGTCTATGGCAAAGAATATTTGGAGCCAAGATTATATAAAACAAAAAGCAAAACCGCTCAAGAAGCGCACGAAGCTATTCGTCCGACAAATATCAGCCGAAAAAACGCTGGTGTAAATGAGGAACAAGAAAAACTTTATAAGCTTATTTGGGAAAGAACTATTTCCTCTCAAATGGCTGATGCTAAAATATTTAAAACGAAAGTCTCGGCGAATATTATAAACGCGGAACAACGCGGAACATACGCGGAACCACGCGGAATAAATAAAAATCCAGAACGGGAAAATCAAAACAAAATTCCCAATTTTTCCGTCATCGGAAGCAGGACTAGTTTTTTTGGATGGCTTGCGGCGGACAAAGACGCTCAAGGGGAAGAAATTCAAATACCAAAATTATCAGAAGGCGAAACATTGGAATTACTAAATATTGAAAGCCAAGGCAAACAAACCGAACCGCCCGGCAGATATACGGAAGCGGGATTGGTTAAAGAATTAGAAAAACGCGAAATTGGAAGACCAAGCACCTACGCTTCCATCATTAAAACAATCAATGATCGCGGTTATGTAATAAAAGAAGGTAAAACTCTGCATCCGACCGATACCGGCGATGTTGTCAGTACATTTTTGGAAAATAATTTTGCGGAGTACATCAGCGATTCATTCACCGCTGAAATGGAAAATGAATTGGACGAAATCGCCGAAGGAAAAAGAAAATACGAAGAAATGCTAAAAAATTTTTATGAACCGTTTTCAAAAGAAGTTAAATTAAAAGAAAAAACAGCGGAAAATATAACAAATTTAGGCGAAGCCGGCGAAGAACATAAATGCCCTGTTTGCGGAGGACCAATGGTTATTAAATTATCCAAAATGGGAAAATTTTTAAGTTGCGCGAAATTTCCAAAATGTGTCGGCGCAAAAAAAATAGACGGTTCTATTATGGAAGGACCAAAGGAAACAGGAGAGCTATGCCCCGACTGTAAAACTGGAAAATTGATAGAACGAGAAGGCCGATTCGGAAAATTTATCTCTTGTAATAATTATCCTAAATGTAAATTTATTAAAAAAAGCGCCGAGCAGGAAGCTAAAGAGAAAACTGGCGTTCAATGTCCGGAATGTAATCCGCCGGCTGGCGGAGGTGAAATTGTAGAGCGTCGCGGAAGATTCGGATTATTTTATAGTTGTTCCAACTATCCCAAATGTAAATTTGCCATCAAAGCCAAGCCAACCGGAAATATTTGTAATCTCTGCAGAGCATTAATGATGGAGGGGACTAAAACAATACCGGAAAGATGCTCAAATAAAATTTGTCCGAATCATAATCCGCATAAATTAACCAAATAAAATGTACTCGCCTCGCTAAAATTTTAAAGCCAGCTGGTCCAAATCATAAGTCGATAACAACTTTATATTTTTTTCAGCAACCAGCCGCTGAAAATTATTAAAAACATAGGAAGTGAAATCAAAAATACGGACATACAATTTATTTTATCTTCTTAATTCCCAGCCAAATTTTTTGGCCGTTGATTTTAGTTTCTTTCTTTATCTGTTAATTTTTCATTTTTTGTGAACCTTAATCCCATCTTCTCCGATAGTAATAAAAACCGAAGGAATATCAGTCCAACAACCGGTATTAAAATAATTAACGCCATCTATAATTTCGATTGCTTCCCGATGAGTATGACCGCAAAAAACATAACTAACGCCATTTTTTAAAGCGTGGCGCGCCGCGCTTTGGGCAATTTTTTCAGAAAGCCGAAGCCATTTTTTAGAAGCTCTTTTAATAAAACGGCTGAATCTTAAATCAAATCTTTGTAAAATTCTATAAATAAACGAAGCGGTGTCGCTGATAAATTTATTGTCCGCTAAAAATCTGTCAAACTGATGGCCGTGAATTGCCAGATATTTTTTATTTTTATAATTCCAAATATATTCCTGAAATACCTTAATGCCAATAAAATGGGATATCACCTTAAATATAAGCTCGTCATGATTCCCTAAAACCCAAACTATCTCAATATTGCGCTTTGGATTAGAAAGTTCCTGAATATAAGAGAGAAGTTCCCAGTGATCTTTTTCTAAATGATTAAAATTTAAATCGTCAAAAATATCGCCAAGAAGAATTAGGCGG
>JBBUCW010000005.1:0-21805 GCA_038057615.1 Patescibacteria group bacterium
AAAAGAATTTATTGAAGAGAGAAGAATGGAAGATAGAAGAGTAGAGAGAAGAGTGGAAGATAGAAGAGTAGACAATAGAATGGCCGAAGCGGAAATAATTTTCACCGACTTGCCCGCCGAAGCCTCGGCGAAGGTGGAAAGCGAACCATCTTTTAATGGAAAAAAAGAACACAAAAAAATTGATATTGGAGATTTAAGAAAAGCGATAGAAGAATCATTAAAAGAAAATGAGAATTTTAAATAAAATTCGCGCAATAATAAATTATCCGATTTAATTTATATTAAATTACGCTATAATATAAGCATGAACGCAATCGTTAAAAAACGAAATTTGGGTCAATTTTTCACTACAAATTCAGAGTATATTTTACAGGGATTCGAAAAATTCGTAAAAAAGAGAGAGGTAATAGATCCTTTTGCTGGAAATCAAGACCTAATGAATTGGGCGAAAAATAATAATTGTAAAAAAATTATCGGTTTTGATTATGATAAAAATTATACTGATAAAAAAAATGTTTTTTTGAACGATTCCCTAAATTCGCCTCAAAATTATAAATTTGTCTGCACCAATCCTCCTTATTTACATAAAAATAAAGCCGATAAAAATATTAAAGAAAAATTTTTTGGGGGCAAGCATTCTATTTTTGAAGATTTATATCAAATTTCGATTTTTTCTATTTTGAATTGCGAGGAAGGAGTATTAATAGTCCCCTTAAATTTTTTATGCGCTGAAAATTCAAAAAAAATTCGTAAATTATTTTTTGAAAAATTTGAAATTGTAAAATTAAATATTTTTTCAGAGCAAGTTTTTAATGATACCACCTATAACATTATTTCATTTTATTTCAAGAAAAAAGATAGAATATCTGAAAAAAATTTAATAGACGCGACGATTTATCCAGAAAATAAAAAAATTAAATTAACGATTGAAAAAAAATACCATTGGCAATTTGGCGGAGATTTTATCAATAAAATTAAACAAACTAAAAATCATTTGGGAATTTTTAGGCTCACGGAAAATTATTTAAAATCGGGAGAATATGAAGTTGAAATAGCCTTGCAAAATATTAAAGATAAAAAAATGTTAAATATCAGCGATGACATTAAAAATTCGCTTAAAAAAAATATTTTATTCTTGCGGGCGATTGACAGCAAAAACGGCAAAAAAATTCAGCTTGAAGATATTAGAAAATACAAAATAGCCGGTCTTGTGGGTAAAAATACATCTCGCAATATGGCTCATTTGATTTTTAGAAAAGAAATTTCTGTCGTCGAGCAGATTGAATTGATGAAAAAATTCAACGAAGAGCTGAATGATAACCGCAATAAATATTTTTCTTTTTTTCTGACAAATTTTCGAGACAATAATCGCAAAAGAATATCATTTGATTTGGCTTATAAATTTTTAAATTATATTTACTATGAAAAAAATTCAAAGCAGCCTGTATTATTTTAAAATATCCCAAGAAAATCCCGAAAAACCGCTTGATGATTTTTATGTGTTTGATGAAAAACATCCCGAATTGAATAAATATATCAAGAATGCGAAAGAAATAAAAAATATTTTAATAACGATTAAAACGCTACAAAACAAGAAAGAAAAACGAGCGATTATTAATAAATATTTTATAGAGCTGTCAAAAATTATTAACAAATTTTCTAATTGTTCGGAATTTGCCTGCTTTGTAAATGCTTGTGATAATATAATTGGCGAAGTTAAAAATGAGATTGAATTACTTAAAAATATTACTCAAAAATATTTTGCTAAAAGAACGCTTAATGAGATGGTTCCAGAAGAATGGATTCAGGCTATTTTAGATACCAATTCATCGCGCAAAAAAGGTAAATGCGGAGAGAATAAACTAATCCATATTCTTGAAAAGCAAGGTTTTAGGGAAGTATTTAATTGGGAAGATTTTTTTAAAACTGATATTTGCGTAGTTAAATTCTCTAAAAAATTCAATCTCAAAAACGTTCGTAAAAATTTAGATATAAAAATTAAAACGAAAAAACAAAATAAAACGCTGGATTTAATTATTAAAGCCAAAAATAAAATTTTCCTTTGCGAAGCGAAACATTTAAATACCTCTGGCGGAGGACAAGATAAACAAATATCGGAATTAATTGAAATTTTAGGATTAAGTGATAAAAATGATGTATCCTATATTTCATTTTTAGACGGTAAATATTCAAATATATTATTGGGTCAAATTGACAATGGCAATAAAATCACCACGCAACGAAAAGAAATTGATGAATGCTTAAAAAATAACCCGAATAATTATTGGGTAAATACTATTGGCTTTGAACAATTGATATCTGATTTACAATAAGCATCTTTTTGGCTTGGGTATTCACACTAAAAGAAAATGAGAATTTTAAATAAAAACATTATTGATAAAGAAAACGAGCAGGTGGAACTGATGGGCTGGGTGTCCACGCGCCGTGATCATGGCAAGCTTATTTTTATTGATTTGCGGGACAGAAGCGGAATCAGCCAAGTTGTTTTTTTGCCGAAGCCGGAAGAATTGCGTCAAACGGCTGATAAATTAAGAGCGGAATGGGTGGTAAAAATAATAGGCAAAGTTAGCCGCCGTCCCAAAGGTATGGAAAATTCGGAAATTGAAACCGGCAATTTTGAAATTCAAGCCGAGAAATTAGAAATTTTAAATTCCAGTGAAGCTATACCCATTAGTATTGAAACCGATGGCTATGAAATCGGCGAGGATGTTCGGATGAAATACCGCTATTTGGATTTGCGCCGTCAGCGTTTGCAGAAAAATCTTCGGATAAGGGCTAAAGTTATTAAATTTATCCGTGATTTTTTGACTGAAAAAGATTTTATTGAAATTGAAACTCCAATTTTAAGCAAATCAACGCCGGAAGGCGCCAGAGATTATTTAGTTCCGTCGCGTTTAGAGCCGGGGAAATTTTACGCTTTGCCGCAATCGCCCCAGCAATATAAACAACTTTTAATGGTTGCCGGCTTTGAAAGATATTTTCAGGTCGTAAGGTGTTTCAGGGATGAAGATACTCGCGGTGATCGTCAGCCGGAATTTACTCAATTAGATTTGGAGATGAGTTTTACAAATGAAGAAGAAATTTTAAGTTTGATTGAAAATCTTTATCTTGATTTGGTTAAAAAACTTTATCCGAATAAAAAAATTAAACTTGACGAAAATGGCAGAATTTTACGGATGTCTTATAAGGAGGCGATGGAAAAATATAATTCCGACAAACCGGACATTAGAGATGATAAAAATAATTTTGATGAATTAGCTTTTCTTTTTGTGGTTGATTTTCCGATGTTTGAATGGAAAAAAGAAGATGAAAACCCTTCGGCAAGCTCAGGGCAGGGGCGCTGGGATGCGGTTCATCATCCTTTTACTCAGCCGAGAGTTGAAAATATTGAAGATTTTTGGCAAAAATTTAAAGCGGATCCTTCGGCAATCGGCGCTTATCAGTATGATTTTGTTTTAAATGGATATGAAATCGGTGGCGGTTCAATAAGAATTCATAATCCGGAATTATTGAAAGCGGTATTTGAAGCGATGGGCAATAAACCGGAAGACATTGAAGAAAAATTCGGCCATATGTTTGAAGCTTTTAAATACGGCGTTCCGCCGCACGGTGGGATCGCTCCGGGAATTGACAGATTGATAATGATTCTACAAAATGAACCTAATATTCGCGAAGTAATGGCTTTTCCAAAAACCGGCGACGGGAGAGATTTAATGATGGACGCGCCGAGCGGGGTTGACGAAAAACAATTGAAAGAATTAAAATTAACAAGTATAAAAATAAAAAAATAATTATGGAACTCAAAGAATTTAAACAAGAAAAAACTTTGGTTGTAATCAAACCGGACGGCGTTCAACGCGGACTTATCGGTGAAATTATTAAAAGATTTGAAAATGTCGGTTTAAAATTAGTCGCTGTTAAAATAATGACTCTGACTCCGGATTTTATTGAAAAACATTATACCACTAATCCCGAATGGCGGAAAATTACCGGAGAAAAAACTATTAAAAATTATAAAGACAATGGATTGATTCCGCCTCATGATGACCCCTACAAAATTACCGAAATTATTTTAGGCAATATGAAAAAATATATGTCGGCCGGTCCGGTAGTAGTGATGGTTTTAGAAGGAGCTCACGCGGTAAAAATTGTTAGAAAATTGGTTGGAGGCACCGAACCCTTAACTTCTGATGTCGGCACTATTCGCGGCGATTATGTTTTAGATTCTTATCAAATAGCCGACACTGATGGGCGGTCAGTTCGAAATTTGATTCACGCTTCCAGTTCAATTGAAGATGCCGAAAAAGAAATCACTCTTTGGTTTTCTTCGGAAGAAATCATTAATTACCGGTTGGTTCAGGAAAAAATTCTTTATGATGTGAATTTAGACGGGATTTTAGAATAATAGACCTTTTGCATAATTCCTTTTCTACTGCAATTCTCATATTTTAGCTACAACTTTGCAAAAATTTCTTGAAATATACTCTGTATATTCCTTCAAAATTTTTGCTTCGTCTCGCTTAAAATCTGAGAATTTCGCTACGAAAAGAATTACGCAAAAGGTCTAATGACATTTTCGCGCTTTTAACTTAATTTCATTTTCATTGTCTGATATGCTATAATAATAATGGTCCTGTCGAAAAAGATTCTCGGATTAAGCAATTTTTTTAGGGAGGGCGACAGTATTTCGGTCTTCGGACTGAAATTGAGCCTACCCACCTGGTTTTAGCTGGGAAATCTTTTAGGCGGGACCAATAAAAATCCCGATGTTATGTCGGGGTTTTTTGTTTCTTGGAGCGGGTAAGGGGAATCGCCCGCGACTAAATTTTTTGCCGTCGCAAAAAATTTGTCTGGGCACCGCCTCGCAAAATTTTCTACTGAAAATTTTTAGCTCCGGCGTTCGATTCCCCTTTGCTTTTGTATTTATTCTAAGCGGGTAAGGGGAATCGAACCCCTGGCACCAGTTTGGAAAACTGGAGTATTACCACTATACGATACCCGCATTTGTTGCCTTATTATACTAATAATGTTATTGTAAATCAAAATGATTAGCAATTTTTATTTTAGAATTTCTAAGAAGATTAAAATTTTAATCTTCTTTATAGTCATTATTCTTATCGCTTATTTTATTTTGCGTTTTTTAAGCGTTGAGACGAAAAATATTCCGTCGGATTTTTTAGTTGCTCGACAGGAAGCTTCTTCAATCGCTCAAGATATTGTTTTAATTTCCGGTGAATCAACAAATAAACTTGATGAAATTGCCCGGCTTGATAAAGAACGCGAATATACTGAAGCGCTTATTTTAATTTCTAATGAATTGGAACGCAATCGTCAGGCAAGAGAAAATGCCATCAAACTTTCAGCGCAATTGGAAATAATGGCGAGGAATCTTTCTAAAATTTCTCCCGCTTCGGCCGGTCAAATTGCCTTGGAAGCGATTAGTTCGGAAACCGCTTTGATTAGCAGGCTAATAAACTATAATGATTATCTCTTTCAGCTTTTAGAAGTTTTGCGGGAAAAATTTTTAGGCAAAATTGACGGCGATAAGGTTTCGGAATTGATTTTTAAAATAAATAATGAAGCCAAAGCGATCAATGATTTAAATCAAAAATTCAATAAAGTGATGATGGAATTTGATTTGAGATAAATTTTTGTCGGAGCGCTGGGAATCGAACCCAGTCCTCATCGCCTGTGGCGCCAGTGAATGCTTTTGCATTCCCGTTTAAATTCTTTTTCGGGACGCCGAGAATCGAACTCGGACCTCGTGTTCCCAAAACACGCATACTACCACTATACTACGTCCCGAAAAAGAATTTAAACCCCAAAACATGCGTACTGCCGGTATACGACGCTCCGATTACAACTTATTTATTTTACAAAATTAATTATAAAAACGCCAACATATGTTGGCGTTTTTATAATAGCCTCACCTTTATTCCGTAGGACGGAATTTCGGCGAGGCGAAGCTTGTCGCCTTCGCGATCTTACTGGCGGACTGCGTCACGCCATAGGTTCGCTTCGGCGAACCGAAGGCGGAGGAGGTGGGATTTTTTTTCCTTCGAAACTTTTTTGTCATAAAGCGACAAAAAAGTTTCTCCTCTAGGACCTGGCACTTTTGCTTCGCAAAAGTTACCTTCAAATCCCATCTTCCAAATAAACCAAAATTTATGGAATTTTAATTCCATAAATTTTGTTTTGCGGAGGAGGTGGGATTTTTTCTCCTTCGTCGTTCGCATCTGCCGTAGCAGATGCTTAGTCCTCATCCGAAACCCGGGTTTTTCAGAAAGCAAATTGTTTTGCTTTCTGAAAATACCCTTCAAATCCCACTTTATTATTAAATTAGATATCACAAAAGAATATCTAATTTAATCAAGCGGAGGAGGTGGGATTTGCCCGCGATTCAAAATTTTTCCGTCGAAAAATTTTGATCTGGACACCGCCTCACTAAAATTTTCTGTTGAAAATTTTTAGTTCCGGCGTTCAAATCCCACTTCTAAAAGATTTTTGAAAAACCCGCAAAAGCGGGTATTTCAAAAATCTGCGGAGGAGGTGGGATTTGAACCCACGAGCCCCTTATGAGGGCCACGGTTTAGCAAACCGTTCCATTAGACCGCTCTGGCACTCCTCCATTAGACCTTTTGCGTAATTCCTTTTCTACTGCTCCGCCAGCTGGCGGATTAACTACGACTTCGCGAAAATTTCTTGATCCGCCAGCTGGCGGACTTGCTAAATTTTCGCTTCGTCTCGCTTAAAATTCTGAAATTTCGCTACGATAAAGAATTGCGCAAAAGGTCTATTTATAAAATCCTTGTAATTATCATAAATTTTTGCTAATTTTACAAGGCGTATGAATAAAATCAATAATCAACAATCAATAATTAATAATTTATTGCCTCGTCCGCCGATTGTGGTGGTGATGGGGCATGTTGATCATGGCAAAACAACCTTGCTTGATTTTATTCGGAAAACCAATGTTGTTGCCAAAGAAGTCGGAGGTATTACTCAATCAACAGGCGCTTATGTTATTGCTCATAATTCAAAAGTTATTACTTTTATTGATACCCCCGGTCACGAGGCATTTTTAAAAATGCGTCAGCGTGGCGCCAAGATTGCTGATTTAGGAATTTTAGTGGTGGCGGCTGATGAAGGTATTAAATTACAAACAAAAGAGGCTATTGAAATTTTAAATAAAAGTAAAACGCCTTTCGTGGTGGCTGTTAATAAAATTGACAAAACCAATGCCGATATTGAAAAAATAAAACAAGAATTGACGCAAGCAGAAGTTTTGTTGGAAGGTTTCGGCGGTAATATTTCCTGGCAGGCGATTTCGGCAAAAACCGGTCAAGGCATAAACGAGCTTTTAGATTTGATTTTATTGGCGGCGGAAATGGAAGAATTAACTTATAATTCCGAAGATAGAGGAAGCGGCGTTATTATTGAATCAAGAATTGACAGCAGCCGCGGAATTTCGGCAAGTGTTATTATTAAAAACGGTATTTTAAAAATCGGCGATGAAATCGCGACTCCAAGCGCCAAAGGGAAAATAAGAATTTTAGAAAATTTTTTAGGCGAGCGAATTGATCAATTAAATCCATCAGCCCCGGCTTTAATTTTAGGTTTTGAAACCTTGCCTCAAATTGGAGAAGAATTTATAAGCGGAAAAATTGATTTGTCGGAATTGGAAATAGAGGCCAATCTTAAAAAATCCGAACTTCCTAAAATTGTCCAAAGCTTACCGAAGGAAATTGAAATCGCGGCAAAAGAAAATAAAATTAATCTCATTCTTAAGGCCGATGTTTCCGGTTCGCTTGAAGCGCTTTCCGGAGTTATTAAAACATTTCCCGGTGTTAAAATTATTAGTGAATCGGTTGGAGACATTACGGACGGCGATGCTAAGTCAGCATTTAATACAAAATCTATTATCATCGGTTTTAAATCTCGCGTCACTAAGGCCGCCGAAAATTTAGCCAAAGCTCAAAATATTAAAATTATCGCTTCCGAAATTATTTATGATTTGTTTAAAAGTTTGGAAGCTGAATTTAAAATATTGGAAGCGCCGATTATCAACGGCAAATTGGAAATCTTGGGAGTATTCGGCAAGAAAGCCGGCAGGCAAATTATCGGGGGGAGAGTAACGGCGGGGAATTTAAAAAATAATTTAACGGTTAATATTCAGAGAAATGAAAAAATTATCGGTCAAGGAAAAATAATCAATCTTCAAAAAGAAAAAAAGGACGCTAACCAGGTTAAGGAAGGCGAAGAATGCGGGATGCTTTTTGAATCTATGGTCGCGATGAATATGGGAGACCAATTAGTATATTAACTAATAACCTACAACCAACGACTATTAATAATTTATTTTTTGTTGTAAGTTGTTGGTCGTAAGTTGTAAGTTACGGCAGGATATGAAACATCGTTCCGAGCGTGTTGTTAATTTAATAAAAGAAGAGCTAAGTAAGATTATTGCGCGAGAGCTTGAATTCCCCGATTGTTTAATGACAATCACCAGCGTTGAGATTGATAAAAAATTAAGCCGAGCAATGGTTAATTTTAGTGTTTTACCGTCCCTTTCAGCAAGCTCAGGGCAAGCGGAAAAATTTGAGGCGGTTTTAAAAATTTTGGAAAATAATCGCCGTCATTTGCAGTATCTTTTGATGAAAAAAATAAATATTAGACAGATACCGGAAATTGTTTTTAAAATTGACAGGGGATTGGAAGCCGCCGCTAACATTGAAAAACTTTTAATAGAGGCTAAAATAGAAGAAGATAAGGTGTCGTAGTTTTAATATTATGGCCTGGTTGCTAAGTGGTAAAGCGAGGGTCTGCAAAACCCTTATACGGCGGTTCGATTCCGCCCCAGGCCTCCGCAAATTTTATCCGAGCGGAGCGAGGCAATAAAATTCAGCGTCCCGTCATCGGCGGGAATAAAAAATAAAATGCCGGGGTGGCGAAACTGGCAGACGCACATCACTTAAGATGATGCGCCGCAAGGCGTGCGGGTTCGACTCCCGCCCCCGGCACCAAATTAGAACAATTTAAATATGCCATATCAACCAAAAAATTTTGAATATCTACTCGGCCTTCAAGGATTCAGCGAGGCGATTTTGAAAAATCATTTTACCCTTTATCAGGGTTATGTTAATAATTTTAATAAGCTTAACGATACGCTGGTCGCAATGGAGCGAGAAGGAAATTTCAGCTCGCCTCAATACGCGGAATTGAACAGAAGATTAGGTTGGGAGTTTAACGGTATGCGGCTTCACGAATATTATTTTGAAAATATAAATAAAGAAGTTAAAGAGATTGATAAAAATTCTGAATTGTCCGGCAAGATAAATAAAGAATTCGGCTCGTTTGAAATGTTTGAAAAAGATTTTAAATCAATGGGGCTGATGCGCGGTATTGGTTGGGTGATTCTTTATTACGATATTTTGGCTGATCGCTTATTTAATGTTTGGATAAATGAACACGATGCCGGTCATTTTGCCGGAGCTAAACCGCTTTTAATAATGGATGTTTTTGAACATAGTTATATGATTGATTATGGATTAAAAAAGGCGGATTATATAGAAGCGTTTTTTAAATTAATTGATTGGGATATCGCGGGTAATAGATTAAAAAAATGAGTTGGATAATTTTTGCGATTTTATCGGCGATTTTCGCCGCCTTGGTGGCGATTTTTGGAAAGATCGGCATACAAAATATTGACAGCGTTTTGGGGACAACTTTAAGATCTTTTGTGATGTTTTCTTTTTTGGCCGCCACTTCCATATTTTTAGGCAAAGCAAATCTTTTTTCCACAATAGATAAGAAAGCGCTTTTTTATATAATTCTTTCCGGCGTTGCCGGCGCCATATCGTGGCTTTTTTATTTTTTCGCTTTAAAAGGAGGACCCGTTTCAAGTGTGGCGGCCATTGATCGTTTGAGTGTCGTTTTTGTGGTAATTCTGGCGTTTTTGTTTTTAGGAGAAAAATTAACCGGTCAATCTATTTTGGGGGCGGCGCTTCTTATTATTGGCGCAATTTTACTGACTTTAAAATAAAAAGGAAAAATAAAAAATTAAATTCAATATGTTAATAATCTGTTGATAATTATTATAGTTTATTTTTGAAATTCCGCTTTAATAAAGGATTTTTAAATATTTTACCGGCTTACGAGCCGGTATTTTAATTATTGACTTAAATATAATAGTGGAGCAGAATTATATGAAAGTGGGGAAATGTGGATAACTATGGGGATAAGTAGGTAAAGTGGGGGATAACTTATTTATATGTTTATCGGCGAATTTCAACACAATTTAGATAATAAAGGAAGAATTGCCGTGCCGGCGAAATTTAGAAATAAATTAACCGACGGCGCGATTGTTACTCGCGGACTTGACCATTGTCTTTTTGTTTTTAGCAATAAAGACTGGGAAGTTTTGGCGCAAAAATTAATCGCTTTGCCATTGGCTCAATCTAATTCCCGGGCTTTTGTAAGATTGATGATGGCGGGCGCCGTTGATTCTGAATTAGATAAACAAGGAAGAATTTTAATTCCGGATTATTTAAGGGAATACGCCGGTTTGAAAAAGCAAACAACGATTGCCGGACTTTATAATCGGATTGAAATTTGGGAAAGCGAAAGTTGGAAGCAATATAAAACAAAAACTGAAAGCGCGTCAGATGAAATAGCGGAGAAGTTGGGGGAGTTGGGAATATAAAAATCCCTAATCAATCCCGAATATTATCTCTAATAATCTCTAATTAAAATTAAAAAATTCGAGAAAATTCGGGACAAAATTAGAGATTGATTAGAGAAATTATGCACACGCCAGTTCTTTTAAAAGAAATCATTGAAGTTTTAAATCCGCAGTCAGGAGAATTTTTTATTGATGGAACATTGGGCAGTGGCGGGCACGCGATTGAAATTTTAAAAAAAATAATGCCGGATGGTAAATTATTGGGCGTAGATTTAGATAAAGATAATTTAGAAAAAGCGAAGTTAAATATTTCGGCCGAATTAAAAATTAATAGCTCGGAATTAAAAAATAATTTAATTTTGGTTCACGGGAATTACGCCAGCTTGCCGGAAATACTCGGAAGTTTAAAAAACGAAAAGTTTAAAAATTTAAAAGCCGATGGGCTACTCATCGATTTGGGATTTTCTTCAGAGCAGTTAGTATCGGGAAGGGGATTCAGTTTTTTAAAAGATGAACCGCTGGATATGAGATATAACACGGAACGAACGCTGAACGAATGCGGAACAAACGCGGAAACGGCGGCGGAAATTGTAAATAGTTATTCTGAAAAAGACTTGGCCGATATTTTTTATAAATACGGCGAGGAGAGATTTTCTCGAAGAATTGCCAAAAATATCGTTGAAGCCAGAAGAAAAAAAAGAATTTTAACCACTTTTGATCTGGCAAGCGCGATTAAAAAGGCAACATCAATCGGTTATGAAAAAGGCAGAATTCATCCGGCGACAAGAGTTTTTCAGGCTTTACGGATTTATGTCAATGATGAATTGGGAAATTTAGAAAAATTATTAAAAAATTTAGATAAAATTTTTCCGCCAGAGGCGAATCAGCCTTTGGCTGAAAAATCAAAAGGTCGAATAGCAATAATTGCGTTTCATTCATTGGAAGATCGTTTAGTTAAAAATTATTTTCGGGAAATGGCAAAAGACGGCAGAGCTGAAATTTTAACTAAAAAACCGATAACGGCGACGCTGGAAGAAATTAGAAAAAATCCAAGATCGCGGTCGGCAAAAATGAGAGCGATATTATTAAATAACTGACAAATTACAACTGACAAAATTGTAATTTTAAGGTCAGATGTCAAGGGTCAGATGTTTAATATTAAAATAGATGACTATAATCCAACTAAACAAAAATAATCACAAAACGAATTTTTTAGTTTCAATTTTAATGATGATTTCAATTGTCGTAGCCGTTTTTGGAGTTTTTCTTTATAATCAGTTGGTAAATATTCGGCATGAAGTAAAAAGACAGGAAAATAATCTTCAGCAGGCTGAAGTTCAGAATGCGGAATTGAAAAATAATCTTTACAGTATTCTTAACGAAAAAAATATGAAATCGTTAATTAATCAGCAATCGTTAATTTTAGAAAAAAATCCGGAGTATCTTACTAAAAAGCCGATAGTCGCCAGTAATTAGTTTAATACTATCGGCTAGACCCTATTGGCTAATAATTAATAATTATGAAATGGCGAATTACAAGTTTAATTTTTATTTTCGGAATTCTATATTCATTTTTAATTTTTAGCGTTTATAATATTCAAATAAAAAAAAGCGGTTATTATTTAAATAAAGCGAAATCTTTAATAAAATTGAATAATGCTTCCGGAGCGCCGAGAAATAGCATTTATTTTATTGACAGGAATAATAATTTTATTCAAGCCGCTTTAAATAAGGAATATCCGATAATTTATGCCGTGCCCGTTGAAATACAGACTAACGCGGGCGGAACACGGAGCTACGCGGAAAAATTAAGTCAGATTCTTAATATCCCAATTGACGATCTTGAAAAAAAATTTAATAAACAAAATGATTCATATGAACTTTTAATTCAAAAAGCCGGCGCCGAACAAGTTGAACAAATAAAAAATCTTAATCTAAAAGGAATATATATTGACGACCAGCAATTGCGTTTTTATCCATTTGGAGAATTGGCGTCTCATTTATTGGGATTTACCACCGCATCGGCGGCTGATGAAAGCGGAGGCCGTTATGGCGCGGAACTTTATTTTAATGAAGCGCTTGGTAAAGAAAATTTGATTTTAACGATTGACCGCAATATTCAAGCGCAAGCCGAGGAAATTTTAAAAAATTTAATTGACCAATATCAAGCGATTGCCGGAACGGTTATTGTTCAGGAACCGCAAACCGGAAAAATTTTAGCGATGGGAAATTTTCCGAATTTTAATCCGAATGATTATTCAAAATTTAAAGTGGGAAATTTTCTCAATCCGGCGGTCCAATCGGTTTATGAACCGGGTTCGGTTTTTAAAGTGATTACTATGGCGGCTGGAATTGACAGCGGGAAAATTACTCCGGAAACTACTTATATTGATACCGGTTCAGTTACTTTTAACGGTAAAACAATAAAAAATTGGGACTTGAAAGCTCACGGACTTCAGACAATGACTGGTGTAATTGAACAGTCAATTAACACCGGCGCGGTTTTCGCTCAGCGAAAAATCGGTCAAGATATTTTTTATAATTATTTGATAAAATTCGGTTTTAACGAAATTACTAATATTGCTTTGCCCGGCGAGGTTAGGGGGAAAATTAATAATCTTAAACAGGGGAAGGATATTGATTTTGCCACAGCTTCATTTGGTCAAGGAGTGGCTATTACGCCGATTGAATTAATCAGCGCGTTTTCCGCTATTGCCAATGACGGTGTTTTGATGAAACCTATTATTTCGGCAAATGAAAAACCGCAAGTTGTCAGACGAGTGATATCTTTTGAAACCGCTAAAAAAATCGCTAAAATGATGGTGTCGGCGGTTGATAAAAATATAGTGGCGGCGATTCCAAATTTTTCAGTTGCCGGAAAAACCGGTACCGCTTTTGTGCCGGATTTCGGCAAAAATGGCTATACTGATAAAGTGATTAACACTTATATGGGTTTTGCTCCGGCTTTTGATCCAAAATTTGTGATTTTAATAAAATTGGATAAGCCCATGGGCAGTCCTTTGGCCGGTCAAACCGTGGTGCCGGCTTTTCGCGAATTGGCGCAATTTATTTTGAATTATTACAATATAGCGCCGGATAGATTGATAATTAGTAATTAGTAATTAGTAATTAGTAATTAGTAATTAGTAATTTGTAATTTGTAACTGAATATGAAAAAAATTTTAGTAGAAATTTTACAATGGATTTTAAAACAATTAGCTCAACTGATAATTTGGCGTTTTGAGCCGCGGGTAATCGCCATTACCGGCAGTGTTGGAAAAACTTCCGCCAAGGAAGCAATTTACGCGGTTTTAACCCATTCGGCAGGCTCAGGGCAAAGAAAATTACGAGTGAGAAAATCCGAAGGAAATTTAAATAATGAATTGGGCGTGTCGCTTGCCATAATTGGTCCGCCGACTGGCGGATGGAAAGAAGAGGAATTAAAATTAGTCAGCCGCGATACGCCGGCTGGCAAATGGAAAATTAGAAAATTATTATTTTGGTTAAAAGTTGTAATTTTTGCGTTGTTTCGTATTTTTTTCTTGCGTAAATCCGCATACCCTCAAATATTGATTTTAGAATACGCGGCAGACCGGCCTGGCGACATTAAATATCTTTTGGAGATTGCTAAACCTTTCATTGGAATTGTGACGGCTATCGGTGAAATTCCGGTTCATGTGGAATTTTTTAGCAGTTCGGAAGCGGTTGGTCGAGAAAAAGCAAGAGTTGTTGAAAGTTTACCGGCAAACGGTTTTGCGATTTTAAATTTTGACGACGAAATTGTAATGAAAACAAGAGAGCGAACTCGCGCCAAGATTATCACTTTTGGTTTTGGCGAAGCCGCGGATTTAAAAATTAGCGGTTTTGAAAATCGATCGGAAGAAGATAATTTTATAGGAATTTCTTTTAAAATTGAATATAACGGCAGTTTTGTACCGGTAATTTTAAAAAATGTTTTTGGCAAAGCGCAAGCTTATGCCGCCGCCATTGCCGCTTGCGTTGGTTTAATTTTTGATTTGAATTTGGTGCAAATTTCCGAAGCGCTTTCATTAGATTATCGGTCGGTCAAAGGAAGAATGAATTTAATTAAAGGAATTAAGGATACTTATATTATTAATGACGCTTATAATGCTTCGCCGATTTCAATGGAAGAAGCTTTGACAACTCTTGGCGATTTATCCGCGAAAAGAAAAATAGCGGTCTTGGGAGATATGTTGGAGTTGGGAAAATATTCGCTTGAAGCTCATGAATCAATAGGCAGATTAGCGGGAAAAATTGTTGATGTCTTAATTACAATCGGTCCGCGGGCGAAATTTATCGCTGAATCGGCGGAAGCAGTTGGTTTGGATAAAAGTAAAATTTTAATTTTTGACACCGCCGGTGAAGCGTGTATAGCAATTCAGAATTTGATTAAAAAGGGAGATTTAGTTTTAATAAAAGCTTCACGGGCGTTGGCATTGGAAAAAATCGTTGAGGAAATAAAGGAGATTTGAAATTAAACATAATGGTCCCATCGTCTAGTGGTTTAGGACACGAGCTTCTCAAGTTCGGAACACGGGTTCGATTCCCGTTGGGACTACATTAATAACTCGGGGTTACCCCGCCAAAAATTTTATTTATGTGTGGGGTTCAAATCCCGATTAAGACACCAAATTATATGAAGTTTATCAACATCATTAAAGACAAATATCTTCGGGTTATCGTTGTTTTAAGTTTTTTGATTCTATTCTTATCGGTGATTATTTTTTATTTAAAACTCGGTCAACAAACAATGCCTTTGATTATTCATTTTGAAGCCGGTCAAGGCATTGATTTTTTAGCCGGTCGGATGGAAGTTTTAGGAATTTTATTATCCGCCTTAGTAATAATTTCAATTAATTTTTTTCTGGCTGATTTTCTTTATTATCGTGAACGATTTCTTTCATATATTTTCGGTTTTGGCAGTTTGATTGTCGCGGTATTGATTTTAATAATAATATCTGTTATTGTTTCTGTGAATTAGGTTTTAGGTTTTAGGTTTTAGGTTTTAGGTTTTAGAACCCAATACCCAATACCCAACACCTAACACCTAACACCTATGGTATTCGCAATAATTCAAACTGGCGGAAAACAATATAAAGTTTCAGCCGGACAAAAAATTAAAATTGAAAAAATAGAATCCGACAGCGCGGGGCAGTTTATTTTTGATAAAGTTTTATTGGTCGCTGACGGCGAAGATGTTAAAATCGGCAATCCTTATGTTGAAGGAGGAAAAATAGAAGCAAAAATTTTAAAGCAAGGAAGAGATAAAAAGAAAATAGTTTTTAAATATCATTCAAAGACAAGATATCGGAAGAAAAAAGGGCACAGACAGCCGTTCACGGAAGTGGAAATTATTTAGTTCCTTCTTTCTAGCGCTTGCTCTAGTGTTTCTTCGTCCGCAAACTCTATTTCTCCGCCGGTTGGAATGCCGCGTCCCAATCTGGTAATTTTTTTAGCAAAAGGCGAGAGTTCTTTGGCAATTATTGAAGCGTTAATATCTCCATAAGTAGTTGGGTTAATGGCGATAATTATTTCTTCAGCTTGACCGCCTTGTCCTGAATCCGTCAAGGGGAATTCTTTTTTAATTAAGTTTTTAAGATGGTTTAGCCGAAGTTTTTGGACGCTTTCCAAAAATCCGGTTTTTGTCAGTTCACCCAAAATTAAATAATGACCCTTGAACTTTTTGGTCCGTTCTAAAGAAATTAAATCTGTTCCTTTTTCAACAATGGCGATAACATTTTTTCGCCGATTTGGATCGCAACAAATATCGCAAAGATTATTTTTATTTTGATGAATAAAAAAACATTCAGAACATATTTTTAAAAACTTTAAATCCGAAATTGCTTTAGCGGTTTCTTCAATTTTATTTTTTCCGGAATCTATCAATTTAAAAGACAGTCTAGTCGCTTGACGGATGCCGATGCCCGGCAAGGTTGAGAAAATTTGAATAAATGTTTTAATTGGGTCGGGAAGCATATAGTAAATTAGTTTTTAAGTTCATAAGTTTATAAGTTTTAAACTTAAAAACTTACAGCGAAGCGAAACTTATAAACTTTATTCTATATTCTAAATCCTGTATTCTATAATGTAAATGGATATTAGAAACTTTGTAATAATTGCGCACATTGACCACGGTAAATCAACTTTGGCTGATAGATTTTTAGAATTAACCGGAACTGTTGATTCGCGCCAAATGAAACCGCAATACCTTGATCAGCTGGATTTGGAAAGAGAAAGGGGAATTACGATAAAGATGGCGCCAGTGCGGATGGCCTATATTCTAAATTCTAAATCCTATATTCTGAATTTAATAGATACTCCGGGGCATAGTGATTTTTCTTATGAAGTTTCTCGCGCTTTGGCGGCGGTTGAAGGCGCGATTTTATTAGTTGATGCCAGCCAGGGAATTCAGGCGCAAACTTTGGCTAATTTGGAAAATGCCAAAAAAGCCGGTCTTACAATTATCGGCGCGGTTAATAAAATTGATGTCGCTTCAATAGAACAAATTGAAAATTCCATAAAAGAATTAGCGCATCTTTTAAAAGTCGGTTCCGAAGAAATTTTTAAAATTTCCGGCAGGACAGGAGAAGGAGTGGAAAATCTTTTGGCGGTTATAATAAAAAAAATCCCGCCGCCGACCATCAATCATAATTATAGTCATAATCAAGCGTTAATTTTTGACTCTCTCTACGATGAGCATAAAGGCATTATTGCTTTTGTCAGAGTTTTTTCCGCCGAAAGCGACGAATATAAAGCCGGTAACGAAACAAAACTTGTTATCGTTAATGAAAAATTTAAAATTAAAGAAGTTGGTATTTTTTCTCCACAATTAAAACAAGTGGATAAATTATTAGCCGGCGAGATTGGTTATATTGCCACAGGCATAAAAGATTCTAATAAATTAAAAATTGGCGACACTATCGGCGACCAAGCGCTTCTCGGTTATCGCGAACCACAGCCGGTAGTTTTTGTTTCTCTTTATCCGGACGATGAATCGCAATACGATGATTTAAAAGTCGGTCTTCAAAAATTAAAACTTAATGATTTTAGCTTAGTGTTTTCTTCGGATACCAATGAAGTTTTGGGCAGGGGATTCAAATGCGGTTTTTTGGGCAAGCTTCATTTTGAAATCGCCGCCGAGAGGTTGGAAAAAGAATTTAATGTAAAAACTGTTTCTACTTTTCCCTCGGTGGCTTATAAAGTGAAAACAAAAAATGGTGAAATAATTATTGAAAATCCCGATGGTTTGCCGGCTGATTATTTTGAAATTTTTGAACCGATGATAAAAGTTGAAGTCATCGCGCCGTTAAAAAATTTGAGCGGAGTTTTACGGCTTAAAGAAATTTTTAGAATGAAAGATATTGAAACCGAAAATCTGGAAGATAAAATCTTGATAAAATTGAAAATGCCGCTTTCAAGTTTGATTTCCGATTTTGACGATAAATTAAAATCAATTTCCGGAGGCATGGCATCTTTTAGTTATGAATTAAGCGATTATCAAAAAGCGGAACTGGAAAAAGTGGAAATTTTAATTGCCGGTTTTCCGGTGCCCGGTTTGACGCGATTTATTTATAAAGACGAATTGGATATAAAACCGCGTCAGATGCTTGAAAAATTAAAAGATGTTTTACCGCGCCAGCAATTTAATCAAGCGCTTCAGGCGAAAGCCGGAGACAAAATAATCGCTCGGGAAACGATTCCGGCAATGAAAAAAGATGTAACCGGTTATCTTTATGGAGGGGATAGAACGCGGAAAATGAAACTTTGGCAGAAACAAAAGAAAGGCAAGAAAAATTTATTGGCAAGAACTTCCGGAGTTAAAATTCCCGTGAAAATATTCAAGGATTTGTTAAAATAACAATATGCGATTTGTAATAATTACAATTTTATCAATAATCCTAATTGCCGTTTCAATTCAGGCGTATTTTATTTTGAAAGAACGAAATCAATTAAAGATTAAGTTAGATAATTTAAATGACAGGCTCAATATTTTATTAAAAGATAATGCTGATATTAAATCTGAAATTGAATATTTTTCCAATCCGGAAAATATGGAAAAAGAATTAAAGCAAAGATTTAATTACAAAAAACCCGGCGAAAAAATGATGATAATTGTCCCATAAAATTAGCCACTAGTTATTAGTATTTATGACCCCAAAACGATTTATCATATTAATATTATCTGTAATTGTTTTCGGATTAAGTTATTTATTAATATCTCAATCCTATCCTATCGCTTTCGTTAATTGGCAACCTATTATTTTTAGTTCATTTAAAAAAGATGTTTTAAGCGCCGGCAGTTATTATCAAAAAATTTTGGAAACTTACGATAAAAATCAGGCGGTGGTTATGAATTCAAAAGAGGTGAAACAGGAAATTGAACGCGCTGTTCTGGATAAATTGATTGAAGATAAATTAATTTGGCGGGAATTGGAGAAGCGATTAGAAAATAATGATCTTAAAAAAATGATAAATGATAAAATAGAAGAAGCGATAAAGGGGAAAGATATTAAAAAAGAAGTTGAAGCGCTTTATGGCATTTCTTTGAATGAGTTTAAAGAACGATTTTTAAAACCGCAGGCAAGAAGGGAAATTTTTGAATCAAGATTACAATTGGAAAATAATTTATCGGTTGGCGGATTGGATAATTGGTTAAAAAAAATAAAAAAGCAGGCTAAGGTAGTAATTTTTTTACCGGGTTTTGAATGGAACGGGGAAGGGATTATAATAAAATAACGCGGGATTAGTACAGTGGCAGTACATGACATTCTTCCCGTTTTGTCTGAGTGAAGCGAAGTTACAAAACGCAATCCCGTTCAATTTTGCGAGAGTAGTATAGTGGTAATACGCTAGCTTCCCAAGCTAGGAATGCGGGTTCGATTCCCGTCTCTCGCTCAGATTAAGCAAAATTGCTGCGGGACCAAGGTTGAGGCGCCGGTTCGATTCCGGTATTCCGCTCCAGAATTTGATTTTTATCTATTCATTGTTGTGGAAACTCACTACGATTGCAATTTTAAAATAAATCTTATATATTTAAAAATATAATTTAAAGCATAAATTTTAGAGTACATTAAAATAAGAAAAATAAGGAGGGGGTTATGATGGAAAAAAAAGAAGCTTTGATTTTGGTTTGTGAAAAGCATAATAAAGTCAGGATAATTGGTGAATGGATTTCGCGGGAAAAATTTTATGAAATAATTATGGCTTCAAGAAGAGTAGGATATGAAATATTTAAGTTTTCAAAAACCGATTGCCCGGAATGTAAAACGAAAAAGTAAATAATAGTTATAAACCCGATATTTTAACAATGATATTGGGTTTTATTTTTTCCAAAAATGGCATAAAACTTGGGATAGAGTATAATAATATCTATGAAATTTCTATCTTTTTTGGCTAAAAAAGATTTACAAAATAAAATTTGCTTGTTGCGGGTTGATTTTAATATTCAAAAAACGGATTTGTCTAAAAATCATCTTAGAATTTCAGCGATTTTGCCGACTATAAATTTTTTATTAAAAAATAAAGCTAAGGTTGTTATTTTGAGTCATCGGGGAAGACCGATAAAATCTAAAATTTCACGACTCACTATCACGGGTACCCAGAAATCTCAAAAATATAGTTTAAAACCTTTCGTGAAAATTTTATCATCTTTACTAAAAAAATCTGTTTATTTTATAGATTTCAAAAAAGAATTTAATGTGTCGGAAATTAAAAAGATTATTAATTCCCCAGCCGGCGATATTTTTCTTTTAGAAAATTTAAGATTTTTTGAAGGCGAAGAAAAAAACGATAAAAAATTCGCCAAACGCTTGGCGTCTTTGGGAGATTTTTATGTAAATGACGCTTTTAGCGATAGTCATAGGAATAACGCTTCAATAACAGCTATTACTGAATTTTTGCCTTCTTACGCCGGATTTTCTTTTAAAAATGAAATTGAAAATTTAGATAAGGCAATTAAAAATTTTAAGAAACCGTTGGTGGTTATTTTAGCCGGCGCCAAGATTTCTGATAAAATCGGTTTGATTAAAAATTTTTTGAGCAGAGCGGATTACTTTTTAATCGGCGGCGGGATGGCGAACACTTTTGCCGCGGCTCAGGGATTGCCGGTGGGCGATTCTTTGTACGAAAATAAAATGTTCTTTTTGGCGCGGCAATTTTTAAAATCTAAAAAAATTATTTTGCCGATTGATACAATAGTTTATAAAAGACAAATTTTAGACATCGGTTCGCGAACTATTGAACAATATTCAAAAATCATTAAAAATGCCAAGACAATCATTTGGAACGGCCCGATGGGATATATTGAAGATAAAAGATTTAGGAAAGGAAGCGAGGCGATTGCCGGCGCGATTTTAAAATCTAAAGCTTTTTCAGTAATCGGTGGCGGTGAAACCATTGCCTCATTAAGGTTCCTAAATTCTAAATCCTATATTCTAAATTCTAATATTTTCATTTCCACCGGCGGTGGCGCGATGTTGGAATATTTAGCTGGCAAAAAATTGCCTGGTTTGGAAGCCCTAAATTAAAAGATTGTAAGATTGAAAGATTGTAATTTAGAATATCCGCGTGTATCCGCTTCTAAATTTATTAAATCAGCGTTAATCCGCCTCTATAATAATTATGACCAACGACATGAAAAAACTTCCAGTAAAAGATTTTGACCTTTCTTTTATTGACACGGAAACAACGGGATTGGGTTTAAATCATGAATTGATAGAAATAGCCGTTGTTAAAGTAAGCGGTTATAATTTTTCCGTCTTGGAAGAATGGGAAGCTAAAATTAAACCAAAACACATTGAATTGGCCGAACCGGAAGCGCTTAAAATCAATCATTATAATGAAGAAGGGTGGCAAAACGCTTTAGATTTGGAATCAGCAATGAAAATTTTTTTGGAAAAAACCGCCAATACAATTTTAGTCGGCCATAATCTGACTTTCGATTGGTTTCATATTCATAAGGCTTTGGCTGAATGTAATTTACAGCCAACCTTTCATTATAAGGGTTTGGATACTTTTTCATTGGGTTGGCAAAAATTGCGGCATTTGCCGAATATCCGGAAAATTTCTTTATTTGAAACGGCG
>JBBUCW010000006.1:0-5008 GCA_038057615.1 Patescibacteria group bacterium
TATTTGTACTCCTCCGCCCAGTCAAAAGTTCGAAAATCGTTGAGCAGGGCGAGCCAGATTTGACGAATAGCGCAATATGCGCTATTCTGTCTTTAGCATTTTAATTTTTAAATATTAAATTATAATAAAAGGAGGTGAGAGAAAATGGCGTTGATAACGCAAAAAAGAAAATGTCAAAGATGTTGTCGTGGTTTTGATGAAGTATGGTCTTTCGGGGATAAGATATTATGCAGTGAATGTTTTGTAGCGGAATATCCTCTTGAAGATGTGTTAAGCAACACTTGCTCTTGTCTGCATGAAAGGATAAGGAAATTATATAATAATAAAAAATAATAAATACTTTAAAAGCCGCATGATTTACTCAGCGGCTTTTTAATTTCAGAAAGTAAAAAAAACTGACAGTGGTATAATAAAATTAGGGGTAAGTAAATTTTATGAATTGGCAAAATAGGAAAAACATATTACTGATTATATTTTCACTCGTTATCGCGGGCATTTTGGGATATTTAGGTTATCAAAATTATCAGCTTAAACAGGAAAAAGCGGCTATAGAAGAAGAACTTTCAAAAACAAAAGCGGAATTTTCGGCAACATCGAAAAATCTTCTCGGCAATATTGATGCGATCAAACAAATTCTCGTCACAACGCAAGATGAGCGGAATAATTTTAAACAAGAGCTTTTTCAGGAACGAGACATAGTGGATTCAATGGAAGCGCAAGTGAGGTCAATGACAGACGCTGTCGGTACGCTTCAAAAATTAAGCGGTATTGATTTGGAGCTCTTAAAAAAATATTCAAAAGTTTATTTTTTAAATGAAAATTATATTCCTAAAAATCTCATATCTATTCCAGCGCTTTATTTATATGAACCTAAAAAAGAGAAGCTCATCTTGGGCGAAGTCTGGCCGTTTTTTCAAAAATTATTGGATGATGCGAATACCGCGCAGGTTGATATAAGAATTATTTCCGCATATCGTTCATTTGCCGGTCAAAGTATGCTTAAATCGGCATATAAGATTACCTATGGTTTTGGCGCGAATAAATTTTCCGCGGATCAAGGCTATTCAGAACATCAACTTGGGACCACGATAGATTTTACTACCTCAAAACTCGGAGCAAATTTTATGGCGTTTGGAAAATCCGGCGGCTATGCGTGGCTTGCGGAAAACGCGTATAAATACGGCTTCACGCTTTCTTATCCGAAAAATAACGCATATTATGTTTTTGAACCGTGGCATTGGCGATTTGTTGGAAAAAATTTGGCGCTGAAATTGCATAATGAGAGTAAAAATTTTTATGATATTGCTCAGCGCGAAATTGATCAATATCTTATTTCTATTTTTGATTAATTTGCTATAATTAATAACAGTTATGGTTAATATTTTTTCGCCGATTAATATTTTTAAACAAGAAAAGAAACTAAAACTTCTTTTTGTCGCTTCTGAAGCGGCGCCTTTTGTTAAGGTTGGCGGGCTGGGAGAAGTAATGCGTTCTTTGCCGGGCGCTCTTCGAACTTTAGGCCATGACACCCGCATTTTTATTCCCAAGTATGCCACCATTGACACTGAAAAATATCCCTTGCGTTTAGAGCTTAAAGATTTGCGCCCGGCATCTTCGGAAGAAGAAGATCCGCACGGTCTTTTTGTTTCCAATATTTTAAAGTATGACAATAATTCCGGTGAAACTATCGCGTATTTTCTTGAAAATATGGAGTATTACGAAAAACGGGCGAATGTTTACGGCTACACCGATGACGCAATAAGATGGGCGCTTCTCTCAAGAGCGGTTCTTGAATTTTTAAGACATTCATCTTGGCGGCCGGATGTAATTATCGCCGCTGATTGGCAAAGCGGTCTTATCCCTAATTATTTTCATACTATCTATAAAGATGATCCGAAACTTTTGCCGATTGCCGTTGTTTTTTCCATCCACAATCTTTCTTTTCAGGCAATGTACGACCATCATTTTGTGTCTGAGATGGATTATGATTCCGGTAGAGAAACCATTCCAGCCTTTAACGATCAGAGACTTTCAAAACTTAATTTTATGAGGCGGGGTATTATGTATGCTGATGTCATTAATACCGTTTCATCCACTTATAGCCATGAGATTACTACGCCTGAATACGGTGAAGGATTGCACGAGCTTTTAAGCGAAAGACAGTCAAGGCTTTTTGGCATTTTAAACGGTATTGATACTAATATTTATAATCCTGAGGCTGATCCCAATGTTCAATTTCATTACAATATAAAAACGCTGGATTTAAAAATAAAAAATAAGTCGGCTCTTCAGCAGAAATTTAATTTGCCGGTTCGCGGCGATATTCCGCTTTTTGGCATTGTTTCAAGATTAACCGATCAAAAAGGATTTGGCTTGCTTATGGACGCGGCCGAACCGCTTTTAGAAAATTTTGACATCCAATTGATTGTTGTCGGTTCCGGTGAAGGGCATTTTATGACTTTTTTCCAGGAACTCGCGAAAAAATATCCTCAAAAAGTTGGCATTCATTTAAATTATGATGAAGTTCTCGGTCATATGGTTTATGCCGGCGCCGACGCGGTTATTATTCCTTCGCGTTTTGAACCATGCGGTTTGACGCAAATGGAAGCGATGGCTTACGGCGCGGTGCCGATTGTTCGCAAGACCGGCGGTTTAGCGGATAGCGTTATTGATTACGATCCCGCGAAAAAAATCGGCACTGGTTTTGTTTTTGAAAAATTTGATAACCGCGCTTTTTACGGCGCGATGGTGAGAGCTATTGAGACTTATCGTTATCCCGAATTCTGGCGCGATATTCAAAATCGAGCGATGAAAACTGATTTTTCGTGGACCAAATCAGCTCAAGAATATGTTAAATTATTTAAAAAAGCCATAGAGTATCATGTATTGGGCTAATTTTTTACATTTTTACCAACCGGCGGAACAACAACCGGATGTTTTAGAGGCGATTATTAATCAAAGTTATCGCCCTTTAATTGAAGGCATAAGAAAGCGCAAGCGGGTTAATCTTACTTTAAACATAAACGGCGCCCTTATGGAGCTTTTAGATAAATATGGCTATAAGGATCTCATTGATGGACTAAGAGAATTAAGCGGGGAAGGAAGAATTGAATTTACATCTTCGGCGAAATATCACGCCCTTTTGCCTTTTTTGAGCGAAGACGAAATCGTCAGACAAATAAAAATGAATGACGAAACTAATAGATTTTTTTTGGGCGATTGTTATAAACCTCAAGGATTTTTTCCGCCGGAAATGGCTTACAGCGAAAATCTGCCGGCAATAATTTCCTCGCTCGGCTTTAAGTGGATTATTCTTGATGAAATAGCCTGCGATGGTTTTGCCGGACATGTTGACCCCATTAGAAGTAATCCCGCTAAGCGGGATGCCGACGCGCAAGCGCATCGGACTTCTAACGGGGTTGATTATAAAAAAATTTATAAAATTGCCGGAAGCGATCTTTTGGTTTTTTTTCGCGAACGCCGTTTAAGTAATCTTATTATGAGCGCCGTTGTCCGATCGCGGGAAACATTGTTTGAAGCCATGGAAGAAGATCTCTTGAGCGGACGATATTTGATAACGGCTATGGATGCGGAAACTTTCGGCCACCATCGACCGGGTTTGGAAAAAATGCTTTTTGATGTTTTAGATTCGCCGGAATGTGAGCTTATTAAAATTTCCGACATTCCCAGTCATTACCAAGAAATAAAAGAAATTTCACCGATAAAATCAACTTGGGCTTCAAGCCGAAATGACATTGAAGAAAATACTCAATTTCTTTCCTGGTCTGATCCTGAAAATATAATTCATAAATGGCAGTGGAAATTTACCGAGCTGGTTCTTAGAGAAGTTAACGCTATGGACAAAAATCATTCTCGTTATGATTTGGTTAGGAAGAAAACCGATTTGACGCTTTCAAGCGATCATTTTTGGTGGGCATCGGCAAAACCTTGGTGGAGTTTGGAAATGATTGAAGTCGGGGCTTATCGTTTGCTTGATACGATAAGATATATCCCCGATGTTTCAAAAGAAGTTTTGGAAGAAGCTCGCGATTATTATGAAAAAATAATAACCACCGCTTTTAATTGGCAGAGAACCGGAAAAATTAGGCAAATGATGAAAGAACAAAAATCCATTTTGCGAATTCCTTTTAAGGATAGGACTATCGGCCGAGGCGGCGCCGAGGAAGGCGTTTATTGGGCTTTTATTGATATGATGAAGCGATTGGAAAAAGAAGCGGCGGTTAAAGGGGAATATGAAAAAGCGATTTTATGGCGAGACGCTATTTATAAATTTGAAAATAAACTTGATATTTATGATGCCATAAACGCCATTGACCTTTTGCGGGTGGAAATTTCTCATAAGGAAGTTGAAGAAACAATTGAAAAGTACAAGGATAAATACCGGCAAATCCGCGGCGGTCAACCGGAACAGCGGGGGGATTAATTTGTATGAAAATTTTTATTAAAGCCAAGCCAAATTCTAAAAAAGAATTTGTTGAAAAAATTAGTGAAACGCATTTTACTGTTTCAGTGAAAGAGCCGCCTCTTCAAGGGAAAGCGAATGCGGCAATTACAAAAGCGCTTGCCGAATATTTTAATATTGCGCCTTCAGCCGTTCGGCTTATTTCCGGTTTTTCCTCTAAACAAAAAGTGTTTGAGATTTTTTGAAATTATAGACTTACTGCGTAATAATTTTTCTACTGCTCCGCCAGCTGGCGGATTGGCTGCGGCTTTGTGAAAATTTTTCAATAATATGCTATATTTAATTGGAAAATTTTCACTTCGTCTCGCTCAAAATTCTGAAATTTCGCTACGAAAATTATTATACAGTAAGTCTTGCGTATAAAATTTAAAATAAACATTCCGACATTCTTAAGAATGTCGGAATGTTTATTTAGAGAAAATTAATTATATGACCCAATCTCAAGCGTTATCAATTCTTAAAACCGGAGTGAATGTTTTTTTAACCGGTGAACCCGGGTCGGGTAAAACGCATATGGTTAATCAA
>JBBUCW010000007.1:0-3713 GCA_038057615.1 Patescibacteria group bacterium
TTGAAAAAAACTGCGCCCCGAGCATTACATATCTTAATGGCGAACCGGCTGTCCAGCCGATAACATCAGCCACGGTTCTGCCGTACTTCATAATATTGCCAATCAAAAGACTCTTATTTTGAAATCCACCAACTAATGATCCTTGTTCGCTTCGTTTTTTAGCGCTATCCTCATTCTTTCTATAAGTTTCAGCCATTGCCGAGAAAAATCTGCCTATTGATCCTTTTTCTGAAACAAACTTTTCACATATTTGAGCCATATTCCGGCTTTTTCCTTCTTGAGTAAAAAAATCAAAATTGCGCAAACCAAGACTGATTTTCTCGCGTTCCGCATCCGGCATTTTTTCAATTTCCGTTTCAACTTTTATAGCTTCTTCATTAAACCATTTTTCCGGATTTTCATCTTTTTCCACCCGTCCTAAATCCCATTCTTTTTCAACTCCTTTATCATTTTCATCTTTTTTTTCTTTAATCCTATTTGTTACTTTTTCAATTTCTTCATCTGATTTTTGATATTTGTCCGGCGTTGTCCAATTATCAGATATCGGAATTTCTTTAACCGGATTTTTTATTTTTACTTGTTCTAATTGAGACGATGGGTTTTTGGTTTTTATTTTTTTTTCCTGTTTTTCTTGTGTCTTACTTTTAATTTTATCCCCTGCCTCTTTTGCTTTTTCAATTTCTTTTTCAAAAAAATCTACTCGCTTTTGATATTCTTCAATCTGTTTTTTAGTGCCATTATTCCTTTCAACCCTATCAGCGTCTTTTTCCGCTGTTTTTAATTTATCGCCAAGCTCTTTAATCTGTTTATCTATCGCGCCTTTATATTTAAATTTAACATCGCCGCTTTCAACTATTTTTTTTTCTTTCGCTACGGCCGCGCCCAAACTTTGCGGTTTTGGTATTTCCAACTCCTTATCAAATTTTTCAAAAACATCTTCGCCTAAGACGGCTTTAACCAAATCTTCCGCGTCCTGTTCCGCTTTTTCTATTTCTTTTTTCGCAGCCGCGCCTAAATCTTGCGGTTTCTTTTCAACGGACGGAAATTGATCTTTAAATTTTCCCAAATCTTCAAAAGATTTTAATGATTCTTTTGCCATAATTTTATGATTTATTTATGCCAGCCATTTCTTTAAATTCATTAACCGTAAATTTAATGGTTTTTTGAAGTAATTCTTCAATATTAGGAATCTGTAATTTTAAAAATTCCTGCAATTTTTCCTGATTACCGCTCGCGCTTATAATATCAAATTCAGATCTGGCGCTTTCCGGCAAATTTTCTAAAACAGCAAGCGTAATTCGCTTAGTGATATTCTCACTAAATTTTTCTAAAATTCTATCTTGAGCGTCAAACGACAAATGCCCAATTTCTAAATCTTTTAAAATTATTTTTCTTAATTCTTCTTTGGTAATCATAGTGATTAATCGCTGATTATCAGTTGTCGGTGATTAACGGCACAAAACTAAACCCGAAATATTCTTTTTGATTATATTTGTTTTTACCAATTTTGTCAATAGTAATAATACTATTTTCCACCGGCGCTACAATCCGCCCGCCAATTTTTAATTGTCTTCGCCAAGCAACCGGTATATCGCCTTCCGCCGCCGCCGCCGCTATTATTTTATCATAAGGCGCTTCCTTTTTATAACCTTTTGAGCCATCGCCCAAAATAATTTTAACAATACTATTTTTTAAAAAATCGTATTTTATTAAATTTTTTTCCGCCATTTCTTTTAATTCCGGAACGCGTTCAATAGCCAAAACCTTGCCTCCGCCAGCCGGCGGATTACCAATAATTTGCGCCAAAAGAGCGCTAACCCAGCCAGAGCCGGCGCCAATATCCAAAATTTTTTCGCCCGGTTTCGGCTCCAATAATTCCAGCATAAACGCCACCGTCAACGGCTGGGAAATAGTTTGATCAAAACCAATTGCTAAAGGCGCGTTAACATAAGCCTCGCTTTTATATTCTTCCGGCGTAAAATCAATACGATCAATTGACTTAAACGCTTCAATAATTTCCGGAGTTTTCAAATAGCCGTCCTTAATTAAAGAATCTATTAAATTTTGATATTCAGGGTTGACAATATTCATTAGTTTACTATATTATTATAAAAGAAATTGGAATAATTTTCAATTTTTGCACATTAAATTTTTAATATAGATAGAAAAAAATATAAGGAGGGAGGAGGTGAAAAGTGTTGAACAGAAAAAAAATTCCGATATTCATTTCAATTTATGATTTTGAAGGAAGTGGGAAAACAGCGTTAGTGTCGCTTGAGGCACTAATATCTAAAAATAAAAAAAGGGAGGAGGTGAATTTTTTGGAAATAATTACCGAAGAAAAAAAATAAAAATAAGGAGGTGGTTGATGGAGCATAATATTTTAAGTATTGAAAAATACGGGATTTCCACTACCATAGAATTTCATGGTGGAAAAGAAAGTTTTGATGAATTTTTAGAAAAAAAGGCCAGAGAGGGGTATGTCGTTAATACCCCATTATGGTTAAAAAAAACAACATCAAAAATAGCGGCGATTTCTTCTTCTGTTTCTTCTACAAAAAAGCATGAAAAGAAAAGACGAGATATCAGACATCATCCTATTTATAGCCAAAGGAGGTGATCCTAATATATCTACCCCTGCTTAGCGCGCTTAGGCAGGGGTTTTTTAATTTTCAATATCCGCATTTTCATCAATTTCCTCATCCAATTCCGTAAAAACCTTATCTACAATTTCTTTATTGAGTTTTTGAGAAATTTTTGCCAAATCAGATTCAGTCAAAACAATGTTCGCTTTTAAAAACTTATCTTTAATTATATTTAAATGATGTTCCTTCAATAAATCAATGTCATTTAATTCTAAATCAATAAATTTTAAAATCTTGCCGTCCTTATCTTTAATAAAAAATCTTTTTGTTTGTTCGCTATTTTTATCAAAATGATACTCCAAAATCGTGCCATTATCACAAGGCACTTCTTCTTTTACAATATTATTTTCATTATCTTGAAATATGTTTTTTTCTAAATTTTCCATTATGGAAGCGCCAAATTCATACCGCGTTTTTTTTTGCGGGAGTTGAGGAAATCGCCCGGCAACTGCCGGGTTGGAGACATTTGCGGGAGTTGAGGGAATCGCCCGGCAACTGCCGGGTTGGAGACATTTGCGGGAGTTGAGGGAATCGAACCCCCGACTAGCGTTTTGGAGACGCTCGTTATACCACTTGACTAAACTCCCCTTTATACTTTTGCCTCTTTGTGAGTTGTATGCTTCTTGCACCACTTGCAATATTTAGAAAGTTGTAATTTTTTCTCAATCGTTTTTTTCTTCCGCGTATAATAATTAACCCGTTTACAAACAGAACATTTCATCTTTATTAAATTTTCTCTGAATTTTGATTTTGGCATATATTATGTGGGCGTTGGAGGAATTGGACCTCCGACCTTTTCAATGTCAATGAAACGCTCTACCACTGAGCTAAACGCCCGATTGTTTTACGCCTAAATAATTTTATCAAATATTTTGGCTTTGGGCAACTTCTGATTTTTATTTTATGAGCCGATGGGGGGAATTGAACTCCCGACCTACTCCTTACCATGGAGTTGCTCTACCACTGAGCTACATCGGCTACTTAAGTCAGCAAGCATTGGGCTTCGCCCTCTGCCACTGAGCTACATCGGCTACTTAAGTCAGCAAGCATTGGGCTTCGCCCTCTGCC
>JBBUCW010000008.1:0-7471 GCA_038057615.1 Patescibacteria group bacterium
TCTTGCCTATTGTGGACATAGTAGATTATAATGTATGGAAAGTGATATAATACTTGTATGACTTACAAATCAATAATATCACTTTCCATTCTTTTCTTAATGCCCGAATTTCGCCAAAAGAAAACAGTGGACCTAGGCGGAATCGAACCGCCGTCTCGTCAATGCGAATGACGCGTTCTGCCACTAGACCATAGGCCCTGTTAAATTTCATTATACTACTCGTAATTCAAAGTATAAAAGAAAAACAAAAATCCCGCCAACATTTTGTTGAGCGGGATTTTTTATATCTCTCCGATCATTGTCGGAGTCTGACCTTAATCAAACTTAAAAACGATCTCTGTGTCCGCCCCCGAATCCGCCGCCACCGCCGCCTCGGCCTCCGCGATCAAATCCGCCTCCTTGTCTTGGGGGGCGAGCTTCCATCGGACGAGCTTCGTTAACGGTAATATTTCTTCCATCAAGATCTTTGCCATTAAGCATTTCAATCGCTTTTTCAGCTTCATCATCGGATGACATTTCAACAAAACCGAATCCTTTTGAACGACCAGTCATTTTATCAATGATAATAGTCGCCGATACAACGGTTCCGGCTTGGGAAAACGCGTCTTTCAAAACATTTTCCGCAGTGCTGTATGCCAATCCGCCTACATATAATTTCTTTGCCATTTTATTGTCTTTGCATTTAATTAATAAAGTAAGTCGACCCATCTTATTTACCTTTTCGACTCACATGTACCCATGCAAAGAAAAGAAGTATAAGAACCTTACCACTTAATTACGCTACCTTATTATTTATAAAAAGTCAATAGCTTAACTTATAACTTATAACTTATTAACTCAATAAACATTTATTTTATCGCCGTGGCAATTATTTTAACCACTTGTTTGTCAAAAACGCTCGGTATTATTTTTACGGAAGTCGGCTTTTTAACGAGAGACGCTAAATTTTCTGCCGCTTTTATTTTCATTTCATCGGTAATCATCTTTACTTTATTATCTAAGGCTCCGCGAAAAATTCCCGGGAAAGCCAAAACATTATTAATTTGATTTGGAAAATCCGATCTTCCGGTAGCGATTATAAAAGCGCCCGCTTTTTTGGCGACATCCGGCATTATTTCCGGCGCCGGATTAGACATCGCGAACACTATTGATTTGTCCGCCATAGTTTTTACCATTTCCGCCGTTAATATATTCGGCGCTGAAACACCGATAAAAACATCCGCGTTTTTTATCGCTTCCGCCAAATTGCCTATTTCGCATTTTAATCCGCCAGCTGGCGGATTATTTTTACATCCCAAATTGGTCAATTCCGCTAATTGTTTTTTAGATTCATTAAGGTTTGGTCTATTAGAATATATAGCGCCAATACTATCCAATACCACAATATGCTCTGCGCCGTAATTGAGTAAAATTTTAGTAATGGCAACACCGGCCGCGCCGGCTCCGGAAATCACAATTTTAATTTTCGCAATATTTTTTTTCGCGACTCTTAAAGCGTTTATCAATGCCGCCAGCACCACAATCGCCGTGCCGTGCTGGTCGTCATGCATGACCGGAATATCAAGCTCTTTTTTTAATCGTTCTTCTATTTTAAAACACCTTGGCGCGGAAATATCTTCCAAATTTATACCGCCGAAATTCGGCGCTAAAATTTTTACGGTCCTAATAATTTCTTCAGTGTCTTGCGTCGCGAGCACAATCGGCACCGCGTCAATATCGGCAAATTTTTTAAAAAGCATTGCCTTGCCTTCCATTACCGGCAAAGCCGCTTCGGGTCCGATATTGCCAAGTCCGAGCACCGCCGATCCGTCGCTCACTACCGCCACGCTATTTTTTTTAAAAGTTAAATCGCGCGCTAAATTTTTATCTTTCGCAATCGCCAAAGAAACCGCCCCAATCCCGGGCGTATAACAAATACTTAAATCTGTAAAATTTTTAATATCAACCTTATTTTTAATTTCAATTTTACCGCCAAGCTTTCTATGCAATAAAATAGATTTTTTAAAATAATCAATTTTCATAAATTTACTGTCGGAACATTGGGAATCGAACCCAAGCTACGGAGTCCCGAACCCCGCGTACTACCACTATACGATGTTCCGTTTAACTTGAAATTATTTCTCTTCACCGCCTACTCGCCGTAAAATAATTAAACCGATTAATTTCTCAAAATTCAATGAATGATTGACGCTAAAAATGAACAAAGGCGCTTTTCTAATCTCTAAAAATAAGATCTAAAAATTTTATGATTACAAAAATTAAAATAAAATACCCAATCATCGCCGAAATGGCGATAATATCAATAACGCCTCCTCTTTGTAAATAAATATTGGCGAATATGAATTTAAAAGGAAAAATGATAAAACCGGTGATTTGATAAATTAAATCTACAATAATTGCTTTCGGACTGGCAACCAAAAATTTAAAAACCAGTCTAATACCTAAAAGAAGCGCAAGTAAGGCCGTTAGATATTTAATAAACGATCTAACAAATTCATAAATCATTTTATTTATTCTACTTGTCGGTTGATTAGTGTCAATTGTCGTAAAATTTCTGTTGTAATTTCTTTCTCATTCCACGGAATTTTTTTATTATTTTCAACACACATCCACATCTCACCGCCTTTACCGGTCAAAATCACGGCATCGCCTTTTTTTGCCAAAGAGAGCGCTTTTTTAATCGCTTCGCGGCGGTCTAAAATTAAATACGGTTTATTCGCGCCGATATACTTAAGTATATCGGCGCGGGATTTAACCATTCCGGATTTTATATCTTCTAAAATTTCCATCGGCGACTCATCGTATGGATCTTCATTTGTCAAAATAATTTCATCGCAATATTTTGCCGCTATTTTACCCATTTCCGATCTTTTCCATTTATCCCGTCCGCCACCAGCCGCTCCAAGCAAACAAATTAACTTTGATCCGCCGGTCGGCGAATTAGCTTTTAGCCCGGAATTAATTACCGCCTTATAAACAGCCTCCAAGCTTGCCGGCTCATGGGCGTAATCAACGATAACGGAAAAATTTTGCCCAGCGTCAATAATTTCCATTCGACCGGGCACTGGACGAAAACTTAACAAAGATTTTTGAATTTGCTCCATTGAAATATCTTGAGACAAAGCAACGCAAATTGCCGCCGCGGCATTATAAACATTAAACTCGCCGATTAATCTAGTTTCAAATTTTTTATTATTGATTTTAAATTTTGAACCGCTCGATTTTAATTCAACATCTTCTATTTCTAAAATTTCTTTAAAATTTTTATCTTTAATTTGCGCCTTTAAGATTTCAGGGCGCCCACGATAATGGGTCGTGAGATTTGATTTTATTAGGTAGCCATATCTTCCCGCCACTTTCAGCTTGATAAAATCAATAACATATTCATCGTCAAAATTATAAATTCCCACGCCATTTTTTTTCTTAGCCACTTTTTTAAACAATTTTAATTTTGCGTCCCGATAATTTTCAAAACCGCCGTGCCGCTCCAGATGCTCCGGCGAAAGATTCAAAAAAACCGCCATATCGTAATCAATAAACCGATGGCGATATTGAGCGATTCCTTCGGATGAAGTTTCAATTACCGCGTATCGGCAACCCGCTTTCAGCATTCGCGATAAAAGTTTTTGAAGATAAAATCGACCGGGCATTGTCTGTTTTAAATCATTTTTCCATTCCTCATCGCCAATTTTAAAATTAATTGTAGTACTTAACCCGGTTTTATAACCGGAAGAATTTAAAATATGATGGATTAAATTACAGGTAGTAGTTTTTCCTTTAGTGCCGGTAACTCCAATAACAATCATTTTCCGCGAAGGAAAACTATAAAATAAGGCGCCTAAAAAAGCCAACAAATAATGATAAGCCGGCTGAAAAAATTTAAAAACAAATTGAGGAATTATTTTTTCTATTATCCGCAACCCTCTTTCCATAAAAAGGTCTTTTATTACGCAGTAGGTCTATTATTTTTTATTCAAAATTTTTAAGGCCGCTTTTAAGCGCTCCTCTAATTTTCCCGGTTCTTCCGGAAGATTTTTAATTGCCTCTTCAATCTCATTTTGTTTGTAACCGAGATTTTTAAGAACTGACTTTAAATCATTGTCAAAATCCAAATCAAGAGCCTCGCCTTTTAAATCAATTGTTTTAAATTTGCCCAATTTATCTTTTAATTCCAAAACAATCCGTTCAGCCTTTTTCTTCCCGATGCCAAATGATTTTTCTAAAATATCGGCTCTAGCGCCGGACACCGCCGCCAAAAACTTTTCAATATTGGAAACGCCCGTAATTTCCAAAGCTGATTTCGGACCAATGCCGGAAACGGAATTTAATAATTCAAAAATTTCCAATTCTTTCTCGCTTAAAAAACCGCAAATATCAACGCCACCGCGCTTAATGGCCAAAAAACAAAAAAATTTAATCTCTGATTCTATTTTGGGAAGATTTTTGGAAGTTTTTTCGGAAATTAAAATTTTCAAACCAAAACCGGCAACTTCAATTACCGCAAATTGCGTTTTTTTTAAAATTAATTTTCCGAAAAGAGAATAGAGCATAAAAATCAGGATTGAAAATTAAGAATTTAGGATTAAGGATTAAAATAACACGACAACACAATAAAATTATATTATAAAATCCTTGACTTTGAAAGCCGCCTCCTATATTCTAAATTCTATATTCTAAATTCTATTTTATATGCCAATAATTAAATCAGCTAAAAAAGCTTTGCGTCAAAATATTTCGCGTCGGAGGAAAAACCTTAAAAAAAAGGCGGAATTAAAAACGATTATCAAGCAATACAAAAAAGCGGTTACTACTAAAGACAAAGAAAAGACCGCTGAATATCTGTCGCAAGTTTATAAAAAATTGGATAAAGCGGCGAAAACAAATTTAATCAAAAAAAATAAAGCGAGCAGACTGAAATCGCGATTAAGTAAATTACTCGCAGTAAAATAAAAAAACTCCTAATCGGGAGTTTTTTTATTTACATTCATCTCAATCGCGACAAATTATTATTTTGAATTACGAAATACTATTTTTTCAGCCAAAGGCTGATCCGCCTCTGGCGGAGAAGAGCCTCTCACAGCGCGACGGCGCGAGAGGAGGAGATTTTTCAGCAGAAAAATACTCCGAGCTCTGAGAAAATACGTATTTCGTAATTCAAGGTTGTTACCTTTGCGACGCCGCTTTCAACGACAATCCAATCCTCCCATTTTCAACTTTGGTTATTTTTACTCTCACGACATCGCCGATTTTTACAACATCTTCAACTTTTTCAACAAATCCTTCTTTGAGTTCTGAAACATGAATCATTCCGTCATTGCCCCCTCCTAAATCAACAATGGCGCCGAAGTCCAGAATTTTGATAACTTCGCCTTCAATAATTTCACCTATCTGAAATTCGCGAGTCAGAGATTTAATATAATTAACCGCCGCCATAGCTTTCTCGGGATCCGTAGAAGCCACAAAAATTCGTCCGCTTTCTTCAATATCAATCGCGTCCACGCCGGTTTCTTTGGTGATTTTTTTAATCATTTTTCCGCCTGGGCCGATAACTTCGCCGATTCGTTCTGGATTAATATCCACAGTCATAATAACCGGAGCAAAAGAGGAAACTTGCGGTCTCGATTTATCAATCGCCTTATTCATCGCTTCCAAAATTTCCAAGCGAGCTTTTTGAGCTTGAATCAAAACTTCTTTTAATATCTGCGGAGAGACTCCTTCAATTTTTACATCCATTTGAATAGCGCAAACGCCGTCTTGAGTACCGGCAACTTTACAATCCATATCGCCGTAATGATCTTCCGGTCCCTGAATGTCGGTTAAAATTTTATAATTTTGTCGTTGGTCGTTGGTCGTTGGTCGTTGGTCAATTATAAGCCCCATCGCGATTCCAGCCATCGCTTTTTTAATCGGCACGCCGGCATCCATCAAAGCCAAAGAAGAAGCGCAAACCGTCGCCATTGAAGAAGAACCGTTTGAAGATAAAATTTCAGAAACAATTCTGATGGTATAGGGAAATTCTTCCTGCGAAGGAATAAGAGCTTGAACCGCTTTTCCCGCCAAAGCGCCGTGTCCGATTTCTCGTCTACCGGTCATTCCAATACGGCCGGTTTCGCCGGTGCAAAAAGGCGGAAAATTATAATGAAGCATAAATCTCCGTTTAGCGGAAACCTCCATTGTTTCAATTAACTGCGCCGCTCCGGGCGACCCCAAAGTTACAACAGCCAAAGCTTGAGTATTGCCGCGAATAAATAAAGCCGAGCCATGAAGCCGTTTAAACAAGCCGACTTCAGCTTGAAGCTCCCTAACTTCATCTAATTTTCTGGCATCCGGCCGTTTTTCAGATTCTAAAATATTTTTATGAACGATTTTGTCAATTTCCTCTTCAAGCAGATGCTCCACTCCGGAAAAATCCGAAACGCTTTCTTGTTTTAAATAATCAAAAAGACTGGTTTTTAATTCGCCGAGATTGTCGCGCTGTTCTTTTTTGTCTTTAACATAAATTGCCGGCTCCAGTTTCCCCTCTAAAAAACCAAGAACTTTACTTTTAACTTCCGCATTAATTTCTTTCAATAAAATTTCCGCCTTGGGCTTGCCGATTTTTTCTCTGATTTGCTTTTGGAATTCAATCAGTTTTTTTATTTCAACTTGAGCTTTTTCAAAAGCATCAATGACATCGGCTTCTTTCGCTTCATTTCCCGCCAATTCAATCATATTTATTTTATCTTCAGTCCCGCTGACAAAGGCCTCAAAAGAAATCGGCTTTTCTCCGCCAGAAGAGGCGGATAATTCCGAATTAATCGGATTAATTATTAATTCTCCGCCTTTAGTTTTCGCCAGTCTCAATCCGGCAATCGGACCATTCCAGGGAATATCAGAAATCAAAAGCGCCGTTGAAGCGGAAAATAATGAAATAAAATCAGGGTCGTTTTTTTCATCATAAGACAAAATTGTAACCACCACCTGAACATCGCGTCGCATTCGCGAATTAAAAAGCGGCCTTAAAGTCCGATCAATCATTCTGCCGGACAAAACCGCGCCTTCCGAAGGCCGGCCCTCCCGTCTGACAAACCGACTGCCGATAATTTTTCCGGCCGCGTAAAAACGCTCCTCATAATCAACGGTCAATGGGAAATAATCAATATTCCTTTCTTCCTTTCCCATCACCACCGTCACCAAAACCGAAGTCTCGCCAAAAGTGCCCAAAACCGCCGCATTGGCTTGACCGGCCAAGTCGGAAACTTCAAGAGTTAAAACTTTACCATTAATTTCTGTTGTAAATTGTTGTTTGTTTAGATTCATATAGTGTTCGCGAATAATGCTAATTTTAAGCAAATAACGCGAATATTTTTTACCTAATTTATTCGCATTATTTAAAATTTAATTCGCATTATTGGCGATTACTCTTTAATATTACCTTCGGTATTTTTTCTAAATCAATAAAAAAATCCGCCACTTCTCTAAGTTTAGATGA
>JBBUCW010000009.1:0-9641 GCA_038057615.1 Patescibacteria group bacterium
TTCTAAATGATTAAAATTTAAATCGTCAAAAATATCGCCAAGAAGAATTAGGCGGTTAAAGCTGTGATCTTTAAGAACACTAAGCAATTCCTTTGCCCGACTCACCTCCGAGCCAAGATGAACATCGGAAACGATGATGGTGTCAATTTTGGACATAAATTTGAAATAATTTTTACCATTTTATTTTACTCCATTGTTACACTTTTTGCTAAATTTCTCGGTTTATCAATTAAAATTGGGGATTGCCTCGTTTTCCTCGATGTATCCGATAATTCCGCACATAAATTTAATATACCAATTTTTAATTAAAAAGGCGATTCTTTAAGAATCGCCAAGAACATTTCAATAGAACATCTTAAAAGTCCATTCTAAATTCTTTTCCATAATCTTTAAATCCAAGTTTTTTGTAAAAATTATGGACTTTTTTCCTTGAATACCTACTAGTTGCTATTAATTTATAACAACCCAGCTTTTTTGATTCTTTTATTATTTTTTTTAAGATTTTCAAGCCATATCCCATTCCTCTTGCATTTTCTTCAACAAAAACATCTTCTATTAATCCAAACGGTTCTTGATGAAGATTGTTATAAAGAACGTAAAGAAAACCCCTCGCTATTTCCGCTCCGTTTTTGTTAACTGAAAATTTAAATCCAAAACAGTTATTTTTCTTTTCTGTCGCTATTTTATGCATACAACATACCTCCTTTTAATTTTTTTATGAACTACTTAATAGTATAAATCAAATTTTTATTTTTTTCAATATTTTAGGCAAATTCTTTTTTTAATCACAATATAGTTTATTCCAAAATTCTCAAGAATTTGAGAATTAATTATTTATTCAATATTTCTATTAAACAAATTTATAAATTATTTTTTCCGTTTTTTTAAAATCTTCCGGATATCCGATAGCAAACCAATGATTGGCTTTTTCTATTTTAATTATGTGATTATCGGACATTTTAGCGATAGTCAACGGTAAATTAGTTTCGCCGTTATCCGTATAAGCCAGAGCATAATTAAAAAATTTTTTATTCAGCATATACACGCCGATATTTGCCAATTTATTGGCCGATTTTTTCGGCTTTTCAACAATATTGATTAAATTCCCATCGCTATTAGTTTCTATAATTCCAAACTGCGTCGGATCGTCAACCTCATGCGCTAAAACCGCCAAATCATGCTTTATTATATTTTTTAAATCGTCTTTATGATATAAATCATCGCCCATCATAACCAAAAACCTGTCTTTTAAAATATCTTTTGCCAGATGCGCAGCCGCGCCGCTTCCGTTAAGCTCTCTCTGAATAACATAGCGGATTTTCCTGCCATTATAAAAATCGCCGAAATGATTTTTTATCACGTCTCCCAGATAACCAATCACAAAAATAACTTCCTTAATTTCTTCCGGAAGCGCGTTTAATTTATATTCCAAAATCGGCTTATTATTGATTTTCAGCATCGGTTTCGGGGTCTTTTTAGTCAATTCACCCATCCTCGTCCCCTTCCCGGCTGCTAAAATTATCGCTTGCATTATTTATTTAAAACAATTTTAAATTCCAATTCGTCTATTTTAATTTCTTCGCCTTCGATAATATTTTTAAATTCAACATCTTTCACACTCGCTGATTTTTTGATTTCAGTTCCAAATTTATTTATCAATTCTTTTCCGGCTTCATTCGCTTGAATTTCCAAAATTATTTTTTGTTCCGGTTTCAAATTGGCTTTTTTACGCAAATCCTGAATCGCGCGCGTAAATTCGCGAAGCTGGCCTTCAGCTTTCAATTCCAAAGTAATTTCCGTGTCTAATTCAACATTACTGACGATATTTTTATCAAAAACTATTTCTTTAACATTTACTTCATCTTTCAAAATTTCCAATAATTCTTTATTAACTTTTAACTTTGATCCGCCAACCGGCGGATTAACTTTTAACTTCTGCAATGGTTGGCGAACCCTTATTCCCGCTTTCTGTCTGGCTTCCAACGCCAAAGAAGCGATTTTTCTAATTTCCGCCATCGCCTTTAATAGTTTTGAGCTTTGAGCTTTGAGCTTTGAGCTTAAAGAAGATTTCGGCCAATTTTCCAAATGAACCGAATTAACAGCTTTTAGCTTTGAGCTTTTAGCTTTGAGTTGTTGATATATCGTTTCCGCCATAAACGGCATAAACGGCGCGATGATTTTGGAAAATTCAATTAAAACTAATTTCGTTGTCGCCATCGCGTTTTCTCTGTCTTTTCCGCGTTGTTCGGCGTTTGTTCCGCGCGGTTCCGCGTCTATTTTAAAGCGTTCGCGCGATCGGCGAATATACCAAGTAGACAAATCATCAACAAAATCACCAATCGGCCGCACTGCTTTATCAAGTTCATATTTATCAAGCCATTTTGAAACTTCGGTTTTTAATTCTTCCAATCGCGCTAAAATCCATTGATCTAATATAGAAGCGGATTGACGCGGATTTTTATTTTTTAGAAGCGGATTGACGCGGATTTTTCCATCCGCGTAAAGTTCATAAAATTTATATACATTCCAAAACCGCAAAATCACTTTTTTATAAATTTCGTCAACGCCTTTTTCAGAAAAACTTGAATCTTCCGCCCGAACAATCGGCGATGATAAAAGATAATAACGCAAAGCATCAGCGCCGTATTTATTGATTATTTCCATCGGGTCCGGATAATTTTTCAAACGCTTACTCATTTTTTCGCCATCTTCGGCTAAAATAATTCCGTTAACTACAACATTTTTATAAGCCGGCTTATTAAATAAACCAGTTGAAAGGACAAGAAGCGTATAAAACCAACCGCGAGTTTGATCTATGCCTTCGGCGATAAATTCCGCCGGAAAATTTTTTTCAAACTTTTTTTTATTTTCAAACGGATAATGCGTCTGTCCGTAAGGCATGGCGCCGGATTCAAACCAACAATCAAAAACATCAGGAATTCGTCTCATTTTTCCGCCGCAAGGAGCTTGTCCTGAGCTAACCGAAGGGCAATCAAATTCTATTTCATCTATATAAGGCCTGTGAAAATCAAGTTCATAATTATTATTATGAGGGAGAGGAATAAAATCCAATTTTTTAATTTCAGCGGTTTTTATAAAATCTGGCTTGCTATTTCTCATTTTAATCGCCTTTTTAGAGTCAGAACCTTCAGCGCCGGCAGAAAGAAGCCAAATCGGATATTCGTGACTGATAATCAAAATATTTTTATCGGAATATTTTTTATCAATCTCATATAAAAATTCCGCGACGCGATTTTTCAAATCCGTTAAATTTTCTCCCTTTGACGGAGTTTTGTAAAATTTTTCTTCAACCGTGGCAAATTTTCTGTAATTCTCTACATTTTGCCCATCAAAAATTCCGGTATTTATTTCTCTTAAGCGCTCGTCAAAAATAATTTTTGATTTTTCAAAACCTAATTTTTCAGCGACAATTTCTGCGGTTTCTCTGGTTCGCAAAAAATCGGACGAAAAGATTAAATCAATCTTGTCCTGAGCTTGCCGAAGGATTTTTGCCGCCGCTAAAACCTGTTTTTTGCCTTTTTCGGTTAAATGGCAATTATTATTTTCAATTCTTGAGTTAATAAAATTTTCAACATTGCTTTCCGCTTGACCGTGCCTCATCGCAAAATATTTATTGCCGGATTTTTTTGTATTTTTTTTAAAATCTTCTATTGAACCGACAACTTCTATTTTTTTACATTTTTCGCATCGCCAAACAGGAATCGGCGCTCCCCAAAATCGGCTCCTCGAAACCGCCCAATCGCGGCCATCTTTCAACCAATTGCCAAATCTTCCTTCTTTTATATATTCCGGTACCCATTTTATTTTTTTATTATTTTTAATCAGTTGATTTTTAATCGCCGAAACTTTAACAAACCACGAAGAAGCGGCGTAATTTAAAAGCGGGGTTTCACACCGCCAACAATGCGGATAAGAATGGATAAGTTTTTGTTTTGAAAAAAGGTTATTATTTTTCGCCAGCCATTTAATAATTTCAATATCTGTTGATTGATGATCGCCTTTTGGTTTTACCTGCAAACCAACAAAATCTTTAACTTCCGGTTTAAATTCCCCGTCAGTTGAAACATGTTGAATAAAAGGCAGATTATATTTCTGCATTAATTGATAATCGTCTTCGCCGAAAGCCGGCGCGATATGAACAATGCCTGTTCCTTCTTCTGCCGTCACAAAATCCGCGGCGTAAATTTTCCAGCCATTATCGCGATTTTCTAAATTTTTATTTTCAAAATAATAATCAAAAAGGGGTTTATATTTTTTGCCGATTAAATCCTTGCCTTTAAAAATTTCTATAATCTCGTAATTTTCTTTTATAATTTCCAGTCTCTCTTTCGCTAAAATATAAAATTCTATCGTTGGTCGTTGGTCGTTAGTCGTTAGTTTAATTTTGACATAGTCAAAATTATTATTCACCGCCAACGCCGCGTTTCCCGGCAAAGTCCAAGGTGTAGTCGTCCAAGCCAAAATATAAGTATTGAGCTCATCTTCAAGTTGAAATTTAACCGTTACGGAAATATCAGTTATATCTTTATATCCCTGCGCCACCTCAAAATTAGATAAAGTTGTCTCGCATCTCGGACAAAGATGCATTGATTTATAACCTTCATATATCAATCCCTTGTCGTATAAAGTTTTAAAAACCCATAAAACCGATTCCGTATAATTAGAATCCATGGTTTTATAATCATTTTCCATATCAACCCAGCGACCAATCCGAGAAATTATTTTTTTCCAATCAGAAGCATAAGTAAGAACTTTTGACCTCGCGGTTTCGTTAAAATTTTTAACGCCGATTTTTTCAATATCTTTTTTATTTGTAAGCCCCAAATCTTTTTCAATTTCATTTTCAACCGGCAAACCATGGCAATCCCAGCCCCAGCGCCTTTCAACGCGCTTTCCCTTCATTGCTTGATAACGCGGAATAGCGTCTTTAATAATACTCGCTAAAAGATGCCCGTAATGGGGCATGCCTGTGGCAAATGGCGGACCGTCAAAAAAAACATATTCGCCTTTTGGTTTTTTGCCGGCGGGCTTTTCAACGGATTTCTCAAAAATCTTATTCTCTTGCCAGAATTTAAGGATTTTTTCTTCAAGTTTGTTGATATTAAAATTATCTTGATTTTCAGACATATATCTATATTATAAAAATTTTTACAAAATAAAAAGGGCTTGAAATTAAAATCTCCAAGCCCTAACAAATACAAACGAATGTTTAATTACGATATAACTTTGATTGCGGATTTTGAACATACCGCCATAAATCCATCAAAAACATTTTCAAATATATGCTCTACCCAGCACCAACAGCTCAGCTCATTGCTCCACACCAAACACATCACACACTTATAACAAGTATAATGGGACGAACCAGTATAATATATAGTGCCAGGGAAATAGGTGCAACAAGATGATTCTTTCCAATCGTTTGGAATAAGTTCTTTAAAAAGAAGCGCTTCTAAAACAAAATTATCTAGAAGTATTTTACCCGCTTCCCTAACTTTTTTTATTTCTTCTTTTAAAGAACTCCTAAATTTAAGATGTTCAATTTTTTGAACATCTATTTTAATAATTCCATCCCTTCTTCTTCTTAGGTTGCAGTCACTATCGAAAGATTTGGGATTTATTAATCTTAGCTCTGCGTTGTAATCTATTAATAAAATTTTCTTCATAATAGATCCTCCTTTTTTTTAGTTTTCAAAGAGCTTTATAAAGAGCTCTTTGTTTGTTTAAACTTGAGCCTTTTATCTAATAAAAGTTAAGCATATAAATTAGTTTTTGTCAATAGTTTTGACAAACAAAAAAATATTTGCTTATATATAATTAGTTCTAAAATAATTTAATAGGGAGGGAATGGGATATGAATGAATCGTTTTTGATTGAAAAATTAGAGAACAACGATATTACAAATATTGAACTGCTCCAATTAATTGCGTCGTCTGATGATATCAACAGAAAGAACGCACGGGAACGACTTTTGGAGCGAGAGCCGCTTTATAATGGGTGTTTTAGCGATATCGTGGCACGCGCCAACAGCACCTACTACAAAGAAAAAGCGTGGGGTTTGCTTTTAGCGAGAAGTACTAATGACATACATTTTTGTATGATATTCTCGCACAATACGGATTTAAATAATCCGTATCTAAAAAAAGCATGGGAAAAAATCATTAAATCCCCAACAACCGATAGTTATAGTTTCTGTTATCTAATAGATTATGCTCAGCAACCCTACAAGGGTATGGCGTTAGATCAATTTTTAAAACGCTGTTATCCCCTAAGAGATCTTAAAAATCTTCTTTGTGGCAGACAGGGAAAAGAAACTGAATTCTGGAAAGAAAAAATAGAAATTTTATTTAAAAAATAAAAATAAAGGAGGTGAGAAAGATGGAAATGGAAATAAGTAAAAAGGCGGCAAAAATTTATGCCGGCTAAGATTGGCATAAACTGTCATCAGAGGAGCAAGATTTGGTGAAATTGCTGGAGAAAGGTGGATATATTACACCCAACAATCCAGCAAACGGTTTTGTCGGCAAGGTCGCATAATCAACCCAATGTTTCAGATGATAACCGCATGGTACGCCCAGCGGTTATTTTTATTACAAAAATCCCAAAATCCGCTTATACTTAAAATATGTCCATAACCTATGTTAATCATTGATAGTTTAGTTAACATAGATTATACTCATAAAATATGATTAAAAAGTTTTTTTCCACAATTGAGGTAGCGAAATTATTAGGCATTAGCCGAATCGCGGTATTTAAAAAAATTAAAGCTGATAAAATTAAAGCTGAAAAAATCGGCCGCAATTTTGTTATTCATAAAAAAGATTTACCGCAAATTTTAGGAAAAATTCTAAGAGAAACTAAAAAACATGAAATTGAAAAAGCTGTTAAAAAAATAGTCGAAGAATACGGCGAAACTCTTAAATTATTGGGAAAAGAATGAAAATAAAATTGCCGTCCATTGTCCAAATAGAATATGTAGCTTATCGACTCGCCAAAGAAACAATGATTTGGAGTGAGCCGATTCCCGATTTCACTTCTCGCTTCCCAAATATTTTAGAAAGCTGCCTTATGACTCCTTTTCAAACTTTTGGAAACAAGCCATTATATAAAGGATTTATTGAAAAAACGGCGGTGTTATTTTATTTAATGATCAAAAATCATCCGTTTAAAAACGGCAATAAAAGAATTGCCATAACAACGCTTTTTTATTTTTTATACGAAAACAATAAATGGATAAGGGTAGATCAAATAGAATTATACAATTTTGCAAAATGGGTGGCCGAAAGTAATTCTAAGCTTAAAAATGAAACCGTTAAAGCCATTGAAAAATTCATAAAAACATATTTGATAAATTTATAATTATGCCCATTATCACTACCAATAAAAGAGCCTATTTTGACTATGAAATTCTTGAAACTTACGAGGCCGGAATTGAACTGAAAGGATTTGAAGTGAAATCAATTAAAAATGGCAGGATAAATCTGGCCGGCTCTTTCGCGATAATCAAAAATAATCAGGCATGGCTTTTGAATGCCGATATTCCGGCTTATCAGCCGAAAAACGCGCCGATTGATTATGATTCAAAAAGAACGCGCCGGCTTTTGCTGAATAAATCAGAAATAAAAAACTTAATCGGACGAATTCAAGAAAAGGGCTTGACTTTAACGCCTTTGAAAGTTTATACTAAGGGCGAGAATGAAAAGATAAAAATAGAAATCGGTTTGGCCAAGAGCAGAAAAAAAGCGGATAAGAAAGAATTAATCAAAAAAAGAGACGCGTGGAGAGAAATAAGAAAGTACTTTAAATAAAAATGTGGACGGTGTATATTTTGTATAGTAAGAAAGATAGCAGGCTATATGTTGGATGCACAAAAAGTTTGGAAAAACGACTAAAGGCTCATAATTCTGGAACTATAATTTCAACTAAGAATAGAAAGCCATTGATATTGATTCATGAAGAGAAATTTGAAAGCAAGACCGAAGCTTTTAAGCGTGAAAGGTTTCTAAAGAGCCTATGGAGCGGTAGATTCAAGAAAAAAATTCTGAGAGAATATTTAAATAAGATAACGGGCTAAATCAATTCGCTTAAAGCGAATTGATCGCCCGAACTTTTAAATCATTAATGATTTAAAAGTTTTAGGGAACGGGCTAAATCAATTCGCTTTAAGCGAATTGATCGCCCGAACTTTTAAATCATTAATGATTTAAAAGTTTTAGGGAATGTCAGGCTTCGACAGGAATTGCTTTTTAAAAATCGCAAGCCGAGGACGATTCGTCACCTCGCTAATCGCCGAATCAAAATCATATCTGCCAAAAACAGATTAGCCAATTATTTGGCTCCTGCTTTCGCTTTCGCCTAAGCGGGCGTCGCCTAATCAATACTTGATAGATTAAAGCGGCGTCATATTTCAAGTTATATCCGATCTTCCCGCCGAATTTATCGGATGAAAAATTTCGGCAAAGGATTTAGAGTTTTTGCTATATTCTATATTCTAAATTCTCAATCCTAATATAGCTAAGCTTGTAGAAGTTTTTAGAAAAAATTTCTGGACGGGGTTTCAATACCCCCATTTCCACAATTAAGACAGAATACAGAATTTAGAATATAGAATTTAGGGATTAAATTTCCTAAATCCTAAATCCTAAATCCTAAATCCTAATTTTTAATTACCGCATCAACAATCAAATAACGGCTCTAGAGCTTCGCGTCATCAACGATCAGGGAGAGAATCTGGGAATTATGTCGCTTGGAGCGGCATTAAAGTTGGCGTATGATAGCGGATTGGATTTAATTGAAATCGCGCCAATCGCCAAACCGCCGGTGGCAAAAATTATCAGCCATGATAAATTCCGCTATCAAAAAGAGAAAGAATTAAAAAAACAAAGGGCAGTTAAAAAAGTCAGCGAATTAAAACAAATCCGCATCAGCGCTCGAGCCGCCAAAAATGATCTGGAAATCAAGGTTAAAAAAATTGAAGAATTTTTAAATGAAGGACATAAAGTTGAAATTATTTTAATTTTAAGAGGCCGCGAAAAATATATGAAAGACTGGGTGTGGCAAAAATTAAATGAATTTTTAAAAATAATCACCGTTGAATATAAAATGACTATGGAACCGAAATTTGGCGGTAAAGGATTAATAATGCAGATAACTAAAAAATAATATGAAAAAATCAATTTCTACTAGAATAAAAATTACTAAAACCGGAAAAATATTAAGAAGGGCAATGGGTCTGGGTCATTGTCGCGCCAAAAAAAGAAGCGCCCAAATAAGAAGAAAAGGAGGTTTACGCGGAATTAAAACCGGTAAAAATATAATTTTAAAATAAATATGACAAGAGTTAAACGAGGTAAAATTGCCACCAAAAAACGCAGAAAAATTTTAAAATACACCAAAGGCTTTAAATGGGGTCGAAAATCCAAAGAAAGAGCCGCCAAAGAAGCCTTGCTTCATGCGTGGCCAGCTGCTTTCCGCGGTCGAAAAGAAAAGAAAAGAAATTATCGCCAGCTTTGGAATGTTCAAATTAACGCTGGAGCGCGCGCCATAGGATTAACTTATAGTAAGTTAATCGCGGGTTTAAAAAAACAAAATATTTTATTGGATAGAAAAATTCTGGCTGA
>JBBUCW010000009.1:9741-14989 GCA_038057615.1 Patescibacteria group bacterium
GCGGATTAAAATCCGCTCTTTTTAATTATTAGCCCTATTGCGTAATAACTTTTCTACTACAATTTCGCTACGAAAGTTATTACGCAACAGGGCTATTTTTTATTTTAAGAAATTCATTCGCTTGCGTTAAAATCCTTTGACTCTCTTTATGCTTTGATAAAATTTTCACCCCCTCTTTATATGTAAACCAACCATAGCCCTCTTCATGCTTGGAAGAAAGAATTATTTGAGATTTTTTTGTTTCCGCCAAATAAAAAATAACTGTTTTAAAAACTTTTTGAGGGTTTTCGGCTTCTACTCTCTTCCAAAAAGCGTATTTTTCGTAGGCCTTAAAATAATCGTGAAATTTCAAATCATGCCGATTTAAACCTGTTTCTTCCCTAACTTCTCTAATAGCTGCCTGAAAACTTTTTTCTTCGCTTTCTATTTTCCCTTTCGGAAAATTCCAATAATCGCGACGATGATATAAAATCAAAAATTTCAAACCTTCTTCGGTTTTTTTATAAATAATTATTCCGGCGGAGATTTCTTTTAGCATTATTTTACTTTAACATATCAAACATTTTTTCAACACTCCAAGCGTTAATAATGTCATTTTTCTCCGCCCAGCCGCGGCGAGCTTGGAAAATACCGAATTCCATAAGCCCTAATTGCTCTTTATGATGAGTATCGGTATTAATTACCATTTTCACGCCCGCTTCTTTGGCGCGCTTTATATTTTGACCATTCAAATCCAACCTATCTGGAGAAGCATTAATTTCCAAAGCCGTATTAGTTTCTTTGGCGACGCGTAAAATTTCGGCAAAATCAATTTCATATTCGTCTCGTTGATTCAAAATTCTTCCGGTTGGATGGGAAATAATATCCACATTAGGATTTTTCATCGCCTTAATAATCCTTTCGGTCATTTCTCTTTTTGGCATTTTCATTTGTGAATGAATGCCGGCAATCACATAATCCAATTTTGCCAAGGCCTTGTCTTTAATATCAATTGAACCGTCGGACATAATATTAGCCTCACAACCTTGTAAAATACGAAAATGAGAATTTAGAATATAGGATTTAGAATTTAGGCGATCAATTTCTTTTCTTTGCTCCGTTAATTGTTTTTCGTCTAAACCATATTCAATATGTAAAAATTTAGTATGGTCGGAAATGCCGACATATTCATAACCCATCGCCATCGCCGCCTCGGCTAATTCTTCAATAGAATTTACGCCGCCGTTCCAATTAGAATGGCAATGTAAATCTCCTTTTACATCTTTAAGCTCAATAATTTTTGGTAATTTTTTCGCTTGAGCAAATTCAACTTCACCAGTATTTTCCCGCATTTCCGGCGGTATCCATTCAAGTCCCAGTTTTTCATAAATTTCTTTTTCGGATTCGCCGGCAATCATTTTTGAACCGCGGAATAAACCATATTCGCTTAATTTTAATCCTTTATTAATCGCGATTTTTCGTAAAACTATATTATGTTCTTTTGAACCGGTGAAATATTGCAAGGCCGCGCCATAGCTTTTTTTCGGCACTATCCGAATATCCATATCATAACCTTCTTTTAATCTAACCGAAGCTTTTGTTGCCCCCTTGCCCCAAATTTTTACCACGCCCGGCAAAGAAACGAAAAAATCCATTATCTTGCCCGGCTTATCCGAGGCCACCAAAAAATCAACATCGCCGATTGTTTCTTTTTTGCGTCTCACCGAACCTGCCAACGAAATTTCTATTACTTCTTTTAAACTCTTCAATTTTTTACAAACCTCTTCAGCTTTCGGCAAAATCTCTCCCAATAGAAATTTTCCCTTGCTTCTTTTTAAAAATTCTATGCCTTCCAAAATATTTTTTTCGGTTTTTTCGCCGAATCCGAATAATGGCGCGATTTTATGATTTTTAGCCGCCCTTTCTAAATCTTTCAAATTTTTAACGCCTAATTTTTGATATAAAATTTTAACTTTTCTCGTCCCCAATCCCTCAACCCTGATTAACTCCGCTAAATCAACCGGCGTTTTCTTTTTGAGCGCCGTCAATTCTTCAATTTTTCCGGTTTTCAAATATTCCTCAATTTTAAAAGCAATGCCTTCACCAACGCCGGAAATTTCCTTTAATGCTTTTAACCCGCCCTTCTTGTAAATATTTTCCACATCCTCGTTCAAAGATTCCAAATTAACCGCCACCCTTTTTAAGGCAATAGACTTAAAAGGAACCGCATTATCTTCCATATCCAAATATTGAGCTATTTCATAAAAAATTTTGGCGAGGACTTGATTGAGCATAAAAATTTTACTTATTTAACCAAACAGAACGATGTCAGGGTTTTTCATTTTTTAATTATTAAAACAAATTATCAGAGTTTAACCCATATATGTCTTCAAAAAATAATTTAGCCAATTTTTTAACTCTTTCTGAGTTTTTTGTTGTCAAAAATATTTTTTCGCCGGTTTTTGACAATTTATTTTCTATTTCCGAATGCCGTTCTAAATAATTTTTTAATTTATCCGCCACAATTTTACCTTGAGATAAAATTTTAACGCTTTTAGATAAATAGCTTTTAATTTTATTTTCAATAATCGCGTAATGCGTACAGCCCAAAATAATCGTATCAATTTTTCGGCTTTTTTGAAAAAGTTGATTTAAATATTGTTCAATCGCTAAATTCAAATTTTTCTGCTTAATCTCGCCAGCTTCAATGATTGGCACTAAAAGCGGGCAAGCCTGCTGATAAACTTTAATTTCAGGATAAAATTTATTAATTTCCCTTAGATAAGCAAGAGAATTAACCGTTGCTTCGGTCGCTAAAATTCCAACTTCTCGCGACGATGTAAATTTACCTATTTCTTCCGCGGTTGGAATAATAACACCGAGAACCCGTTTGTCAGGATAATTTTTTGACAAGAATTCCCGCTGGATTATTTTTAAAGCCGAGCTTGAAGAAGTATTACAAGCTAAAATCACCAATTTCGCGCCGCGTTTGAATAATTCCTCAACACCTTCAACGGTAAATTTATAAATTTCCTCTTGACTCCTTGAACCATAAGGCATTCGAGCGTTATCGCCAAGATAAATATAAGAATATTTAGGCAAAATTTTCACGACTTCTTTTAAAATCGTTAAACCGCCAAATCCGGAATCAAAAAATCCGAGCATATTTATTTAACATAAAATTTCCGCTTCATCTCATCCTCTAACCCGCTTTCAAACTCATCTTTTCTTTCTCGCGCGGATTGAGATAATTTTTCAAGCTCAAGGTCGGATAATTTTCCTAAATCCTGAATTCTTAATTCTAAATTCTCTTTTGTATTTTTTTCTGGATTTTCAATAACCTCGTCCAATAAAATATTCAAAATCCTGCCGATTTTAGGACCCGGTTCAATATTTAAAATTTTCATCACATCGCCGCCGTTAACTTTCAGCATTTTTGGCGAAATCGGGTCTTGTTTCACTTTTTCAATCATAAAAAGCAGGTGTCGCAATTTATACGGCACGGCTTTGGGCACGCCGGAACCGATTCTATCCGCTTCCCGCAATTTAATAAGGTCATCAACATTTTTCGAGCCGACTCGGCTTAAAAATCTTCGCACACCCGCTTCAGTCACTTCGCCGACATTGTAATAAAATAAATGATAACGAACCAAATGAATAATTTTTTCCGCTAAATCTTTCGGAAAACGAAGCCTGTCTAAAATTCTGGCGGTAATTTTAGCGCTAACTATTTCGTGATTATAAAAAGTAGAATTTAATCCTTCGCCGGCTTTAGTGGCTGGCTTGCCGATATCATGAAAAAGCGCGGATAATCTAATTTCCAAAGAATAATTTTTCTTGGCGGCATACTCCAGCGCTTTTAAATTATGCTCCCAAACCGTGTAAATATGATGCTTATTTTGGCCAACGCCGATGCCGTCGCGAAGTTCCGGCGCAACATATCGCAACAAACCCAAATCTTCCAACACTTGAATTCCGGACGCGGCTTTTTCCGCCATTAAAATTTTCAAAAACTCTTCGCGGATTCTTTCTTTAGCAATCATTTCCAATAAACCAGATTCTTTTTTAATCGCTTTAGCGGTTTTTTCTTCAACATTAAAATCAAGATTAACCGCGAACCGAACAGCCCGCATCAAACGCAAAGCGTCTTCATTAAAACGCTCTTCGGGATTACCGACGGTGCGAATAATTTTATTTTTTATGTCATCTTGACCATTAAAAGGATCAATAATTTCATCAGCTTTCCCTTCGGCTAATCTCAAGGCAAGAGCGTTAATTGTAAAATCGCGGCGAGCCAAATCTTCTTCAATAGTTTTCGCGAATTTAATTTTATCCGGGTGACGTTTGTCGGTATATTTTCCTTCTATTCTGAATGTAGTTATTTCAACAATTTTTAACCGTTCATTTTCCGAACCAGTTTTAACGGCGACGGTGCCAAATTTATTTTCATAAACGCTATCTGGGAAAATATTTTGAATTTCATCGGGTTTCGCATTAGTGGCAATATCCCAATCTTTTGGTTCGACAAGCTCACCATAAACGGATTTACGCAATATATCGCGAACGCAACCGCCAACTAAATAAACCTGAAAATCAGCTTTTCGCAATTTTTCGGCAATATTTAAAATTTCTTCGGGAATACTTGCCCTGAATTTTGCTGAAGGGTTGAAATTCACCCCGTTAGAAATTTTTACTCTCTTTACAAAAGTCATAATAAAATGGATAATTTATATTAATTTATTGAATTACCGTTTTTCATAATATATTTCTAACGGGGTTCATTATTTTAATTATAAACTAAAAACTAAGAACTAAAAACACAACTAAATTTGCTCTCGTAGTGAAATGGATATCACAACAGGCTTCGAACTTGTTATTGGGGGTTCGAATCCCTCCGAGAGCATTATAATTACAAAATGTGCCCGAGGAGGGATTTAAAGACCGCAGTCCCGCCAAAGGCGGGACGAGGGGCGGCCTGCGAAAAATTTCCATCAGGAAATTTATTTGTAGGCGAATCCCTCCGAGAGCACAAATGAGAGCGCGCCCATAGCTTACTGGTAGGTCGAAGACCACTCGTCCCTGTTGGCAAACATATTAATAATAATCACAATTTCAATTATGCGCCCATAGCTCAGTTGGTAGGTCGAAGACCACTCGTCCGTTGGCAGGCGCTTGAATAATAATCACAATTTCAATTATGCGCCCATAGCTCAGCTGGTAGGTCGAAGACCACTCGTCCCTGTTGGCAAACATATTAATAATAATCACA
>JBBUCW010000009.1:15089-20852 GCA_038057615.1 Patescibacteria group bacterium
ATTTCAATTATGCGCCCATAGCTCAGTTGGTAGAGCAGCTCCCTCTTAAGGAGATTGTCCCAGGTTCGAATCCTGGTGGGCGCACAATATAAAATGAAAAAAGCGCTAATTTTTATAATTACCCTGCTCGCTTTACTTAGCTTGTATTTTATTTATAATTATTTTGCTAAACTGATTATCAATGAGCCGATTGAAATAAACAATAACCAAATTCAAAAAAATCCAATAAATAGCGGTTTTAAAGGACCAAATGGTTTGCCCTCAACAAAAGGCCCAAATAGTCCGCCGCCAAGCAATTAACAATGCGGGTGTAGCATAGTGGTAGTGCTTCTCGTTGCCAACGAGAGGGCGAGGGTTCGATTCCCTTCACCCGCTCCAAGAAATTAGACCTTTTGCGTAATTCTTTTCGCAGCGAAATTTTCAGATTTTGAGCGAGACGAAGCGAAAATTTTGAAGGTGTATGCGAAGTATACATCAAAAAATTTTCGCAAAGTCGCAGCCAAAATATGAAAATTGCAGCAGAAAAGGAATTGCGCAAAAGGTCTATCAAAAGAAACTAATTTGCTTTTATTTCGTTTACTATGTTAGATGGCGAAAAAGACATAATTGAACACGCCATTAAGGGTGAATCCTCGGCTTTTGGCCTGCTTTACGATAAATACCAACCGCAAATTTATCGGTTTATTTATCTTAAGGTTAGTCATCGTGAGGAAGCCGAGGATCTCACTCACCAAGTATTCTTAAAAAGTTGGCAAAATATCGCGGAATATAAATTTCAGGGATTTCCTTTTTCCAGCTGGCTTTATCAAGTTGCCAGAAATCAAATCATTGATTATTACCGCGCTAAAAAAATTAATTTAGATATTGAAGAAATTGATGAACCAAAGATTGAAAACACAACCGCTAAGATAATCGACAATAATTCTGATATTAAAAAAATAAAAAAAGCCATTAAACAGCTTAATCCCAAGCAACAGGATGTGATAATTTTAAGATTCATTGAAGAATTATCAATTAAAGAAACCGCTTCGGCTTTAAAAAAAACCGAAATGGCGGTAAAACTGCTTCAATATAGAGCAATAAAAAATATTAAGAAAATCCTTAATTCTCAATCCTAAATTCTATATTCTAATTTTATGAATGAAAATTTATTAAAAAATTTAAAAGAGTTGCGACAAATTCAGTCTAATTCCGATTATGCCAATCGGTCTAGATTTTTAATACTCGCCAGTCCACGAAATTCCGAGCAAGCGATTCATCCGGCATTCAACTATAAATTAACATTCACAATGGGGCTAATCAGCGTCTTTGTTTTAATGGCGCTTGGAGGCGTTTACTACATAAATAAACCGAATCAAAACGATTTTGTGGTTAGAGCGAATGAACTCAATGGTTCAATTCAGGTAAAATTAAATGAAATTAAATATCTTGTTGAAAGCGGTCAATATATTGACGCGGAAAATATTCTCAATATCCAAATTTTATTGGAAAAAACAACTAATGAACTGAAAGAGGCTCTCATCTTAAGTCAAAATGATAATAATTTAGAAAAATCTTTAGAAAAAATAATGTTCGCCAAAGAAACTCTTCTTCAAATAAACGCGATGCTTAAATAAAAATAACCCCGATAAATATCGGGGTTATTTTTATTTTAAAAAATTTTTACTTTACCGCGTCTTTAAACGCCTTACCTGCTTTAAATTTCGGCTTTATTGAAGCCGCAATCTGAATTTTTTCTCCGGTCTTAGGATTAACACCCATTCTGGCGGCTCTTTTGACAGCTTTAAAAGAACCAAAGCCGGCAATTGCCACTTCTTCGCCACGAGCTAATGTCTTGGTGATAGTGTCAAAAACCGCTTCAACAGCTGAAATGGCTTGCTTTTTCACTTCAATACCGGCGGCATTCATAACTACATCGATAAGTTCTGCTTTATTCATAATTATTTGTCCACAGACTACGGTCTACTGACTACAGCAAAATTTATTAACCGTAGACTGTAGTCGGTAATCAGTAGTCAGTAATTTCTCGACCTTTATTAATACTATGTTAATTGTCAATCGTCAATGGTTAAAAGTCAATAGTAATCACTACTTCGCGTACTCCACCGCCCTAACCTCTCTTATAACATTAACCTTAATCTCTCCGGGATATTTTAACTCCGATTCTATTTTTGCCGCAATATCTCTGGCTAATTGCAAAGCCCTAAAATCATCAATTTTTTCCGGTGTCACAAAAATCCTTAATTCCCGGCCGGCGGAAATCGCGTAAGCGAATTTAACTCCTTCAAAACCAGTTGCAATTTTTTCCAAATCTCCCAGCCGCTTAAGATAATTTTCCATCGTATCGCGCCGAGCGCCGGGCCGAGCGCCGGACAAAGCATCAGCGGCCGCCACAACATACGCTTCCGGAGAAGCAAAAGGATATTCCTCGTGATGCGCTTCCATCGCCCTTACCACATCTTCGGAAACACCGTATTTTTGAAGAATTTTTCTACCCAATTCAACATGACTTCCTTCAACTTCTTGGTCAATAGCTTTGCCGATATCATGAAGCAAGGCCGCTTTTTTAGCCACTTCAACATTAAGTCTTAATTCGGCGGCGATCATTGAAGATAAATAAGCGGTTTCCATTGAATGAATTAAAGCATTCTGACCATAGCTAGATCGAAAATGAAGCCTGCCCAAAAGCTGAACAATTTCTTTCGGCAAATCATAAATGCCGACTTCGTAAACAGCGGCCTCGCCGATTTCCATTATTTTTTTATTTAATTCTTGCTTAGCCTCTTCAACTTTTTCTTCTATTTTCGCCGGTTGAATCCGTCCATCTTTAATCAATTTCTGCAAAGCCAATTTAGCGATTTCCCGCCTTATTGGATTAAATGAAGAAATAACAATACTATCCGGCGCCTCATCCATTATAAATTCAACGCCGGTGGCTCGCTCTAAAGCTTTAATATTTCTACCTTCGCGGCCGATAATTTTCCCTTTCAAATCTTCATCGCCAAGATTAAAAATGCTTGTTGTTATTTCTCCGATATGAGATCGGGCATAACGCTGAATCGCCGTAGTGATAATCCCGACCGCTTGCTTCTCAACTTCATCTCTTCTTCCTTTCTCCAGCTTTTGAAGAGTGATCGCCAATTCTTCCTGATATTTATCCTGAATATTTTTTAAAAGCAAGCCTTTTGCCTCCGCCGTTGAAAGTCCGGCCACCCGCTCCAATTCATTGATTATTCTCTGTCTTGACTCCTCAAGCTCCAGTTTGTTTGTTTTTAATTTTTCAAAATCTTCGCCAATTTGAGTTTCTTTTCGTTTTAAATCGGAAATAGTCGCTTCTATTTGCTCTTCTTTTTTTAAAAATCTTTCTTCCGAACGGCTAAGCTGAATTTTATTTTCTCTCTCTTCTTTTTTAACTTCCTCCAAAAGAGAAATTGATTTTTCTTGAGCTTCAAAAATTATTTCCTTGGCTTTTGTTTTAGTTTCTTCAATCTGCTTTTTTATTTTTTGCTCTATTGAATTCGCCGCTTTAACCGCGACAAATTGCCGAATAAAATAACCGATTACTAAGCCAAGAAACACTAAAACTCCCCAAAAAATTGGACCTTGATAAAACATATATTAAATTGTTCGCTAACTTCTTCATTTTGAATTCATTAGGAACTGTTAATTTGCGGTATTTACATTATAAAGTTAAAATAAAACAATGTCAAAACGAACTATTGCCTTGATTATTTTGGACGGTTGGGGAATCGGCTCAGCCGACGAATCAAACCCCATTCATATTATCAATCCTCAAAATATTAATTATTTAAAAGCTAATTTTCCATCCGGTATGCTTCAGGCATCGGGAATCGGCGTCGGCTTGCCATGGGGCGAAGAAGGAAACAGCGAAGTTGGACATCTTAATTTGGGCGCCGGTAAAATTATTTATCAAAATTATCCCCGTATCAGCTTGGCTATTCGCGATAAAAGTTTTTTTGAAAATCCGGCGCTAAAAGGCGCCTTTGAACACGCGAAAAAAAATAATTCCAGCATTAATCTAATCGGACTTCTAAGTGAAGGGAATGTCCATTCTTCGTTTGAACATTTATCCGCTCTGATTAATTTCGCCGAAAAAGAAAAAGTTAAAATAAACCTGCATCTTTTTACCGACGGCCGAGACAGTCCGCCTTATTCTGCTCTAAAATTATTAAATCGCCTTCCAAGAAATGAATTTATGAGATTATCCAGTTTAAGTGGACGATTTTTTGCTATGGACAGAGAAAAGCACTGGGACAGAATTCAAAAAGCTTACGCGGTTTTAACTGGCGAAGGGCCGATGATTGAAATTGAAAATGCCGAAGCGCATATTAAAAAAACTTATGATAAAAAATTAAACGATGAATTTATAGAGCCAACGAGAATTGGCAACGATAATGGCATTCAAAACAACGACGCTTTAATCTTTTTTAATTTTAGGGAAGACCGGATAAGACAAATCGCTTCTGCTTTTATTGACCCCGTTAGAGGTGAGACGCCAGTGGCGTCTGCCTCGACCTCTAATGGGGTTGACCCCGTTAGAGGTGAGACGCCAGTGGCGTCTGCCGATGCGCGAGCGCATCGGACTTCTAACGGGGTTGATAAAGATTTTAAAAATTTCCCGATAAAAAATTTCAATAATCTCTATATAGCCACAATGACCGAGTATGATAAAAATTTTAATGTTCCGACGGCATATCCTCCGGATAAAATTGAGGCCTGCTTGGCTAAAATTTTAGCTGATAACGGAAAAAATCAGCTGCGAATCGCCGAAACCCAAAAATACCCTCATATCACTTATTTTTTCAACGGCATGAAAGAGGAAGCGTTCAAAAACGAATACCGCGTCCTTATTCCTTCAAAAACCATTATCCGCCAAGAAGAGCATCCGGAAATGATGGCTGGGGAAATTACCACTCGCATCATTGAATCAATCGGAGAAAACGCTTTTGATTTTATTTTGGCAAATTATGCCAATGCCGATATGATCGCTCATACCGGTAATTACGAGGCCTGCCTTAAAGCGGTTAAAATTATTGACGAACAAATTGGTAAAATTACCAAGGCTGTTCTAGAATCAAACGCTGTTATGATTATCACTTCCGACCACGGCAATATGGAAAGAGTGTTTGATCCTTTAACCGGCGAGCCGGAAACTCGGCATAATCCCAGTCCGGTGCCGATTTATTTAGTGGCCAAAGAATTTCAACGCCAAAAAACCGAAGCTGAAATCCGCCAATCGGAAAAAGAAAGCATCGGCGTTTTAGCCGATGTGACACCAACGATTTTAGAATTAATGGGAATTTCCAAGCCCAAAGAAATGAGCGGACGGAGCCTTTTAAAGACGCTACTATAACTTTTATTGTCATTTAGTCGTTAGACCCGCTGAACAATAATATATTCTACTGCAACGCAAAAATTTCGGCTGCGCCTTTGTGAAAATTTCTTGAAATATACGCTGTATATTCCTGCAAAATTTTCACTTCGGCTCGCTCTAAATTTTTGCGTTTCGCTACGAAAAATTATTATTCAGAGAGTCTATTGTGGAAATTTTTAACAATCTCTCGTACTTTGCCATTCTTTCGGGTTTTGTCGGAGCGCCAGCTTTAATGCCCCAAGCGCCGATGCCAACCGCCAAATCCGCTATAAAATCATCCATGGTTTCTCCGCTACGATGAGAAACAACCGCCTGCCAATTATTTTCATAAGCCATTTTTACGACTTTTAAAGTTTCGGTTAAAGTAC
>JBBUCW010000010.1:0-2465 GCA_038057615.1 Patescibacteria group bacterium
GCGCAGCCGAAATTTTTGCGTTGCAGTAGAATATATTATTGTTCAGCGGGTCTATTATGATACTTTTGTGAAATCTGATAAAATTCTATCAATGATTGAATTATTAACTCCTCTTTCTCAATTAAAAGGCGCCAGAGAAAAAACTCTTGAGCGGTTTAAAAAATTTAAAATAGAAACAGTTAAAGATTTGCTTTGGCATTTCCCTTTTCGTTATGAAAATTTTTCTAATATCTCCAAAATTAGCGATTTAAAAATCGGACAGCGCGCCGTAATTTGCGGTGAAATCGTTTCGGTGAAGATGTGGAAAAGTTGGAAAAAGAGAATGTTTATTATTGAGGCCTTAGTCAACGATGACAGCGGTTCAATTCGCGCGGTTTGGTTTAATCAGAGATTTTTAATAACAACCATTAAAAAGGGAATAACGGTTAATTTGGCTGGAAAAGTGATTGAAGCGCAAAATGGGTTAACAATATCGCATCCGATTTATGAGATAATTAACCAACGACTAACGACCAACGACCAACGACAGGAATTAAGGCATACCGGCAGAATTGTGCCGGTATATCCGGAAACAAAGGGCGTTTCTTCGAAAATGATTCGGTTTTTGATTCAACCGATATTAAAAAATATCGATTTTTTGGATGACCCTTTGCCTGAAGAAATTTTAAAATCATTGAATTTTTCCGATTTAAAAACAGCGTTGCGGGCGATTCATTTTCCGGAAAATATTTCCGAGGCGATTAGCGCCCAAAAGCGTTTCGCTTTTGAAGATTTATTTTTTTTGCAGCTTGTTAATTTTAGCCAGCGTTTGCGTTTGGAGAAAGAAAAAGCGTTTCCGGCGGAAATTGATTTAGAAAAAATAAAAGCGTTGCTTAAAAAACTTCCGTTTGAATTAACGCATTCCCAGAAAAAATCGTTATGGGAAATTCTTCAAGATTTGGAAAAACCTCATCCGATGAACAGGTTGTTGCAGGGGGATGTCGGTTCCGGTAAAACAATTGTGGCGATTCTCGCCGCCTTATCCATGGTTAGGCCCTTCGGCTCGGCTCAGGGTAAACAAACCGCTTTTATGGCGCCGACCGAAGTGTTATGCCAACAACATTACAATACTTTTAAAAATTTATTTTTTGATTTTGCCGGAGGCGTTGGCATTATTACTTCTTCGGTTGCTAAAATTTTTTACGGCAATGGTTTAGAAAACGAAATAAAAAAAAGTGAAATTATTAAAAAAATCGCCGAGGGCGAAATAAAAATTATATTCGGCACGCATTCGTTAATTCAAAAATACATAAAATTTAATAGTTTGGCTTTTGTGGTAATTGATGAACAGCACAGATTCGGCGTTAAGCAACGCCAAGCATTGCTTCGCGGAACAGACGCGGAACAGACGCGCAATTCCGCGTTGGTTCCGCATTTTCTATCAATGTCCGCTACGCCAATTCCTCGCACTTTATCTTTAACGATTTTCGGCGATTTGGATTTATCCATTATTGATGAATTGCCTAAAGGCAGAAAAGAAATAATTACTAAAATCGTGGCGCCGACGGATAGAAATAAAGCGTATGAATTTATTCGCGATCAAGTTAAAAAAGGACGGCAAATTTTTGTGATTTGTCCGCGCATAGAACCTTCGCCGGCGAATGAAATTGGGGTTGAAAAAGATGAAACCTTACAAATTGATTTTCGTAAAATAATATGGCTTGAAGTAAAAGCGGTTAAAGAAGAATACGAAAAACTATCGCAAAAAATATTTTCTGATTTAAAAGTGGCGATGTTGCACGGCAAAATGAAAGCTAAAGAAAAATTAGAGATAATGAATAAATTCAAAAATAATGAAATTAATATTTTAGTTTCAACTTCGGTTATTGAAGTTGGCGTTGATGCGCCGAATGCGACGATTATGATGATTGAAGGCAGTGATAGATTCGGTTTGGCCCAGCTTTATCAATTTCGCGGCCGAGTGGGCAGGGGAAAGCATCAATCTTTTTGTTTTCTTTTTACCGATTCTTCTTCACAAACAACTCGCAAGAGATTGCGGTCTTTATTGGAAGCTAAAAATGGTTTTGAGCTTGCCGAAAAAGATTTGGAAATTCGCGGACCGGGAGAATTTTTAGGAAAATTACAAACCGGTATTCCGGATTTGGCGATGAAAGCCGTTCAGAATCCGGAACTTGTAAAATTAAGCCGTTCCGCCGCCGAAACAATTTTAAAAAATGATTCTGAATTAAAAAAATATCCTTTGCTTAAAGAAAAACTGGAAAATTTTGAAAAAAAAGTTCATTTGGAGTAGAATAAAGGTCTTCGGGGCAAAACCCAAAGGACCTTTGTTTCGTCGTCGCTCGGACGAGATGAAAACCGCTGTTTTCATCTCATTCCTCGCTAGACGAAATAAAGGTCTTCGGGGCAAAATCCAAAGGACCTTTGTTTCGTCGTCGCTCGGACGAGATGAAAACCGCTGTTTTCAT
>JBBUCW010000010.1:2565-7413 GCA_038057615.1 Patescibacteria group bacterium
CTCATTCCTCGCTAGACGAAATAATATCAATGTCAAAATTTATTATTATTGGCGGGAAAAAAATAAGCGGTGAGATTGAAACGGCGGGTTCTAAAAATGCCGCTCTTAAAATTTTTCCGGTCGCGCTTTTAACTAAAGAAACTATTAGAGTTTCCAGGGCGCCAGAAATAGAAGATGTTTTTAGATCGCAGGAAATGTTGGTGGCGCTTGGAGGCGAAGTTAAAAAAATAAATCCGCCATCCGCCCGTTCCGGCGGAGGCGGAGGAGTTTTTGACATTAAATTCCCCGCCTTTATCGGAAAAAATAAAAAATGTTTTAATTTGCCGGCAGATTTAGTGAATAAATTTCGAGCTTCAATTATGTTCGTCGGACCAATGTTGGCGGTTTGCGGAGAAGTTAAATTTCCTCATCCGGGCGGCTGTGTTATCGGCGCCGGCACGCGGCCGATTGATATGTTTTTGGACGGGTTTAAAAAAATGGGCGCTAAAATTAAAATTATCCGGCAAGGTTCAGGCCAAGTTTATCATTTAACCGTTAAAAAATTAAAAGGCGCGGAAATATTTTTTCCAAAAATCACCGTAACCGGCACTGAAAGTTTAATAATGACCGCTGTTTTAGCTGATGGCGAAACAATTTTAAAAAATTGCGCCATGGAACCGGAGATTGTCGCTTTGGCGAATTTTTTAAACAGTATCGGCGCTAAAATTAAAGGGCAGGGAACGCCGACGATTATAATTAAAGGAGTTGAAAAATTAAGAGGAGGCGAATATAAAATTATTCCCGACAGACTTGAAGCCGGCACTTTCGCCATACTTGCCGCGGCTTCAAATAGCGGAGAGGTTTTAATTAAAAATTGCGATCCGGGTCATTTGGAATCTTTATGGTCGTTGTTTGACAAAATCGGCGTTAATTATATATTAACTAAGAATAGTATTAAAATTTTGCCGAGCAAAAAACTTTCAGCTTGCGATGTTTTAACGCATGAATATCCCGGATTCACCACGGATTTACAACCGCTTTTTACGGTATTGATGACTCAAGCCAATGGTTCAAGTTTGGTTCATGAAACTATTTATGACCGCCGTTTGCTTTTTACGGATATTTTAACTCAAATGGGCGCGGATATTACGATGTGCGATCCGCACAGAGTGGTGGTAACCGGACCGACTAAACTTCGCGGACGAAAATTGATTAGTCCCGATTTGCGAGCCGGCGCCGCTTTAATAATTGCCGCCTTGATTGCCAACGGCAAAACCGAGATTGATAATATTTATCAAATTGAAAGGGGATATGAGAAATTAGATGAGAGATTGAGGGGGCTGGGAGCGGATATAAAGAGAATTGAATAAATTTTCAAGGTGAAGCCGCAGAAAATTTATTTACAATTCCTTTACCCCTCCCCACTTTTACCGTATCATTTTTTCAATTTTGAGTCTTGCGGACTCAAAATTATTTTCAATACGCATTAAATATTATATAATTATTATTTCTTTAATTGCTACCGTAAAAGTGGGGAGGGGTGCTCAATGTTGTAGTAAAATTTACTTCGCATTGGGCTCGCCCCGTTAGATAAATAACGTGATATCATTTCTGAAAGTTCGAATTTTCTTAATAATGATATTTTATTGATTGATTTCATAAATTTTTATCTAACGGGGCTCGTAAATTTAAACAACATTGGCATGTTCACTCGTAAAATAGGCATAGATTTAGGCACCGCGAATACCATCGTCTTTGTCCCGGGACGCGGTTTTATTATTAACGAGCCGACTATCGTTGCTTTAAGCGTGCCTGATAACACTGTTTTAGCTATCGGCAAGGAAGCTAAAGAAATGGTCGGTCGGACGCCGGCAGATATTGTTTCCTATAAACCGCTTCGCGAAGGAGTGATTGCGGATTATTACATCACCAAAGCGATGCTTAAATATTTTATCAATAAGGCCGTCGGTCGTTTTAATTTTTTTAAACCTGATGTGGTGATTTCCGTTCCGGCCGGCATTACTCAAACTGAACGCCGCGCCGTCATTAACGCGGCAAAAGAAGCTGGCGCTCGAGAAGCTCATGTGGTAAGGGAACCGATTTTAGCGGCTTTGGGGGCGGGGATTCCCATTAATTCTTCTTCGGGAAATATGATTATTAATATCGGCGGCGGCACCACCGAAGCGGCGGTGGTGGCTTTAGGCGGCATTGTTTCGTGGGCGAGTTTAAGAGTGGCGGGTAATAAATTTGATCAAGCGATTACGGATTACATTAAAAAGAAATATGGACTTTCAATTGGCGAACAAACCTCCGAATTAGTGAAAATTGAAATTGGTTCGGCTTTGCCCGCCAAACATAAATTAGATTTTCAAATAAGAGGAAGAGATTTAGTTTCTGGATTGCCGAAAAATTTAATCATTAATTCCAATGAAATTGCCGAAGCTTTAAATTCTTATTTATTGGATATCACTTCCACTATTCAAAATGTTTTTAACGAGACGCCGCCGGAATTGGTGGCGGATATTATGGGGAAAGGGATAATTGTTTCCGGAGGCGGAGCTCAACTTAGACATTTGCCGGAATTTTTAAAAAGAATGTTGGGAGTTAACGCTTACGTGGCCGAAGAACCTCTTTTTTGCGTAGCCCGAGGCGCGGGATTGATTCTAACGCATTTGGACACATATAAGAGGACATTATTGAATAAGAGATGATAGATCTTTTGCGTAATTCATTTTCTACTGCTCCGCCAGCTGGCGGATTGGCTGTGGCTTTGTGAAAATTTCTTGATCCGCCAGCTGGCGGACTTGCAAAATTTTTACTTCGCCTCGTCCCCCACTCAATCCAGCAATGGTTATCCGATTGTTAATTAGCGATAAGGCGAAGCCGCTTCGCTTTCAGCGGATGAATTAAGATAATTTGTGGTTAGATTGAGTGGGGGACGAGCTCAAAATTATGAAATTTCGCTACGAAAAGAATTATGTAAAAGGTCTAATGTAAAATTGAAAGTTTGTATTATGAATTATTATAAAAAATTTGAAAATGATTTTAAAAGATTAATAAAGAATAATAAACTTTTCCATGCTTATTTTTTTTTCGGCGAAGACGAAGAAGATATTTTTCTTTTTGCCCAAGCGCTTGCTAATTTTTTAGAAAATGGAATTTTTTCCGCTCAATTATTATCCGCTTCGGGCTGGAAAGAAACCTTGATTGTTTCGCCGAATGAAAAAGGAACAATTGGCATTGACGCTATACGGTTTTTAAAAAATTTTCTTTGGCAAAAATCGATTGATTCAAAATTAAGAATAGTTATCATAAAAGGCTCTCAAAATTTAACGCCGGAAGCTCAAAATGCGGCTTTAAAAATAGCGGAAGAACCGCCGGAATCGGCTTTAATTATTTTTATCGCTAAAACCGCGGAGGATTTATTGCCGGCTTTAAATTCAAGATTTCAGAAAATTTATTTTCCCGCGGCGCGGAACTATGCGGAACCCCGAATAGCAGAGCAAAGCTCGCTACGGGGCAGGCAAAACGCGGAACTACGCGGAAAAAATTCGCGCGAATCTACAAATGAAATTGAGGTTGACCAATTTTTCAAAAATTTAATCGGCAATCTTAAAAAAGATCCGATAAAAAATTCTCAAAAATTAAAAGAAACTTTAAGGCGTTTAACCTTGATAAAAGAATTTAACACTAATAAGCGTTTGCAAATGAAAACTTTAAACTGGGTATGAAATTTATAATTGTAATTTTAATTATAGGGGTTTTATTTTTTTCATTGATTCAAATTTTGCCGATAGCCGGCGAAAACCGCGATAATAGCGGTTTTTTGGCATCCGCCGCTTCTTTTTTGAATGATTATTTGGATGTTGAAAAAGAAATTAAAGGGATTATAAGCGTTGTTGATAAAGAAGATTTTAAAGAATCTATAATTTATTTTAATAAGAAAATAAATATTTTTGATATTAAATTTTTTCCTCATAATCAAAAAACAGTTTTTGCCGCTTCGGACCGCGGTTTGTTTGTCAGTCGCGATGAAGGATTAAATTGGAAAAGTTTTTCCGATAAAGAAAATAAAATTAATGCCAAAACCGAAGTTTATAAAATTTTATTCGGTTCTTCGGGTCAGGCATTTCTGTCTGTTTTTCAAAATAACAAAGGAATTATTTATCAAAGTCAAGATGATTTTTTATCTTTGAGAAAAATTCTTGAATTTACCGGCGCGGCGGCGAATAATTTTGATATTTTTGAAAATAATCTTTATATCGGCTTATCGGACGGTAAATTAATTCTTTATTCTTTGGACAATCAAAGTTTTAGGATTTTAAACAATTTTAATTCCGGAATTATCGGTTTAAAAGTTGGAACAGAAGGATTAATTTATCTGACTTTAAAAGACGGCGGATTTTACGCAAGTAAAAATAGCGGCCAATCTTTTGAGAGGATGAAATTTTTAGACGATTTTTCCGGCGCCGATAAAATTTCTGATTTTTCGGTTAATTTAAATCAACCGGCTGAAATATACGCGGCGACCGACTACGGATTAATTAGGTCGCAAGATTCTGGTATGACTTGGCAGGTTTTCAAATCTTTACCGACTGAAGAAAAAACAATTTCTATTTTAGCCATAGGAGAATCAAATGAGATTTTTATGGCTGATTATGATAGAATTTATAAAAGTCGGGACAAAGGGAAAAATTGGCAAATTCTTTATCCGGAAATTGAAGATGGCAGAGAGATTTCCATCATGGCGGTAAAGGGAGAGAAAATTATTGTGGGAAGCAAGGAATAGAATTAAGAATTTAGCAGTTAGGATTTAGGGCTTCTTTATAGAAGAATTCAGAATAAAGAATTAAGGATTAAGGATTTTAA
>JBBUCW010000011.1:0-24454 GCA_038057615.1 Patescibacteria group bacterium
TTTTCAGCAGAAAATTATGCGAGCTCTGCGAATAATATGAGTTTTGTAATTTAAAGTTAATTAATTCAATTAACCGTTAAGTTGTTTTTTCAATATTCCGCTGACCAATGACGCGTCCGCTCTGCCTTTTAATTCTTTCATCGCTTCAGCCATTACTTTGCCGAAATCTTTGATATTATTAGCGCCGATTTTTTCTATCGCCGCTTTAATATTTTTTTCAATTTCTTCTTCGCCTAATTGCTCCGGCAAATATTTTTTAATAATTTCCAATTCTTTTAATTCTTTTTCAGCCAAATCATTTCTTCCGGCTTTAGTAAAAATTTCCATCGCTTCTTTTCTTTTTTTTGTCTCGCGAAATAAAATTTCAATTGCTTCTTCTTCCGATAAAATCGGATCTAATTTTTTACCTTTCTTTTCTATTTCTTTATTGTGAAAAGCGGAGGCAAGCATTCTTAAGACGCCGACTTTAAAACCATCGCCGGACTTCATCGCGTCTTTTAAGTCAGAGGTGAGTTTTTGATGAAGCATGCCAATGTTGTTGAAATTTATGAGCGAGGCTCAATGCCGAGCGAAATAAATTTCACTACAACATTGAGCACCCCTCCTCACTTTTACCACAATATTTTTTTAAATTTTGAGTCCGCAAGATTCAAAATTATTTTCAATACTCACTAAATATTATATAACCGCTATTTCTTAATTGTTACCGTAAAAGTGGGGAGGGGTAAAGGTTTTGTTTTCAAAATTTCTACGCCTTTCGGCTTGAAATTTTTAACAAAGCCCTTTATAATATTCCCATTTTCTTCTCCTTATCCACTTCTTTTTGCTTTTGCTCGCGATGAATGGCGGAGGCTCGCCTTTTTGATTTAGAAATAGAACGGCTTCTGCGTTTTTTCTTTTTTGCTTCAATCAAAATTCCGCTTTGCTGCATTTTTTTGCTAAAGCGGTATAGAAAAGCGCTCATTTGTTCTCCTTCGCGTCGTTTTAATTCCATAGTAAAATAAGAATATAGGATTTAGAATATAGAATTTAGGAAAATTTTAATCCCTAAATCCTAACTGCTAAATTCTAAATTCTTTTATTTTTTTGGTCAAGACTAGGATGTGGCATTTTATCAATATCTTCCTGTTTTGTCCACCCTCCTAAAAGATGTAGGTGCAAATGGTCTATCACTTGCCCGCCTTCCCTGCCAACATTAAAAACTAATTTATATCCTTTTAATCCGGCTTCTTCCGCGACCTTTTTAGCCATAAAAATTAACTTAGAAATAATTTCCCGATGGTTGTTTTCAATGTGCATTATTGACTGAATATGTTCCTTTGGAACAATTAAATAATGAATCGGCGCCGAGGGATGAGCATCTTTAAAAACAACAACCTCATTATTTTCATAAATTATTTCAGCCGATATTTCTTTATTGATGATTTTGCAAAAAATACAATTCATAATAAAACAGAATTTAGGATTTAGAATATAGAATTTAGGGGAATTTAATTTTAAAGCCCTAAATCCTAACTGCTAAATTCTTAATTCTATTCCTTACTTCTTCCACGACTTTTTTAAGCGGAATGGTTTCTTGCGCTCCACTTTTCATATCTCTGATAATAATATTATCTTCAAACACTTCTTTTTGTCCTAAGATCAAAGCCATGGCCACCTCTTCCCTGTCTGCAACTCCCAACTGCGAATTAAGCGATTCTCTTCCTAATGATTCTGAAATTCTAACGCCTGCTTCGCGAAATTCTTCTATTAAACGAAAAGCTCTTTTTTTAGCCGGTTGGCCTATTTGAACTAAAAAGACTTTTGCTTTGCTTTTGAAAGGATAAATTATTCCTTGCTCTTTTATTGTTTCAATTATTCTCTCAACTCCCAAGCTAGCGCCAATCGCCGATAAAGAACCTTTTCTCGCTCCAAGCATCTCGCCTAAATTATCATAACGCCCTCCGCCACCCAAAGAAATATTAGACTTTTCAACAATAAATTCAAAAACCGTTCGGCTGTAATAATCTAAACCCCTGACTAATCTGGAATTAAGCGTATAAGGCAAATTTAATTCATCCAGATATTCCAAAACAATCCGAAAGTGATTTTTGCAATCAAGACAAAGACAATCAAGCATAATCGGCGCTTGAGCTTTTATCGGCTGACAATTTTCATTTTTGCAATCAAGAAGACGCAAGGGATTTAAAGATAATCTTCTGCGACAATCATTGCAAATTCTCCTTTGCGCTTTTTTATAATAATCCTGTAATTTTCTGCGATAAATCGGTCGACATTTTTTACAACCAAGACTATTGATTTCAACCGTTAAATTTTTTATTTTCAATTCTTCAAGTAAGCGATAATTTATCAAGATAATCTGAGCATCGTAAATCGAATCGCTCTCGCCTCCTAAAATTTCAAAACCAATTTGATAAAATTGCCGATATCTTCCGGCTTGAGGCGATTCATGGCGGAAAAACGGACCAAAATAATAAAGTTTCGTTGGTTGACCAAGGCGCGATAATCCATGCTCAAGATAAGCCCGAACAATTCCGGCTGTTCCTTCTGGACGAAGCGCCAAGCGATCTTTGCTTTTAGTTTTTACATAATACATTTGCTTTTCAATAATATCCGTGGAATCTCCCGCTGATTTTTCAAAAATTTCCGCGGATTCCAAAATCGGCGTGTCAATTCTCGAATAATTATAAAAATCAGCAACATCTTGACTGACTTTTTTTACCTTATCCCACCAAAGTTGTTCTGACGGCAAAATATCATGCATACCCTTGGGAGACTGAAATACCGCCTTCTTTTCTTTCTTTTCTATTTCAACGGGTTTATTTTTTTGGAAATTAGAATATTTGAACATATTATTAAATAGCATTTAGAACATAGCTAGTAGGCAGTAGAGCAGAAAATAGAATGTAGCAAGTAGATAAATATTCTACTTTCTATTCGCTATGTTCTATGTTCTACTCGCTACTCGCTACTCGCTAAATTCTATTTTCTTTAAAATTTATCTAATACGCCGGCTTCTCAAACGCCATTACCTCATTAAAAGGCCATAGTCTTAATCTGACTAAGCCGACAATTTCAGTTTTTTTAAGACTGCCCCAGCTCCGAGAATCATAACTATAATTGCGATTATCGCCCATCATAAAATATTCGCCGGCTTTTAAAACAACTTCTTTATCGCCGGAAGTTTTTGTCGTTTGCGGTAAATAATTTTCTTTAACTGAAAAACCTGCTGGATATTCTTTGTTAAAAACGACAACTTCGCCATTTTTAATTATCAGCCGTTCACCTGGCAATCCGATGATTCTTTTAATATAATAAACGCTTTCATCGCCGGGATAGTGGAAAACCAGCACTTCTCCCCGCTCGGGATTTCTAAAACGAAAACTAATTTCATCTATTAAAAGATAATCTCCCGAAGAAAAATTCGGCTCCATTGAAGCGCCACTGACTAAAAATGGCTGAATTAAAAAAGTGCGAATAATAACAACGGCGATTACCGCCACGACAACAACCTCAAAAATTTCCCAAAATGAGTATAAAAAAGATTTCATGTATTTTAAATACTTATTTTTTATATTATAATTAAATTTTATGAAAGTCAAATTGATTATCGGCTTGGGCAATCCGGGGAAAGAATACGAAAAAACATACCATAATGTCGGATTTTTGGCCGTTGATTACTTAATTGCTCTGTCATCGCGAGAGAAGCGAAACAATCCCAAAAAAATAGAAATTGCCACGGTCGCCTATAGCGACCTCGCCATGGCGCCTTTGCTAAAAAGCGACGCCTATATGAATCAATCCGGTAATTTTGTAAAAACAGCGCTAAAAAAATACAAAGCCAAACCCGATGAAATTTTAATAGTTCATGATGACTCGGATATTGAACTGGGAAAATATAAAATTTCTTTCGGTCGCGGATCGGCCGGGCATAAAGGAGTTCAATCAATAATTGACACAATTAAAACAAAAAATTTCTGGCGATTGCGGATAGGTATCGGACAAACGACAAATGGCAAACAAACAACAACACGAATAAAAGCCATAGATTTAGTATTAAAAAAAATCAATAAAAATGATTTGATAATTTTTGAAAAAATTTTTAAAATAATCCAACGCGAAGCGTTGTTGCAAAACTGATCTTAGCAACAGCAATAATAACTATGACAAAATTTAAAACAGCAATAATTATTTTTGGAGACGCGGCCATATTTTATTTGGCTTTGATTTTAACATTAATTACTCGCTACGGCTTTGATAATTTTGAAAAACCGCTAAGCGCCCATCTTAAGCCATTTTCATTAATTCTTGTCGTCTGGCTTCTGATTTTTTACATTGTTGATTTATATAAAAGCCGATATTTAAAAATAAATTTAGAAACAATTAAAAATTTAATTTTAGCGGTTGCCGTCGGCATCATCGCTTCAATCATTCTTTTTTATCTTTTTCCGTCATTTTTCAAACTAACGCCAAAAACCAATTTAATAATTTTCTCTTTAATTTTTGGAACCTTAAATATTATTTTTCGATTTGCCATAATGAAAATTTATATTTCCGGCGGCTTTAAAAATCGCCTGCTTTTTATCGGTAATTCGCCGATTATCAATGAAGTTATCAATTATTTAAAAAATAATCCCCAACTCGGCTATGATGTTCTCGCTCAAACCAATGAATATTTAAAAATTGAAAATTATCAAGCCGACACCATTGTCATTCATCCGCATTTTAAAAAAAATCCGGAGTTTATTAAAACAATTTATCGATTGATTCCTCAAAAAATCGCCGTGATTGATTTAACAGAATTTTACGAAAATATCTTTCAAAAAATTCCCTTGGAAGAGCTTGAAGATGATTGGTTTATAAAAGAGGTTGTCGTCAATCGCCGAATCTATGATTTTACCAAAAGAAGCATTGATATTATTCTATCGTTTATCTTAGGGATAATTTTAATTACGATTGCGGTGTTCATCGCCATTATCACTAAATTAAGTCCCCGTAAGGGACCAACCATCCTAAAACAGGAAAGAGTCGGCTTGAACAATAAAACCTTTATCCTCTTTAAATTCGGCACCATGAGAGAGGATGTTGGAGCCCTTTGGACTGCTCATAAAGATGATAGAATCACTGGCCTCGGAAAATTTTTACGCTATACTCATTTGGATGAAATTCCTCAACTTTGGAATATTTTCATGGGCGATATTTCTTTTATCGGACCGCGAGCGGAACGAAAAGAACTAGTTGAACTTTACAATCAGCTTCCTTATTACGAAATCCGTCATATTATCAAGCCCGGTCTAACTGGCTGGGCGCAAATAAATTATAAACCGAGCGCTTCAATTGAAGAAGCGGCTGAAAAACTAAAATATGACATTTATTATATCAAAAACCGCTCGCTAGTTTTGGATTTTCTAATTTTACTAAAAACCATTAAATATTTATTTATATCATCAAAATGATAAATCGCTTAAAAGAACTGCTTTTTCAAAATAGAAGCGCCCGACAAACAATAACAAAAAACATATTTTGGCTGACCATCAGTCAGATTGCAAGCCGACTAATCAGGGCAACTATTATTATTTACGCGGCTCGGATTTTGGGCGCGGCGGAATACGGAATTTTTTCTTATGTCTTGGGCTTTGCCGGATTTTTTACCATTTTTGCGGACTTAGGCGTAAGTCCTCTAATGACACGAGAAATAGCCGGTCATCCAGAAAAACGATCAATATTTTTTGCCAGCGCTTTCTGGATTAAAACTTTTCTACTAACAATCACCTCTTCCTTAATAATTTTCCTTGCTCCAAAATTTTCTAATATTGAAGAAGCGATTGTATTGCTGCCATTCGTTGCCTTGCTTGTTTTTTTTGATAATTTACGGGATTTTATTTTCGCCTATTTCCGCGGAATTGAAAAAATGGAAAAAGAAGCTTTTTTGGTTGTAATTATGAATGTGACAATCGCTTTAACCGGCTTTGTTATTTTAAACTTCTACCAAACTGCCGGTGCTTTATTATTTTCTTATATCACCAGTGTCGCTGTTTTAAGTATTATTTCTTTTTATTTTATTAAAAATCTGATTAAAGGATTATTTAAAAATTTTGACAAAAAAATAGCAGTTCAATTTTTCCATGACTGCTGGCCATTGGCTTTTACCGGATTATTCGGAGTTTTTATGCTAAATATAGACATTATAATGCTTGGCTGGTGGCGAACTCCGGAAGAAATAGGATATTATTCAGCTGGCCAAAGAATCGTCCAAATACTCTATACCTTGCCGGCAATACTCGCCAGCGCGATTTTTCCGGTTATGACACGATATATAAAACAAAATGAATCTATTAAAGCGCGCTTGCTTAATGAAAAATCAATATCGGCCCTGTATTTTGCCGCAATCCCCTTATTAATTGGCGGAGTTATTTTAAGCTCGCCGATTATAGAATTTATATTCGGAAAAGAATATTCTCCGGCAACCACATCGTTCCAAATATTAATCACCACTTTAATTATCCAATTTCCAAGCGCTATTTTAAGTAATTTAATAATGGCGCACAATCAGCAAAAACGCCTTATTAAATATGTAATTATCGGTTCCGCCAGTAATGTCATTTTTAATATTCTATTAATTCCTCCATTTGGAATTATTGGCTCGGCAATCGCCACTTTAATTTCTCAATTCACATATTTCGCGCCCATCTGGCTTGAAATGAAACAAATTGATAATTTTTATACTCTCCGCCATTTAAAAAAAATAATCGCCGGCGCGGCAATTATGGGAATTTTCAGTTATATTTTTAACCAAATTGGATTAAATGTAATTATCAATATAATCCTTTCCGCCGGAATTTATTTCGGAATGCTTTATTTAATGAAAGAAAAAATTATAAATGAAATAAAAGAGTTATTTGTGAAAATTAAAAATTAAAATAAATTATCAGCGATGGCTTTAATAATTTTTTCAGCCGCCTTGCCGCCTCCATAAGGATTATTGCCAGATGCCATTTTATTATAAACATTTTTATTGTCTAATAATAAAAATGTTTCATTGATAATATTTTCTGTTTTTATGCCGACAAGCTTTGAAACACCGGTTTCTATTCCCTCTTGGCGCTCGGTGATGTCGCGCATTACTAAAACCGGTCTACGGAGAGAAGGAGCTTCTTCCTGAATCCCGCCGGAATCAGTCAAAATCAAATATGATTTTCCCATTAAAAAAACAAATTCGTCGTATTTTAACGGTTCAATCAAATGGATATTAGAAATACCGCTCAACATTTCCTGCGCCAAATGATAAACATTTGGGTTTAAATGAACCGGATAAATTATTTCTACATCTTTTCTTTTTTGCGCGATTTCTTTAATCGCCGAAAAAATGTTTTTTAATCCTTCGCCGAAACTTTCTCTTCTGTGCACCGTAACTAAAATTATTTTTTTATCATTAAAATCAATGTCGTATTTTTTTGAAAAATTATTTTTGTATTCCAATGAATTTTTCTCTTGATTTTCTTTTATTATAAACAATGCGTCAATTACCGTATTACCAGTTAAAAATATTTTTTCTTCCGCGACTCCTTCTTTTAAAAGGTTGTTTTTTGCCTGTTCTGTGGGCGCAAAATGAAAATCAGTTAATCGAGAAATAAGCTGGCGATTCATTTCTTCCGGAAACGGGCTGTATTTATCATAAGTTCTTAAACCAGCTTCAATATGAGCAATTTTAATTTTAAAATGAAAAGCAAAAAAAGCCGCCAAAAAAGCGGTTGAAGTATCTCCCTGAACCATTAAAATATCGGGTTTTTCTTTTTTAAGAATCCTTAAGAATTTTAAAAACGAAATTCCGCTTACGGCCAAATTTTTAATTTTTATAAAAATATTAATTCCTTTGCTAAATAATGCTTTATCGCTTAATGTAATTTTCAAATCGTAATCCGGCGTAATGTTAAAAACTTTTAATATATGATTGAGCATTTCATCGTGCTGGCGAAAAACACAAACAATGCCTTTTAAAGAGGAATGATTTTTAATTTCTCTGATTATCGGCGCGAGCTTGATCGCTTCCGGCCGAGTGCCGAATACCATTAAAATTTTTTTCATAATAATTTTTCAAATTTATCCACGCAAACTTTTTTTTCCATATTTGTCAAAAGGTATTTCAACCCATTTTCGCCGTATTCTTTCATTTTATCTTTTTCATTATACATTTTTAAAATTATTTCTAATGCTTTTTCTCCGTCATCAGAAATTCCACCATAACCGCATTTTGCTTCTTTAACAATCAATAAACCGTCGCTCTCTTTATGAAGAAATGCGACAACCGGCTTACTAGCCGCCATATAGCCCAAAATCTTTGCCGGCACCGCCGGAGTGGTATTTTGTGAAGTTAAACTGATTATACCGACATCGCAATCTTTTACCAATTCCGGATATTTTTCTAAAGAAACGAACGGCTTAAAAACAACATTTTCCAGTTTTAATTCTTCCGCCATTTTCATCAACTTTTCTTTTGCTGAACCGTCGCCAACAAAAAGAAAAATAATGTCTTTATTATTTCTTATTTTATCCGCAATTCTGATAAATAAATCTAACCCTTGCGACGGCCCAAGCACTCCGCCAAATAAAAATATAAATTTATTTTCCAAACCGTATAATTTCCTAAATCTGCCGGTTTTTTTCGTTTTTAAAAACGGCTCGCTGTCTATCCAATGATATACCACTTGTGTTTTTCCCTTTGGCACATTTCTTTTTTCTTCAATAAATTTTTTATGCTCATTAGAAGGAACAACAATTAAGTCAGAATTTTTATAAGCGCTTTTTTCCATTCGTTCAAAAAACCAAATAACCGGCCAATATTTCCATTTTTTTAAAACTCCGAGGTCAATGGCGTTTTGAGGAAAAATGTCATGAAGATTAAGAATATATTTCGCGCCATAAAATTTTTTTATTTTATAAGCGACGAGTGTAAGCGGTAATGGCGGACTGTGAACAATCACAACATCTATTTTTTCTTTGATATTTTTTTTGATTTTGCGAAAAAAAATATAAGGCATTAAAAGTTGCGCTATGCCCCTGATTGTAAAATTCACTTTGTGATGAGGAATAGTTTTAATCCGTAAAACTTGCACCCCGTTTTCATCAGAAATCTCCGGCCAAACAATATTTTCGGAATCCGCCAAGTTATATTTAGGGTAAGAAGTAGCAACATAAACATTATGGCCATCATCAGCCAAATCATCAGCCAAATCTTTCATTAATAATGCCGCGGAACGAATTTCCGGCGGATAAGAATCTGTAATAATAAGAATGTTTTTTTTCATCTAAAATAACTCCAAAATTTTCCTTTGGCTTTTTCGTATCTGTCGCCCCAGCCTTTCATTTTTTGAAGTTTTTCTTCAAGATCCAGCATTATTTTAGCGGATATAAGAATTGATTCTATTGAATCGCCTTCTTCATTATTAGCTATTTTTCTTCCTATCTCACGATACATATCTCTATAACTGTCTGTTTTAAATATTCTCTTTTTTCTGATAATCTTGTGATTGTTCTCTGATTGGTATTTTATGGCGTCCGTTATCCTTATATTTTTCCCGTGAATTTTTAATTCCACAATATCCCTTGGCCCAACCCGCAAACTACCTTTTTCGCTGAAAGTCGTGGTAAAAGTCGCTCCGTTTTCAAGCTCTATCCAAACCTCAACAGTATTATCTTGTAATAATTTAATGTCAGAATTTATCGGCTTGCTGAAATTATTAAGATGCAAAAAATGATCAACTTGATGACAACCATTGGACAAAAAAGTGCTTCTGGAAACCGGCCAATTATACCAAAAAAATTCCGGTTGAAGCAATTCATAAACTATGGAATGGTATGAAATCGGCTCGCCGTATTTTACGCCAAGATCTTGTAGGGCGAATTTATTAAATGTTCCATAACGCTTATGAAACCCGATGAATAATTTCCTTCCAACCTGCCTCAAAGTTTTTTCCAATTCGTTTAATTCGTCATAATCCATAACAACGGGTTTTTCCACCACAACATAAGCCCCTTGATTCAAGGCGTGTAATGTTATAGGAACATGGGTATGGTTGTAGCTGGCAACAAAATAAACTTCGGCTTTCTCGTCCGCCGCGGGAAAAGGCGAAGAATCCCATTTTTGAATTCCTCTCTCAATAACTATTTGAGTTGGGTCAATTTCGTGAATTGATTTTATATCAACAAACTTTTTTGTATACGGAATGATATTAATTTTCGCGTAATTGCCATAACCAAATAAAACTCCGCTTTTTTTGTTTTTCTTTATTTCTTCTACTTTACCTTTTACTTCCGCGACGACATCAGCTCCGCTTGAGTCAATTTTTTGCGCTTCGCCCCAGTTATTATTTTTAATTTCTTTTTTTAATCCATCAACTAATTTATTTTGAATCTCTTGAGTAATCTCTATCCCAGAATAGATACTCCATGCCTTAATGTCTTTCCACCATACATCCTGTATTTTATTTTTTCCGACAGGAAAATACAAAATCACGCCCTCCTCCATTTCTAAAATATCAAATTTATCAATTTTATAAATAAGCTCTTTAGGTAAAACAATTCTTTCCACAATGGCTGGATGAAAAGGCGCCATAAAATAAACCATCTCGCTCTCGGCAAAAATTTTATTATCAACGGTTTCAATAATTTTCCCAATGCCGCAAGAAATATATTTTTCATTGCGCCTATCTTCTCTAAGCCGAGACCAAATTTTTGTAAATAATCCATAAAATCCAACAACTGGGAAATAATTAATCAATAATCTTAAGCTCTTAGCCCTTATATGATAAACATTTTCAAGCTTTTCAAGATTTTTCCATGCCAAAACTTGAATCCTGTATTCATTTTTATTTCGGCAATAATCCAAAAAACCGCCCCTCCATTTCTTGCCGGTAAGTATTCTCATGATGTCCTACATCTTAATTTATTTAAGATTGTTTTTCAATAACTTACTTTTTTTCATAAATTTTCGCGTCAATCAAAAACCGATACCAAAAAGCGTGCAAAAAATGAAATATCAAACCTTCTTTACCGTCTAAAAAGCCCAACCGTAAAAAATAACGATAACAAAAATACGCGTAAACGCGGAAAAACATCGGCAGTTTGTAATAAAATTTCTTTTTACTGATTCCAAAATCGCCGACTAAAATCGCCGCCACTTCCCGCGACGCGTAATTATTGTGCTTTTCAGTCCACCAAGTTAAATCTTTTTTATTATCATCAACAAAATCATTTTCTAATTTTCCGGATTTCCCTTCCAATAAAACGAGATGTTCATCCATTTCTCTTTGTTCCGAACGGGCTTTTCCTTTTCTAAATAATCTTAAAAACCAAAACGGATAATAACCGCCGTGTTTTATCCACCGGCCCATAAAATAAACGCGACGTTTAATGTAAAATCCTGAAATTTCTAATGCGGTTTTTGGTATAACTTCAATAATTTCTTTTTTTAATTCTTCAGTCAAATATTCATCCGCGTCCAATCTTAAAATCCACTCGTTTTTTATTTTCAGATTATCCAAAGCCCAGTTAAATTGCCGAGCCTGATTTTCAAATTTATGCTGAAAAATTTTAGCGTCATATTTTTTTGCGATTTCCAAAGTTTTATCAGTGGAATAAGAATCAACGATAAAAATTTCATCCGCCCAATCACTGATATTCTTCAACAGCAGTTCAATGTGAATTTCTTCGTTGTAGGTTAAAATTATGATTGAAATGGGAATTCTCATATAAAATAATTTTCAACGGCAAATTTATATTGCTGAATAAATAATTCTTTAAAAAATCTAACATTATTTTGTTCGTAAAAAAGTATGATCGCTTTTTTGTAATCCGCCTCGTCAATGCTTCTGTATGAAAGCGGACAAACATTATGCGCCAAAAAAATAGCGTCCCCGATAAGCCGCGCCGTTCTTTTATTCCCGTCTTCAAACGGCTGAATATAAGATATCAATAATACCGCGGCCAGCGCTTTGAAAAAAGGATTTTTCTCTTTATTAATCAAATTCGCCATATTTTCCATCGCCTCGCGCAATTGATATTCATTATCTAACGGCCTGTATTTTGTCCCGACAACGCCAACCGCTTTTTTTCTTATGCCATAAAAAACATTCAATCCTTCAACCAATAATCTATGAATGTCGTTAATTTTTCTAATCGTCATTTTTTTAAAATCTTTTTTATTGGCAAAAATATAATCCAGCGCTTTTTTATGATTTAAAATCATTATTGCTTCTTCTTTTTTGTGACCTTTCGCTTCTTTGTTTTCTTTAATAAGAATTTCCGTGTCTATAAGCGAATATGTGTTGCCTTCTATTTGTGAAGATTTCCAACTTAATTCAATTGTCAGCCGCTCAAACTCTTTCTTTAAAATCGCCGGCGGAATTTTTTTAATATTAACTCCATATTTTTTATTTAATCTTTCTAAATCAATTAATTCACTTTTGCTGAAAATATTTCTAAAATTATTAAAAATATCAAAATTAAATCTTTCAAATATGCCTTTTCGTTCATCCGGACCTTTTTGAAAATATTCATCAACATCAATATATTGAAGTAATTTATTTTCAACTGATTCCTGATAAAAAATTCCGCGGCCTTTGCCGATTTTTTTAATCAATTTTTTCCGCTTCAAAACATTAATATCTCTGACGATGGTAACTCTGGAAATTTCGCCGAATAACTCTTCTAAATGCTTTTTAATTTCTTTATTGCCGGCTTTTCCGCTTTTTCTGATAAATTCAAGAATTTTTAATTGCCGACTGGTTAATTTATCCATCTTTTAAGATTGTATCATTATTTACCGTTAATTGTATCATTTTGAAACGATAAAAGCAACGTTTTCCTCGCTAACTAAATCACCAATGTTTTTCAACAGCCGTTCAATGTGAATTTCTTCGTTGTAGGTAAGAATTATGATACTAAGAGGAATTTTCATTTTAATACCTAATTTTTCAATTTAAAGCGGTCCGCTTTTGCCTCCATAATTTATCTCAACGAAATAATAGCCGTGTAAAACTTGCCGTCGTTGAGAACGACTCTGAACTGCCAACTTCCGACAGATAAATTATCAGTGGCCAAATTATAAACATATTGATTATTTTCCGAATCGTATCGGAACGTATTTCCCGCATCCGCCGCTGATGTTGAAAAAGCTATTTCATCCGTACCAACAACGCCATCAGAAATTTTAGCCAAATAAAGATAAGCTGTAGCCGTTGATATATAATTGTTATTGATATCGGTTAATTGAAACTTAATCGGCAAAGTTATCCTTAATTTATAAATACCGGAACCATCGGCTTTAATCGGAGACAAAAAACCGCCAAATCTGTAAGCGGTATTAAAATAAATAATTTTGGTTGAAATATTCCCATCATAATCTACGGCGGTAATTTTAAGAACATTTAAGCCGAGTTTGGTTAAAACAACAATTTGCCCGTTATTCACTACAACATCATTTAATAACGCTTCCACGCCGGCTATGCCGGAAATTTTATCCGTCGCGCTAAATTGAATTTGTAATTGAGAATTAAGCAAATATTCACCCGCGATCGGCGATACGTTTATCTGCGGCGGCTCAATATCGTGCAATTCCGCATCGGAATCAATTGTTTGGTCTATTACGCCGTCTCCTTCGTAATCTATGTTTAATTTTACGCCCCTTTCGCCCCTGTTAAGCGCGTCCCAATCAATCCGGTATTGATGAATTTCTCCTTCCGTAATGGGTAAATTAATGGCGCTGAATCCGGAAAAAATTCCGTGTTGCGCATTAACAATATCCAAACCGTATTTCCCGCTGGCGGTTCCAATAATACTATAAACATAAGAATCGTTTTGGAAAAATATCACCGCTCCTTTCACATTTGCGTCATAAACGGAAAAAGGAATTTCTTCTTTTACGAGATTATCAAAAACGCCTGTTTTTCGTCCTTGAGAATCAGTGATTTGCAATTCTCCTGGGCTGTTTAATTTCACAAGGATTTTATTATTATTCACTGTTTTCAACTTACGGCTTAATGTTTCTATGGCGATTTTATTGGCGTCATTGATAATTCCGACAAAATAATTATTTAAATAACTTAATCTAATAGCCACACCACCTAAATAATCGCCGTATAAACCTTTTTCATTTTTAACAATGCCGTTATAACCCCACACTATAAGCGATGTTTTAATGTCAGCACAAGTTAAATTAACACCGTCTATTGTTAACGGACAAGAAGTAATAATTCGCGGATTAGCCATCAATCTTAATGCTTGGTCGTATTTATTTTGTAAAACTCTGAATCCGTCTTTTATGTTCGCGTATATTCCCTGCAAAGCGTTAGAATAATATTTACTGAATCTGCCAACCCATTCTTCTCCTTTACAATCATCGCGTTTGGAATTTATATCTAATCCGCTTCCCAATCCTTTGGAATTCGGCGACGTGATTTGCATAATTCCAATTCCGCCGTCAAAAGCGCCGGCGCAAATTTCATTGTTAAATTCAGGCCCGGATTCTTCGGCTCCAACGGCTAAAATAAGCTCTTTTGGAAATTCCGAATCTATGATAAATTTTTGAAAATTATTCTTATTATCCCTGCCTCCGCCTCCATCATAAAGAGAATTTTCAGAATTATTTTTTGCGTAATAATTATTTACCGCGTCCAAAATAACTGGTTTTCTTTTATCAGCCGTATCTAATTGCGTTTCCGCTTTATTTTGTAAATCGCTTTGATTATTCGGATTGTAATCTAAATATATTGTTCCGTTTGTTAAATTTTTTGCCGCCATCCAACCAATAACTCCGTCAATTTTGTCTTCAACTTGATACCAACGATAACCGTCTATATCTATATTATTGCCGTTATCGTCAATGATTTTTATAACTTTGAGCGCCCAACCATTGGGAAGAGTTTTTAATAAAATACCGGAAACGCCGGCGCTTTGACGAAAATTCAATCTGGCAGATTGAATTTCAGACCAAAATTGCGTTGGCTGATTTGCCAAAGCATAATTTAAAGCTATTTCTTCGGCCGAACGAGCGATATTGGAAATACGAATTTCGTCGATTAATCCCCGCATTCTTTGAGAGCTTTGATAACCTCCTCCAAAAAGATGATGATTGATATATAAAGAATGTGTATCGGTAAATGTTAAATTAGGATGATAATTCGTTGATTCTAAAACACCATTAACATAAATCTTAGAATAAACGCCGTCATAAGTAGAAACTACGTAATACCATTGATTTGGTTCATGCCAAATTCCGCTAAAACTTACTTGATTAAAACTACTTGCGCCAGCGCAAGAACCATCTTGGTTGCGTGCGATTCGTAAATTATACCCGTTGATATAGCCATAATTACTATCCACTCCCTTAGAAATTATATCCTCGGCATTTGCCCAACAACTTAAATCAAACCCCGTTGGATAAACCCATGCCTCAATAGTTAATTGAGAAAAATTTCTTAAAGAAGGATTGTCTGGCACGATAATATAATCTGTTTGGCCGTTAAAATATCTAGCTTTACCGAATTTGCCGTCAATAATAGCTGTGCCGATAGCAGTGCCATTATTTATTCCAGTTTCATCAATTATTGTATTGCCGGAAACATCATTGAATCTCCACAAAGCAACTGTGTTAGTATCGACGCTAAATAAATTTTGAGGAATTGCAACTTGAGCGTTAACAAAATTAAAATAAACAGAATTTAATAATAAAATAACAAAAACAAATACTGATTTTTTAAACATAATTTTTATATTTTTACTTATATTTCGGCTTTTTATAATTTTTTATTTTTAGCGCAAATTATTAAGTGAGCGCCTAATGACGGGAAAACATCTCCCAAAATCTCAAAAATTCTACCCAATTTATTTCTGCGAGTTGAAAACAATAAATGAGAAGATATTGTTTCCAAAATTTCAAATCCTTTTTCTTTAATTAAATTTTCAGCAATCTTTTTATTATAAATATGATAATGATACGGGGCAAAAGCAAATAAAGGCATTTTACCGAAAAACATCAATAATCTATTGGCAACAAAAACTAAATTCGGCACTGTAATTATTAAAATTCCGCCTTGTTTTAGCGAATTTTTTGCATTTTCCATGAATTTTAAATCATCAAACAAATGTTCAACTACTTCACCGGCAAATATCACGTCAAATTTTACTCCAAAATCCGGAATTCCATCATTGAGATCCACTTGCTTTATATTTACGCCGTCAAGATGGCGCGGATTTACATCTACCCCAAAACAATTAACGCCTTCATTTTTTAATAAATCAACGACTCCGCCCTTAGCAATGCCGCACTCTAAAATATTTAATCCTTCTATCTTTTCAAAATATCGCCGAATCAAACGAACGGCTTTTTTAATTCTTATCGGGTCCGGCACATCAAAATTTTCAAAAACTTGTTGTTTTATATCCATATAATAATTATAATTTAATTTCTCTTTTTGTAAAATAGTATGATATAAATTTTTTTAACTTAAGCCATTTAATCTCAAAATCGCTTAAATAATTATCTTGTCCTTCCCAATATTTTTCGTAAAATTTAGGCATTTTTGATTATTTTATTATATTCCTTTGTCCATTTCTCCGCCACTTTATCGCAGGAAAATTCTTTTTCAACCAATTTACGGCCGTTTTCGCCCATTTTTTTCGCCAAATCCGGATTATTTAAAATCTTCAAAATGGCTTCGGTTAATTGTTTTTCGTCTTTTTCTATTACGATGCCGGCGCCGACCTTTTCAATTTAACTAATAATTTTTATTTCTTTTTTTAATTATTTTAGTTATCCAATCATTAAATAAGTCGCAATTCTGAATAATACAATGTCCGCCAATTTTACCGAACATCACTTTCAAAACTGGTCTTATTACATTATTTTTACCAAGTTTTTTATAACCTTCATTATAGTCGTTATTGGCAATTGTATAAACCTCATCAAAATTCAATTTCATTTTATCGCAAATTCTTTTAACCTCTTTTACAAAAATAATATTCCAACCATAATAAGTAGTGTCTAAAATTTTTAATAATTCTGTCGTTTCCGATTTTGCAAAACATTGAGTTTTTATACCAATATCAGAAAAAATCTTTGCCGCTTCTTTCGCCTTTTTACCCCCAAAATATTTTATAAAAGTTTTAATACCTTTTTCCAAATTAGGATGAAGCCCGCGAATCGGACTATGCACGGCCGATGTTAAAATTTTATTTGTCATACCAACAGAAATAGTTGAATGAATAATCACTAATTTAGGCTGATATTTTTCAATATAATCCTTAGTAATTTTTATAAAATTTTTTGTATTTGGATAACAAATATGAACAATATCAAATTTTCCATCTAAATCATTGTTTTTATCGCGTAAAAAAATATTATAATATGGCTTAAAAACATTAAATAAAGATCGACCAACTTCTCCGGCTCCAATAACTAAATGTTTTTTATTATTTTTCATAATTTTGTAATATTTTATTATATTCCTCTATCCATTTCTCCGCCACTTTTTCGCTGGAAAATTCTTTTTCAACCAATTCGCGACCTCGTCTGCCCATTTCAGCAGCAATTTGGGGATTTTCCAAAAATTTTAAAATCGCATCCGCAATTTGACTAACATCTTTTTCAACAACTAGACCGGCGCCAGCCGCTTCAACTTCTTTTGAAATACCAACTCCTTTTGTAACCACGACGGGCTTTCCCACAATCATCGCCTCAACAACCGCCATTCCGAAATTTTCCGAATAGGACGACAAAACAAAAATATCACTTTCGCGATAAGCCGCGATTTTATCTTCGCCCAAAATCATTCCCACAAAAATTACATCTTTACCAATTTTTAATTTGTAATTTGTAATTTGTAATTTAATCTTTTCTCCGTATCCGTCATCATCCGGTCCAGCTAAAACTAAAATTGCTTTTGGCTCTTTTTTAATCACTTCGGCAAATGCCGGAATTAAAGTATCTAATCCTTTTATTTTATGTAACCGTCCCATAAAAAGAACAACTAATCTATCCTTAGAAATTCCAAATTTTTCTCTAAAATTATTTATAGGATCTATATTAATATAATTGCTAAAATCAATGCCATTTGGAATAATAATAGTCTTCTTTAAAGGTATATTTAATTTCAAATAATCATTTTTTTCTTTTTCAACCGTAAAATGGATTGCCTCGGCTCCGGCTAAATTTCTTTTTTCAATTAAAGAAATATAAATTTTCTTTTTTAAAGGATAATATTTAAGTGGTTCTTCCATAAAACTTCCCCGCGGCGAAATAATATATGGTTTTTTAAATTTTTTAGCATAATAAGCGCCTAAGGTGGACGCGGCCAAAAAAACAGAAGTGATATGAATTAAATCGAAATCTTTTATATTTTTTGCTAAAATGCGATGAAACGCAAAAGAATATTTCCATGGTCGAAAACTAATTGGAAAATAAAAAACTTTAACGCCGTCAATATTAACGGCTTCGCCAAGCGAAACATTTAAATTGTCTAAACCGTCAATATTTGTAGTATAAACAGCAACATCAGCGCCATTTTTAACTAACCACTTATTTAATTCGTGAACGCTTTTAATCGGCCCGCCATAGCGAATAGCCGGAAAATAAGCCGGAACAATATGAAGAATTTTCATTTATTTTAAATTTTGTCTCATCTCTCTTCCGTATTTATCATTAATTCTTACAATGTCGTCTTCTCCTAAATAATCGCCGCTTTGTATTTCAATTATTTCAAGTGGCTCGTTGCCAAAATTTTCCAATTGATGCTTAGCGCCGACTGGTATATCAATGCTCTGATGGCAATTTAAATAAAATTCTTTTCCTTCTAATAATATTTTAGCTATTCCTTTAAGCACAACCCAATGTTCCGATCTTTTATTATGATACTGCAAACTTAATTTTTCTTTCGGATTAACATAAATTTTTTTAACCTTAAAATTATCTCTTTCTTCTATAACTGTAAAAAAACCCCATGGACGATAAACAGTCGGATGTCCAAAATATTGCGGCAGGCTATTAGCTTTTATTCTTTCTAAAAGACCTTTTATTTCATGGCTTTTTTCCCTATGAGCGACAAAAACAGCATCTTCCGTATCAACCACTATTAAATCTTCCAAACCAATTGCCGCAACAATTCTTTTTTTCGTTCCGTATATTAAACATTTTCGGCAATTTTCGCCAAAAACATTTTCTCCTATCACATTTTTTTCAAAATCTTTAGGAAGTAATTGATAAAGAGACTTCCAAGTGCCAACATCTTGCCATTTAAAATCAGCTGAAATCAATCTAATTTTTTTATTTTTTTCCAAAACGCCGCGATCAACAGAAATTGGAGAAATTAATTCATAAAGATGCGGCGACTCCAGCGCTTGATAAATTTTTGGAAGTGATTTTTTAATTTCTTTAAGAAAAACTTCCGCTTTCCAAACAAATATTCCGCTATTCCAAAGATACCCTTCTTTTAAAAATTGTTCTGCTCTTTGCTTATCGGGTTTTTCAATAAATTTTTCGACTCCATAATCAAAAACTGATGCTTGTTTTTTCGCCTTCTCTTTTATTTTAATATAGCCATACTCTGTGCTTGGATTAGTCGGCTTTATCCCAAATATTACTAAAAAATTATTATTAGCTGATTTTAATGATTTTTTTATGGTTTCGCCAAATTTATAGTCTGGTTTTATTAAGTGATCGGCCGGGCAAACAACTATAATCGCTTTTTTATCTTTTTTAAAAATATATTTAGACGCCAAAGCAATCGCCGGCGCCGTATTTTTTTGAGCCGGCTCTATTATTAAATTTTCTTTATTTAAGCCAAAATCTTTTAATTGGATATAAACATCATCAGCTAAAGATCCGTCAAGCACAATATAAATTTTTAGAGGATCTATTATTTTTTTAAGACGCAAAAAAGTCTGTTGAATTAATGTTTTATTCCCAAAAATCTTGAGTAATTGCTTTGGATAAGATTTGCGGCTGATTGGCCAAAGCCGCGTTCCTGAACCGCCGCTTAAAATTACGCCATATAAATTTTGCGCTATTTTTTTTTGTTTCATCTCTTAATAATCGTTAAAATTTCTTCCAACACTTTTTCTTTAAATAAATAAAGTGTGAAAAAATATAACACACTAGAAAATATAATATTAATTATAATATGGATACCTATTATTTCCAAAATATATGTAAAAAAACCCATAATCAAAGCAGCAATCACTGGCTTTATTAATCCGGAAAAAATTTTGAAATTGTAAATTTTTTTTCCTATTTGCCAAAGTAAAAAAGCGTAAATAAAAAAAGAAATTAGGGTAGCCAATGCGGCCCCCTCTATTCCATAATTTGGAATTAATAAAAAATTAAGCGCAATATTGCATATTGAAACAATAATCGCATAATTTATAGTTTTTGCCTGCTTATCAAATATAAATAAAAGATTGGTAAGTATGGGCATAATATGAACCGCTAAAATTGAAATGAGAAGAATTATAAAAGCGCCGGTAGCCGGTAAATAACTTGGACCAAATAAAAATCCCATAATTTGACCACTAAGCAAGATACCTCCAATTACCAAAGGAAAAGAAATAATAAAAATTATTTTAAAAGATCCTTCTAAAACATTTTTTATCTTTAATGGATCAGAATGAGCCAATAGCGATAAACTCGGTAAAGTAGCCGTTGCGATAAATCCGGGGAATATGGCGAATATACCAACAATTTTTTGAGTCGCCGAATAAAGCCCAATTTCATCAACCCCTCTCCACCAGCCAAGCATTATAATATCAACATTAAATAAAAAAGTGCTGGCAAATCCACCAATTGCAAAAGGCCATGCGGATTTTAATATCGGCATTATTAAATTTTTTGAAAAATTTTTAGATATTCCTCTTATAAAAGGTTTTAGTAAAAAAGTGGCGACAATAACTCCAATAAAAGAAGCTATCATATTTGATATTGTAAAAGATTTCGGACTTGCCCAAAAATATAACGCGATAAAGCCAAATAATGCTAAGGCAATATTGACCGCCACCACAACAAATGCCTCTAAATCCATTCTGTTCTTTCCTCTAAAAAAAGCCACAAAAAAATCTTTTAAATCGTCAAAAATAAGAATCAAAGCCACAAAAGGAAGCAATAAAATAGCGCCTTCTACGCCGCTAAAAAATGGCGCGATAAAAATAATAAGAAATGCGGTAATAACTAATAAAACAATTTCTATCCAAAAAGCAGTTGAAAAATAATAATGCTCTTTTTCCGGTTGCTTTGCCACCTCACGGGTTAAAATAGAATCAACTCCGATATTCTTAAAAAATACAAAAAAGCCGGCTAATCCAAGGGCATAAGAAAAAACACCATATCCCTCAACACCAAGTTTTCTAGCCGCATAAATAACAATGACAGCCTTCAATAAACGACTACCAACATTCCCAGTAAATAACCAAATAAAATTTTTAAAAATAGTACCGCGAATAGTTTTTGTTTCAAAAAAAAATAAATTTTTAATTTTTCTAATCATACAGTTTTTAATTCTTTCTCGCGCTTTATTAAAAAATAATGTATTATCAGCAATAATATAAAAATCTTAACCAATCCCGCGTAAACCGGCGCAATCCAATCTTCCATTCCTTTAATAATGTTAAGCCATAAAATACTATAAATCATTACTCCCGAAAGAGAAATTTCTGTTCTTTTAATAAAATATTCATAAATTAAACGAAACAGCATCCCCATGAAAAACATTCCAAAAATAATTCCCGCTAATCCGAAATTCATATACCAATCGCCTATAATAGTCACTCCAACGGTTGATTTAACATCCGGCGCCAGAAGACCGGAACGATGCCCAAAATCGCCACCTCCGCTTATAATAGGCTTATTCGTCCAAATAAATCGAGGAGGGCCCAAGCTGATAAAAAAATTCAATAATGGTTTCCCGTATAAAAAAGGTTCATTCATTTCAATAATTCTAGAAAAAATAGCGAATTGATCTATCCTGGAAAAAATACTGTTAAAAGTAAAATTGCCTGCATTTTTAATATAAGCCAAAGAATTTTCTATATTTTTAATTGATTTTTCCGCTAATGGTTTTTCCACCAATGAATAGTGGCTTAAAATTTTCGGATTTCGGCAAGCATTTCCAAGAGGAAATAATATAATCACTGTTCCCATAGCTATAATAATAATCTGTCGCCAAGTAATGCGCGAAAAATAAGACCTTACAATAAGATAAAGAATAATCGGCATCGCCACAAAAGTTCGGTTGCATGACGGCAAAGCATAAATCATTTCCAGTATAAATACCCCCCATGCTATTTTTTGCCACAAATGATAACGCGCGTCATTATTTTTTTTAAAATAAAAATAACTTATGAACGCGATAATCAAAGCAACATAAGACAACCAATCAAAAATACCCAATAAACTGTAAAAAGAATTTTTTTCAAGCCATGAATTTTGTTGCCAATAAGAATAAGCGCCGCCGAAAATTCTTAAAATTTTTATCCCTAATCCTAAAACAAAAACAACGCCAAAAACCCATGGCACTTTTTTAAAATCCCATTCTGATTTTAACTTTAAAAAATCCGGCAACCGCCGAACAACAGAAAATGTTTGGCGATTATAATATCCAATCGCAAAAAAAATAAGACCAATGGTCAAATAAAAAAGCGCTTTATAATAAACATCTGAAGTTTCCCATAAAAATCCACGAATGCCGACAAAAAATAAAATTGACGATAAATAAAAAATAAAAAAATAATATAATATGACAGAATTTCCGAGTTCAAAAAAATCAAAAGATTTTATTTTATTTTTAAACCAAACCGCTATTTTCATATATTTTTAAAGCTGAAAACTATCTTTTTGTATCTGAACAGAATCAATAATTTCATTACTTTTAACAGCTTCAATAAGAACTCCATATCCCCTTAAAAAGGGGTATTTAAACCTAAAAATGCTATTAATTTTTTTCTGACCGCTGGATAATAAATGCAAACAATAAAAAAAATGATTTACCATTGGAAGCGCTTTTTCGCCAAAAATAGGAAATAACAATAATGCCATTAAGGCAATTATTCCATTGGGAATAGCTACCGCTAAGCCTTTATATTGCGCTTCGGTTATTGAAAACCCGCTATGTTTTAATAAAATTAAAATTGTTTTTGGAGAATAAATATGATAATGATGGTCAGCAAAATCATGAAATAAGGGCACGCTCATCAACAGCTTTCCTTCCGGCAATAATATTCTATGGAGTTCTTTTAAGGTAGCTTTTTCCTCCCATATATGTTCAATAACTTCCGCAATTACAATATACTGAAAATAATTATCAGGAAATTTAATTAATTCCGTAATAGATTGCTTAATAAAAAATTTATTATCCGCAATATTATTATCAACAATATCCAGAAGATATGTCTCTTTTATTTTTTCTTTAATAGAAGGATAATCGCGACCCGCATAGTCTCCAACTACCAATATGGGACCTTTATCTATTCGGCTTAAAAAAAATCGATTAGGAATATATCCGGCGGGAAAATCAATTTTTGTCTTATGCGGAAAAAATTTTCTAAATAATAATCTATGTGGTTGTTGTTTAAAAAACTTATAAATTTTATACAAAATCCGCAGAATAAAACGAGGCGTTAAAAATAACGGCAAAGCAATATAAAACTCCCAATAACTCCAATAACATTTAAACATTTGTTTTATTTTTGGAGTTTTAGAACCAAAACCAGCCGTAAATCCCATCGCTCGCTCAACTACAACGGCGCGCCAAACTCTTCTAAAATTATCAATTAAGGCTTTTTTTATTGATTGTTTATTAAATTTATCTTCAAACTCATAAACTATTTTATATAAGTTTATTCCGAATACTTGAAATGGATCATACCATCTCTGTTCTCCGGCCAATTTTGGTTCCGAAATCACATAGGGAGTATTCAAAAAATAAAATTTGCCGTCTTGAGAAAGCACATGTAAAATTAAGTATAAATTAACAAAAGCAGAACCAATATATTTTTTTGATTTCTCTATGCCCGATAATGCTTTTTCTCTTTTGAAAATAGTAACTGAAATAAACCCCAGTAAGCCGATATCTTTTTCTAAAAGTTGATTACGATTATCAAAAAATTTGTTTCCCTCTAATTTAAATGCTGTATCATTTTTATGATTTATATTACAAGAATTAACCCAAATAAAAAAAATTTGGGGGGATTTTTTAACTAACTCAATAACATATGAGATTGCTCCTTCTACTAAAATATCATCTCCAAACCACCACACATAATCTCCTTTAGCCTCTTGAGTCAAAAATATAATCGCCGTATCTAATCCTTCTTTTTTACCTTTAAAATATCTAATTGAAACAGAAGTTTTTTTAAGATAATTTTCTATTAAATTTTCCGTTTCTAAATTAGTGCTATCATCGCGAACAATTATTTC
>JBBUCW010000012.1:0-5068 GCA_038057615.1 Patescibacteria group bacterium
GTCGCGCTGCGCAAGGCTCTGCTCATAACACGAATTTCGTAATTCAAAATTGTTTCGCCGTCGCTCGGACGAGACGAAAACTGTGGTTTTCATCTCGCCCCTCGCTAGACGAAATAAAATAATATCATATGGAAATTCTCTCACTCATTAAATTTGTCCTTATTCAAGTTTTTGGACTGGTGATTTCTTTTATTGCCGCCGGACTTTTTATTTTTTGGATTATCCGCAAATTTCATTCATGGAAAATTGCCGCCGCTTTTTCAATAATTCTCATTGGAATATCTTTTTTTCTTTTTATGCCGTATGCGTTTCCGGAGCGATTACAGTACCCGTTCTTTTTAGAAACATTTGGACCCTCTGATGGACCCGGCCTTCCATTTAAAAATGTGCTCACATTCTTTTTAAGCGAGTCTAATATGGAAAGAGTTTCCAATATCGCGCGCGACCCCAATGATATTCCTCCGCCAATTACGCGAACTTCACCGGAACGGGTGAAAATTGAATTAGAAACTAAAGAGGTTATCGCTGAAATGGCTCCCGGTATTTCTTTTAACTACTGGACATTCAACGGCACAGTACCGGGGCCTTTCTTGCGCGTTCGCGAGGGAGACACGATTGAGCTAACATTAAAAAACCATCCCTCCAGCATTCACCACCACAACATTGACCTTCACGCCGTTACTGGTCCCGGTGGCGGCGCGGTACTAACGAATGTCGCCCCCGGAGAATCTAAAACCATGACATTTAAAGCCCTGAATCCGGGTTTGTACGTCTATCACTGCGCCCACCCCAATGTTGCTACCCATGACGCGCATGGCATGTATGGCTTGATTTTAGTTGAACCAAAAGAGGGTTTGCCAAAAGTTGACCGGGAATTTTATGCTATGCAGGGAGAATTTTACAGCACCGGAGGTTTAGGCAAAAAGGGTTTGCAAATTTTTGATGCTCAAAAAATGCTCGATGGACATCCGGAATATGTTGTCTTCAACGGTAAGATTAAAGGATTAGTCGGCAATATGAAGGCAAATGTCGGCGAATCCGTGAGAATTTTTTTCGGCAACGGCGGTGTTAATTTCATCTCGTCATTCCATGTCATCGGCGAAATTTTTGATACCGTATATCCCGAAGCCTCCATTGGCGGCGCGTTATTCAAAAATGTTCAAACAACATTGGTGCCGGCGGGAGGCGCGACTATCACTGATTTTAAATTGGAAGTGCCGGGTAAATATATTCTCGTAGACCACGCCCTTTCAAGACTGGATCGTGGCGCTTGGGGAGTCCTTGAAGTATTGGGGAATAAGAACCCTGAAGTATTTAATGGAAGTATCAATATCGGCGAGCATGGACATGGAAGTACCGATTCCGCCGAACATGGACATTAAAAAAATAAAGGTTCTCGGGGCAAAGCCCCGAGGTATTGACCTTTGTTTGTTTTGAATTACGAAATTCCTATTACTCGCAGAGCTCGCATAATTTTCTGCTGAAAATTTGCTCTGCTCGCGCCGTCGCGCTGCGCAAGGCTCTGCTCATAACACGAATTTCGTAATTCAAAATTGTTTAGCCGTCGCTCGGACGAGACAAAAACTGCGGTTTTCATCTCGCCCCTCGCTAGACGAAATAAATTATGAATATTCCGCAAACTTTTAAAATTCGCGGTATGCATTGCGCCTCCTGCGCGAGCATTATTGAAAAAATATTTAAAAAAACCGAGGGCGTTCAGTCCGCGGAAGTTAATTACGGAACCGAAACAGCAAAAGTTATTTTTGATGATTTAAAAACTAATTCCCGCCATCTTTCTAAGAAAATAGAACCACTTGGCTATTCTCTAATTCTTCCGGCGGCGGACATTTCAACCGCGCTTAGCGCGAGCGAAATGGGAATGTCTGCCGATGAGCACGCTTCACACTTAGGTCTCAATCAATCAAAAAAGGAAAAACTCGCCGAGCTTTCGGATATGAGGATTAAAATTATCTCGTCAATTCCGCTCACCATTTTCAGCATTTTTGTTATGGCTTGGGAAATTTTTGTCCAAGCCAATATCGTTTCGCCCGTTCCGCATATTTGGAAAGAGTTTTTTCATAGCCTCTTGCCATTGATTGCAACTTATATGCTTTTCGTGGTCGGCAAACCGTATCTTACGGGTATGTTCCGATTTTTTCGTTATGGCAAAGCAAATATGGATACGCTTATTGGCATCGGCACTTCGGCGGCGTATCTTTATAGTTTTGTTATTACCGCTTTTGAAGAAACATTGCGGCCGTTTATAAATGTAGAACACACTTATTACGATATAACGATTGTTGTTATCGCTTTTATTACTTTCGGCAAATATCTTGAAGCGCGCTCTAAACTGAAAACCGGCGATGCGATAGAAAAATTGCTTAATCTGCAGGCGAAGACCGCTCTTGTCATTCGGAATGAGCAAGAGCAAGAAATTCCAATTGATCAAGTTATTCATGGCGATATAATAATTATAAAACCGGGGACAAAAATACCTGTTGATGGAATAATTATTGATGGTTCATCTTTTATTGACGAAGCGCTGGTAACCGGCGAGCCGATGCCTGTTGAAAAAAAATCCGGCGATACCGTGGTCTCGGGAACTATAAATACCAACAGCGCGTTCACTTTTAAAGCGACAAAAGTTGGCTCGGAAACATTGTTGGCTCATATTATTAAAATGGTTGAGGAGGCGCAGGGGAGCAAAGCTCCGATTCAAGCGTTGGTTGATAAAATATCCGGCGTCTTTGTGCCGATTGTGCTTATTTTATCTTTTATTACTCTCGGCGCGTGGCTTATTATTGGAACGCAATATCTTGGTTTTAGCCAGGCTCTTTCATTCGGTCTTGTTTCGTTTGTGGGCATTCTTGTCATTGCTTGCCCCTGCGCGCTTGGATTGGCAACACCAACCGCGATTATTGTGGGCGTTGGTAAAGGAGCAAAAGAGGGAATTCTTATTAAAGACGCGGCAACGCTCGAAAAACTTCATAAAGTTAATGTGGTGGTTATTGATAAAACCGGAACGATTACCAAAGGCAGACCGGAACTTGTAAGTATTAAAAATTATTCAAAACAAACAGACGCGGAAATTATCGGCATTCTTGCGTCTCTTGAAAATAAATCTGAGCATCCCATAGCCCGCGCCATCACCGAGTACGCGCGAACAAATAATATTTCATTTTCTATCGTGGAAAATTTTGAAAGTATCAAGGGCAAGGGGCTTAAAGGGTTGGTCAATAAAAAAGATTATTTCGCGGGCAACACAAAATTAATCGCCGACCTTAAACTTTCATTTGATACAAAAACACTTGAGGCGGAAACTTCTCAAGGCAAGACACCAATTATTTTAGCGACCATGAGCGAGGTTGTCGGGGTGGTCATGGTTGCCGATGCGATAAAACCGGAAGCTATTGAGGAAATTAAAAAACTTCACAAACTCGGCATTAAGGTTGTTATGCTCACGGGTGATGATAAAAATACCGCGCTTTCTATTGCCCGCGAAGTTGGCATTGATGATGTGGTAGCAGAGGTCTTGCCGGAGGATAAATTAAATAAAATTAAAGATTTGCAATCGCAAGGAAAAGTGGTAGCCATGGCGGGCGATGGTGTGAACGATGCTCCCGCGTTGGCGCAGGCGGATGTCGGTATCGCTATGAGCACTGGAACGGATGTCGCCATTGAATCCGCCGGAATTACGCTTCTCCATGGTGATATTTCAAAACTTACAAAAGCCATTAAGCTTTCAAAAATGACCATGCGAGGAATTAAACAAAATCTTTTTTGGGCGTTTATTTATAACATCGTCGGTATTCCTATTGCGGCCGGAGTTCTTTATCCGGTATTTGGCTGGTTATTGTCGCCCGTGTTTGCCGGCCTGGCGATGGCATTTTCCAGCGTTTCCGTGGTGACCAATTCATTGAGAATTAAAGCAAAAAAATTATGAGTTCTATAAAAACATATACTTTTTATGTTCATGGAATGCATTGCAATTCGTGTGTCATGCTTGCCGAAAGCGAACTTAAAGATCATGAACTTATTGAACACGCGATCGCCGATCTCAAAACTTGTTGCGTAGAAGTGCGGGGTGATTTTGGAAATAAAAGCGAAGCGGAAATCGCGCAAACATTGAGTCCAATTCTTGAAAAACACGGCTACAAACTTTCTATTGAAAAAGAACAAAAAATCGGCCGGTGGTCTGATTTCAAAATAGCAATACCGATGGCAATCGGATTTATAGGATTTTTCGTTATTTTGCAAAAGTTCGGTATTGTCAATCTCATAACAAGCGGGGAGGTAAATTATGGCACGGCGTTTTTAATCGGACTTATTGCTTCGGTCTCCACCTGCGCCGCTGTTGTCGGAAGTCTCGTGCTTGCTGTATCGGCAAATTTTGCAAAAGAGAACTACTTCGCGACTTCACTCGGGGCAGACAAAGCGCGTCCGCAGTTATTTTTTCATATTGGACGGCTCGTTTCATTTTTTATTCTTGGCGGCGCTATCGGCGTTGTCGGCTCTGCGTTTGAACTCGGCATAACGGGAACATTTTTATTGAGTTTTATCATTGCCATAGTGATGCTTATTCTCGGTATAAATTTGCTTGATATTTTCCCATGGGCGCGAAAATTACAGCCAACATTGCCGAAATTTTTTTCAAGTCATCTTTTGGAAATCAAAAAAATCAATCATACGCTTACGCCAGTTTTACTCGGTATTGTTACATTTTTTTTGCCGTGCGGTTTTACGCAATCAATGCAATTTTACGCGCTTTCAACCGGGAATTTTATTACCGGCGCGCTGATTATGTTTATCTTTGCTCTCGGCACATTGCCGGTGCTTGCCTTGTTAAGTTTTACTTCAATTGGTATACGCGATAAAGCAAAGTTAGGATATTTTTTCAAAACAGTTGGGCTCATAATTATATTTTTTGCCTTGTTTAATCTTATCAATAGCTTGGTGGTAATCGGGGCGTTACCGCCAATTTTTAATTTTTAATCCCGTACGAAATATTCAATTATGTTTTACACTTATATATTAAAAAGTTTGAAGTATGATAAGCTATATACGGGAT
>JBBUCW010000012.1:5168-6500 GCA_038057615.1 Patescibacteria group bacterium
ACAACCGCTATTTTTATTATTGTCGCGGGACTTCTCATTGGAGGATCTATTTTGTTTGTGAATTTTGGCAAGACGCCTGAAAGCGCCACTAAATCAGACAATGTTTCAATTATTAATGGAAAGCAGATTATTGAAATAGGAGCAAAAGGCGGATACGCGCCTAAAGTTTCTATTGCGAAAGCAAACATCCCGACTATTCTAAAAATTCAAACTCGCGGGACATTTGATTGTTCATCGGCTCTAAGTATTCCGAGAATTGGATACAAAGCAAATTTACCGCCATTAGGAATTACGGAAATTGAAGTTCCCGCGCAAAAATCAGGAGCAATTTTACGGGGTCTTTGCGCGATGGGGATGTATAATTTTAAGATACAGTTTGATTAAGAAGATAAAAAATAAACGAAGTTTTTTGTTATTTAAATTTTCGGGCCACTGGGAATCGAACCCAGACTACAAGACCCCCAGCCTTGCGTACTGCCACTATACGATGGCCCGATAAAATTTTGGCGGGCATAAATAAATTTACGCCATAGAAAGGCGTTTGATACATTTAGCGCAAGCCACAACTTTCTTGCCGGAAGGAAGTTTTGATTTCTGTAAATTAGGATATTTTCTTTTTTTTGGCGTCGGGTTATACTTACCGCGGAGCTTGTTTCGGGAAGCTCTCATAATAGAACCTTTGCCGCAAATTTCACATTTTTTCATAATATAATTCATTATTCATAATTAATTATTCAATGTCAATATGGACCCAATTTATTTAAAATTATTTTTATACATAGTCATTGTTCTCTCGGCAACTTTTCACGAATACGCCCATGGTTTTGTCGCTTACAAACTCGGCGATTCAACCGCTAAAGATGAAGGCCGTTTAACTTTAAATCCTTTAGCGCATATTGATTTAATGGGAACGGTTATTATTCCTCTCTTTTTATTATTTTACGGCGGGATTTTTATTGGCTGGGCAAAACCAGTGCCTTATAATCCGCATAATTTAAGAGACCAAAAATACGGCTCGCTTAAAGTCGGCATTGCCGGACCCGGCGCAAATCTATTGATTGCTTTGATTTTAGGAATTTTTTTGCGGTTTTTTTCAAGTTTATCGCCGTTTTTTCCGTCCGAGGCGAATCCGCTTGCGGCGGAAATGGCATTATCCGTTATCGTTTATATAAATATTTTTTTGGCTTTTTTTAATCTTATTCCGCTTCCGCCGCTTGACGGTTCAAAAGTTTTTGCCGACTTATTTCCTCGCAGTCGTCATTTCATGGAACAAGCGGGTTTTTTGGGAATTTTTCTGGCGTTATTTTTAGCCTTTTTCATTCTGCCGGTTAT
>JBBUCW010000013.1:0-4095 GCA_038057615.1 Patescibacteria group bacterium
AACCCCCAACCTTTCCCTTACGAAGGGACTGCTCTACCATTGAGCTACTCTGGCATAAAAGGTGCTGGGCTACCAGCTGAGCCCCGACGCCTTCGGGGTCGGGGCACCGACTGAAACGTCGGCGCTAAGGTGGCTTTTAAAATGCCTTATCAGCATTTTAAATTATATTAGACTTTAAAATGAAAATGCAAATATATAAACTTCAGATATTAATATATCTATTACATCTCTTTTTCAATGTCTTCTATTTCTTTTCCGATTATTTTTTCGGCTTGAGTCAGATCTTCTTTACATTTAGCAATTATCACATTTTCTTCCTTGGTTAACGGTCTTTGAGATTTCACTTTTTCCAAAAGTTTGATGTGATAAATTATATTCCTTGATAGAACATCAAAAGCGTTTCGCAGAATTTTTTCAGCCTCAATCGTTTCTTTTTTCAACCGCCGCTTGAACATTTTATATTTAAACCAAAGATAAGTGCCCAAGAAAATTAAGGCGATAATGATAACCATCAGCGAAATAATGAGAGTAAAATAATTTATCATCAAAGAGCCGATTCTAAATAACGCCGTCGGTGTTAAGGAAATAACATAAGCATCAGACCGTCCGCTTTGAGCGCCTCTGCCGTCGGTAACTTCTGCCCAAAATTTATAGATATCGCTGGCTAATTTTTTATTCCAAATTATGATAAATTCTCCTTTTTCATCGCTTTGCCCTTCTTGAAATTCCAATTTCGCGATATCGTCTCTTTGTAGAGAAATTTTAACAATTGAATTCGGTTCAGTCTTTCCCTTTATTATCAAATTTTCTCCCTCTTTTAATTCTTTCGGATAATCAATGATTGTCGGCGGTTCTATTGGTTTAATGACAAACTCCTCTGTTGCTACCGCGTAATTACCCGCTTTATCATAAGCCTGAACTAAAATGCTCCGCTTGCCCGGGACTTGAAGAGATAAAATATAAGAGTTGTTTTTTATAATTTCAGGGGTAATGTTAAAGAAATTCCCTTCACCGATTTTAATTTTATAATAATCAATTCCCGATAAAGTATCCGTGGTGTCAAAAATAACGGTTGGACGGGGATTATTGGTTTCTTTGCCGTCAATGAATTTTATTTCAAAAGGTTCCGGCGGCTGGGTATCTATTTGAAAACGAAAATGAGAAATGGCGCCCCAGCCTTTATTATTCTTGAATTGAATATGAAAATAATAAACTCCGTCTTTCAAATCGGTAATTTCTTTTTCCGAGATTATCTGTTCATAAACCACTCTTGGCTGGCTATTGGGATATTTATCATACAAAAGCCGAACAGCCACAACATCAGATGACGGTATCAACCACATAAATTTTGCCGTATTTTTTGAATACCATTTATTGGGGTCGGGGTGGGTGGGAGAAGAAATTTGCGGAGCCGGCGGTGTATCCGATATAATAGATGGAGTAGTGGCTTCAGAAATAGACGGACCGGCGCCTCCCAAACTAAACTGGGCGTTCCCTAAATTTGCTAAAATGTTAGTGCCTTTCCCGTCATTAGCCAGCGCCGAACCGGAAGAAAAATTAAGCAAAGCAACACCCGCCGCTTTTATTTTGAAGTTTATGGTAATAATTTTCCCCGTTGCTCCGGTGAACCCGGGATTAAGAACTATTCCTTCAAAGTTTATCGTGCCGGCGCTATTTGAGAATAACGGTTCCTGTACCCAAAGAGTAAAAATAGAGCCTGTTTTTGAAAGAGAAATAACTTCAAGTTTGTCTTGCGGAAACGAAATTATGCCGGAAGCGGCATTCATTGCTTGGTCGACGCTGGAAACATAAACGCTTGCCGAAAAAATTTGCCCGACATTATAAGATCCGGAAGAGGGAAAAAAATATAACGAAGCGGCTTCCGCAGACGGAGCAACAAGTAACAAGAAACCAGCAACAAGGAGAGCAAATAAAATCCTTCTTGTCCCTCGTCCCCTGTCTCTTGTTCCCTGTCTCTTGTCTCTCATTATTTTTTCCATAAAATTCTCTAGACCCGTTGAATAATAATTTTTCGTAGCGAAACGCAAAAATTTAAAGCGAGCCGAAGTGAAAATTTTGCAGGAATATACAGCGTATATTTCAAGAAATTTTCACAAAGGCGCAGCCGAAATTTTTGCGTTGCAGTAGAATATATTATTGTTCAGCGGGTCTTTTAATAAAATAAATAACAACAATCCCTGATATTATTATAATCCACACCAGCGAAAATTCATACCATTTTAACGGATACCTCGGCTCAACCATCGCAACCCTTTCATTGCCGGCTTTATCAATAGCTTTGATAAATATCTTTCTATTAAGCGATTGGTGTTTCAATAAGTATGGACTCTCGGCAACGGTAAACCCCGTTAGAAATTCCTCGGGAGAATTAAATCTCGCAGGAGCTATTCCCAAGTTGTAACCCAACCGTATAAGTCCACGGAGCATTATTTCTAACGGGGTAAACCAGCCCCACTCTCCCTCGCGCACTTTATAATCTGCAACGCCTGATATTTTATCCTGTGTGGCGAATACAAGAAAATATTTTCCGTCAAATATTGCCGGATCACTCTCAATAGTCGGATTGAAATATTCTGGAGGTTCAATATCTTCAATAGATTCAATCATTGGTAAAGCGGAAGAAAATTTTTGAGAAATAGAAAATTGGAATGGCGAAACTTTTATGCTTGTAGGTGTGCCTTCTCCGTCATTTAGCAAAACTCTTAATCCGTCTATTTGAATGGCGCCGCTGCCCTCTTTTTTAGCGCGAAAAACTACTGAAAAAATTAAACCGTTCTTGCCAATATAGCCGCCGGGGGTAATGCCACTGAAAGAAATATTTTTGACTCTTGGCCGTTCAATCCAAAAATTAATAACGGAACTGCCGTCTCGAATTTCCCTTGCTTCCAAAAGGTCTGCTGGAAATATAATTTTTCCCTCAACCGCGTTTAGCGATTCTTTTTCTGTATTTAAAAACACTTGCGCTAAAAATTCTTCGCCTTGCGTGAAGGATTGATTCTTTGCGGTAAAAAATATCTCTGCCGAAAAAACAGGCGCCGCCACAAAAAATAAAACACAAAATATTAATGCTGATACAATTTTGGTTTGTGATATATATTCCATAATATGTAATTTATCCCGTCCAGTAGAAGGCCATAATTGAAAAGTCCACTAAATCAATTTTGCCGTCGCCGTTGAGACGCTCTTTTTCTTTTACGGCAAACTCCGCGCTTATCGGTCTTTTATACCAATACGCCGCGATGGAAAAATCAACTAAATTTACCTTGCCGTCATTATTTAAATCACCCTTGAGTATCTTTACCGATTGAGCAAATACATTTTTTGTGCCAACTTTAAAACCAACGAGATAACTCCAACTGCTTACCAATTGATTGCCTATTGAGGCCTTTGATTTTGTAGTATGGGTTCCGTAATCAATTACTGATGTATCAAAATTATATAAATAAATTCCGTCTTTATCAGAAATAGTTTTGGCAAAAAATTCCTCTTCTGAACTAACCGATATCACCATATCCGCTTGTGGAGCGGATTGGCCGAAAATCGCGATATTGTCTCCGCGTTTTACTTCGCTTTTATCTATCGCAATAGTCGGCGCAAGAAAAATACCGCTCACATTAGTCGTGGCGCCAAAAGTTACACTAACCGGGAAAGTCAAAAGAGATGACCTTATGCCTTTATTGTCCTCGCTATAAACAGAAAAAATATAATTTCCGCCTGATATGCCGGAAACGCTTATGGAAAAATTCGCATCGGCGCCAGCAATAGTTGTTGCCGCAATCTGCGCGTCTTTTAAAAGCGTTATCGCGCTTTTTGGGTATGCTTTGCCGGAAAAAACTACGCTTGTCACTGGCGCGACAAACCCGCCTCCACCTCCCCCTCCCCCGCCGCCCCCGCCAGATGGCGGTGAAGCTGTAGTACAAGCTGAAGTATTAAAAGCGCATGAAACAGAACATGAAAGAGTCCCCGCGCTAAAACCCCGCGACGCGCATGTTTCTCCGCCTAACGCCGAACCGTCACATTGCTCGCCGGCTTCTAAAACGCCATTTCCGCAAACTGGATTAACCGTGGCGGTGA
>JBBUCW010000014.1:0-9409 GCA_038057615.1 Patescibacteria group bacterium
ATTTCCATCTTCCAGATTTGAGGAAAATACCTCGAAAGCATTTCGTAATTCAAAGTTTATAAATTCAAATTTTCAAGAAATTTTTTTAATTCTTCTTTTTCTATTTCTCTGTATTGATTGGGTTCTAGATCTTTAAGAATGATATTCATTATTCTAATTCTTTTCAAATCAATCACTTTATAATTTAAGGCGCCACACATCAATCTAATTTGATGTTTTTTGCCTTCGGAAATAATTATTTTGAAAGAATGCGAATTAATTTTTAGCGTTTCGCATTTTTTAGTTTTAAAGCCGTCAAGTTTTATGCCGGCGCTCATTTTATGGAGAAAATCAGTTGTTATCGGTTTATCGGTTTGAACAATGTATTCTTTTTCGTGTTCATATTTGGGATTTAAAATGCGATCGGTTATTCTGCCGTCATTGGTTAAAATAATCAATCCGCGAGAAGATCTGTCAAGACGACCAATTGGATAAACCCCATTAGAAGTCCGATGCGCTCGCGCATCGGCAGACGCTTTTAGCGTCTGCCTTCTAACAGGGTAAATCGGCATTTTAATATTAACAATATCTTTAATTTCTTTTTGGTTTTTTTGCGCGCCGTGAGTGACAATGCCGATAGGTTTGTTATAGGCAAAATAAATTAATTTTTTTCTTTGCTCTTTCGGCGTGGAAATTTCCACCTTATCGTTTGCGTTAACTTTATCGCCGAGCAGGGCAAGACGATTATTAATTTTAATTTTATTTTCTATTATCAATTGATCGGCTTCGCGCCGGCTGCAGATTTTTTTAAACGCCAGATATTTATTAATTCTGATCGGATATAATATAATTTGATCCATATTTTTATCGTATAGGAAATTATTATTTAGCGCAATTTTTTGATATATAGACCCGCTAAACAATAACTTGTAAATTTTTGCGTATTTTTTATAATTAGATTGACCGTTAAATAGTGCGAAGCGCGTTTAATAAAAAAAATAGAGGCGTTTCATCGGGTGGCGAAATAGAGCACTCACTAAATAAAAAAAATTGGAGGTCACCATTCGCCATCCGATGAAACGCCAACGGTCTTTTTTTATTGACATAAATTTTATTGTTTGTTATCTTTATTGTTAATGACGGTTGATATAAATATTTGAAATCTGTTATTGATTTAGCCCCATCATCATTCGCTTAGCGAATGATCGGGCGATCAATTTGCTTTTACAAATTGATTTAGCCTTAAAAACAGTCGGCTAAGTCTGGCTGTTTTTTATTGATATGAAATTTATTTTAGGAAAAAAATTAAAAATGTCTCAGATTTGGAAAGATGAAAAAGTTATTCCAATAACATTGATTCAGGCCGGACCCATAACAATAACGAAAGTTAAAACAAAAGAAAAAGACGGCTATAAAGCATGCCAAGTTGGATTTGGAACAAAAAAAGAGAAGAATATTAAAAAGCCGCAATTGGGCCAATTTAAAAATTTTGGTAATTTCCAATATATTAGAGAGTTTAGAATTAAACCGACAAGTAATGAACAACAAGAGACTATTTACAAGGCAGGTGATTTTTTGGATGTAATTCAGTTTAATGATGGTGATAAAGTAAAAGTTAGCGGTTTGAATAAAGGAAGAGGTTTTCAGGGCGGCGTGAAGCGTCATGGTTTTCATGGCGGACCGAAAACCCATGGTCAAAAAAATCGATATCGGGCGCCCGGTTCAATCGGCGCGACCGCTCCTCAAAGAGTAATGCCCGGAAGAAAAATGGCCGGCAGAATGGGGCAGGAACGGACAACAATTAAAAATTTAGAAGTAGTTGGCATTGACAAGGAAAATAATATTTTAATGATTAAAGGCGCTATGCCGGGAATGAGAGGAACATTATTGGAAATAAGAAGTATGAAATAGAAAGCATGAATCATGAATTATGGACGATTGAGATAAATAAAGTTTTATGCCGTGATTCATAATTATTATTAATAATTTAAATATGACAATAGATATTTTTAATAAAAAAAATGAAAAAGTAGACACCGTAGATTTACCGGATAGAATTTTCGGCGTTAAATGGAACCCCGATTTGGTCCATCAGGCTTTGATTACGCAATTAGCCAATAAGCGAGAACCGATAGCGCATGCCAAGGGCAGAGGGGAAGTAAGCGGCGGCGGTAAAAAACCTTGGAAGCAAAAGGGCACTGGTCGGGCAAGACATGGCTCTATTCGTTCACCAATTTGGAAAGGCGGCGGGGTTACTCACGGTCCGAATAAAGAACGTAATTTTTCAAAAAAAATAAACAGAAAAATGAATCGGTTGGCGATTTTTAGCGTTTTTTCCAAAAAAATAAAAGATAATGAAATAAAAATTATTGATAAATTTGACGCAAGCATCGAAAAAACAAATGAATGGAAAAAGATTTTAAGCAATATTATTGATTTAAGATCGCGATTATTGCTTATTCCCGCTTCTTTTAATAATGGCGTTCATAGAGCAATCAGCAATATAAAAAAAATTGACGCCATAAGTTCAAAATCATTAAATGTCTATGATTTATTAAAAACAAAGAATATTATTTTAGAAAAAGAGGCAATAAATGAGATAGAAAAATATTATAAATAATATGAATACTAAATCGGCATTATTAATAAAACAAGCCTGGATTACGGAAAAAGCCGGTGATTTGTCAAAATTGGGCAAGCATATTTTTATTATTGATAAAAAAGCGAATAAACCGGAAATTAAAAAAGCGATAGAATCTATTTATGGAGTAAAAGTGGCGGATGTCAATATTATAAATATTAAAGGGAAAAAGAAGAGATTAGGCAAAAGTCTTGGTAGAACTTCCGGATTAAAAAAAGCGGTTGTCCAATTAAAAAAAGGGCATAAAATTGATATTATGCCGGCGTAAAAATAAGGAAAGAGGATTTAGAATATAGAATATAGGAAGATTAAGATACCCTAAATTCTAAATTCTAAATTCTAAATTCTATGAAAACCTACAAACCTACAACTCCATCAAGAAGGCATATGACTACTGTTGATTACGGCATTTTAAGCGCGGTTGAACCGATTAAAAATTTGCTTAAAAAATTACAGAATCATTCAGGCAGAAATAATCAAGGACGAATTACCACAAGGCATCAAGGCGGTGGCAATAAAAAACTTTATCGGATTATTGATTTCAAGCAAAATAAAACTGATATTCCGGCAAAAGTGGAAACTTTGGAATATGATCCTTATAGAACGGCTTTTATCGCCTGCTTGCTTTACGCAGACGGCGAACGGCGTTATACTTTAGCTTCAAAAAATATGAAAGTCGGCGATGAGATTATTGCTTCGGAAAGCGCGGCTCTTAAAGAGGGAAATAGGTTATTATTAAAAAATATTCCTATCGGTTATTTGATTTATAATGTAGAATTAACTAAAGGCAAAGGAGGGCAATTGGCCAGATCGGCCGGTTCTTGCGTTGAAATTCTGGCTCAAGAAAATGGATTTACGCACTTAAAACTTTCTTCCGATGAAATTAGAAAAATTCATTGGAATAATTTCGCTTCGTTGGGACAGGTTTCTAATTCGGATCATAATTTAGCGGTGATTGGAAAAGCCGGACATTCTCGTCATTTAGGCATCAGACCGACGGTTCGCGGTTCGGTAATGAATCCTTGCGACCATCCTTACGGCGGTGGTGAAGGAAAAACACAGCGCGGCACCAGAAAACCAAAAACAAGATGGGGAAAAGTGACCGGAGGCCGAAAAACAAGAAATAAAAAGAAAGGGTCAAGTAGAATGATAATTAAAAGAAGAAAATAATATGTCTCGTTCATCTAAAAAGGGTCCATATGTTGACCCAAAATTACTAAAAAAAATAGCCAATTTGAAGATAGACGATAAAACTGCTATCAAAACTTGGTCGCGCGATTCGGAAATTTCTCCGGAAATGGTTGGTTTTACTTTTGCCGTTCATAATGGCAAGGATTTTATTTCTGTTAAAGCCACAGAAGAAATGGTTGGTCACTATTTGGGAGAATTTTCGCCGACCAGGAAATTTATCAAACACGGCGGCAAAATTCAAAAAGATTTGGAAAAGAAAGTTGAAGAAAAAAAATAATATGAAAATTCAAACCGCTCCGCCTAAAAATAAATTTTATACGGGACAAGTAAAACTAAATTATTTAAAAATGGCTCCGCGAAAAACGCGATTGATGGCCAGTTCTTTAAGGGGTTTATCAGTTAATGAGGCTGAAGCTCAACTTTTAATGAGTCCCAAAAGAGCGAGCGAGCCGATTCTTAAACTTATTCAGTCAGCAGTAGCTAATGCTAAAAATAATAATCAAGTGGACGCCAGCCGCCTTTTTATCAAAGAAATTAGAGTTGACCAAGGACCGATGTTAAAAAGATTTTTACCAAGAGCTATGGGTAGAGCAACACCGCTTCAGAAAAAAAGCAGTCATATTATTTTGGTTTTAGCAGAATCGGAAAAATTAAAAGCGCCGAGATTTATAATTGTAAAACCGGAGAAAAAATCTAAAAAAGAAAAAAATTCCACTTCGGGTAGAAAAAAAATTAATAAAGAAACAGGGGAGGAAAAACCTAAAATTCAAGAAAAAGAAACAACAAAACCAATTGAAAAACATGGATTTATGAAAAAAATGTTTAGGAGAAAATCAATTTAAGGGTTTTAGGTTTTAGTTTTTAGGTTTTAGTTAATTCACTAACACCTAACACCTAACACCTAACACCTAAAATAAATGGCACAAAAAATCAATCCAAATTCATTTAGAACAGGTATTATTAAAGGGTGGTCGGCGAATTGGTTTCCAAAAAAGCTGAATTTTAAAAATTCACTGGAGGAAGACGCCCTAATTAGAAAAATAATTAAAGAAAAAATTAGTGTCGCCGGCATTGATAGTATTTTAATAGAAAAAACCGGTAATAATTGTCGAATTTTTATTAAAGCCAGCCGCCCCGGATTGATTATCGGCCGCGGCGGAAAAGGAATTGAAGAATTAACTAAATTATTGGAAAATAAATTAAAAAAATTAAGAAAAGAAAATGGCGTCTTAGATTCAATTTTTTTAAGTTTGAATATAGAAGAGTTAAAACGCTCAGAGGTTTCGGCGAATGTTGTCGCTCAAAATATCGCTTGGGATTTTGAAAAAAGAATGCCATTCAGGAGAGTCATTAAAAAATCTCTTGAACAAGTGCTTCAAAATAAAGAAGTTCAAGGAGCGAAAATAAAAGCTTCTGGACGATTAGGCGGGGCTGAAATCGCTAGGGATGAGCACTTAGAAAAAGGAAGATTGCCTCTTCAAACACTTAGGGCGAATATTGATTATGGCACAGCGACCGCTTTCACCTCTTTTGGAACAATCGGCATAAAAGTTTGGATATATAAAGGGGAAGTTTTTAAAAAAAGTTTAAAAGTTTAAAAGCATGCTTATACCAAAAAAAGTAAAACATAGAAAATGGCAGAAGGGGAGATCGCTTAATAGAAAAGTTGAAACAAGAGGAGTTTCTTTATCTTTTGGTAACTTTGGAATTCAAGCGTTGGAAAACGCATGGATTAATTCAAAGCAAATTGAAGCTTGTAGAAAAGCTATTACTCATTTTACCAAAAAAGGCGGAAAGATGTGGATAAGAATTTTCCCCGATAAGCCGATAACTAGGCGCCCTCCGGAAGTTACTATGGGCGGCGGTAAGGGATCGGTTGAGTTTTATGTTTTTCCCGTGAAAGTTGGAAGAGTTTTATTTGAAATTGATGGAATTGAAAAGGAAATGGCTAAAGAAGCGCTAAGAAGAGTAGGGCATAAATTACCGATAAAAACTAGAATAATTACGAAATAAAATCACTAATTATTCGTGAATAAAAATTGACAGATATTCGCGAATAAATTAGAGATTGATTAGAGATTTATGAAACAAAAAGAAATTCAACAATTAAAAAACAAGCCATTATCAGAGCTTAAAAAGGATTTACCTGACTATCGCGAGAAATTAAGAAAATTAAAGTTTGATTTAGCGCAAGGTAAGGTGAAAAATATTAAAGAAATTAAAGAAACAAAGAAAATGATTGCGAGAATAATGACAGTAATTAATCAACAACCAACAATCAATTTATGAAAAGAACACTACAAGGAATAATAATTTCCGATAAAATGAATAAAACGAGAGTTGTAGCCATAACGCGTCTAAAAAAACATCCGCGATATCAAAAATATTATAAAATAACGCGGAAATTTAAAGCGCATGATGAAAAAAACGAATATAAAGCGGGAGAAAAAGTTACTATTGAAGAAACAAGGCCGATGAGCAGGGATAAGAGGTGGATAATAACAGGAAGAATTTAGGAGATAGAATATAGAATTTAGGGAATTAAAATTTTTCCTAAATCCTAAATCCTAAATCCTAAATCCTAAATTTAATGATTCAAGAACGATCAATATTAAAAATAGCCGATAATAGCGGAGCTAAAATCATCCGTTGTTTTAGGGTTTTAGGAGGAACAAGGCGGCGGTATGCTGAAATTGGCGATATTATTGTCGCTTCAGTGCAAAAAGCTGAACCTCGAAAACCGATTAAAAAAAAAGATATTGTTAAGGCGGTAATCGTTAGACAACGGAAAATTTATCGCCGTTCAGATGGTTCCTATATTAAATTTGATGAAAATGCCGCGGTTATAATTGATGCTAAAAAAGAGCCGGTGGCGACTAGAATTTTCGGACCAATTCCTCGGGAAATTAAAGAAAAAGGTTTCGAAAAAATAGCAACAATGGCGGAAGAAAGAGTATAAAAATGGGGTATAGCCATTAAGGTTTAGCCAATAGTAAAATTATATTATGAAAATAAAAAAGAATGACACAATTAAAATAATAGCCGGTAAGGATCGCGGTAAAAGCGGTAAAGTGTTAAAAGTTTTTTTGGAAAAGAATAAAATTTTAATAGAAGGTTTAAATCTCTATAAAAAACATGTTCGGCCTAAAAAACAAGGAGAAAAAGGTCAATTAGTTTCCGTGCCGCGGCCGATTAACATTTCTAATGTGATGTTAATTTGCTCTAGTTGCGGCAAAACTTCGCGAATAAGCTATCGTTTTGACGTTGAAAAAAAAATAAGAATATGTAAAAAATGCGGAGCGTCAATATAGAAATAATATGGATAAAATTTTAATCAAAAAAATAAAAGAAAAATTCGGCTACAAAAACGATTTAGAGATTCCAAAAATAGAAAAAATTGTTGTTAATGTCGGCGTTGGAAGATTGTCTCAACAGTCTAATTTTGAAGATAAAATATTGCCGGAACTGATAAAAGATTTTTCTTTAATTACCGGGCAGAAACCGGCTGTTTGCAAGGCAAAAAAATCAATTGCCGGTTTTAAAATTAGAATCGGACAAATTATAGGTTTAAAAACCACTCTTCGGCGTAAAAGAATGATAAATTTTTTTGAGAAATTAATTAAAATTGTATTTCCTCGAGTTAGAGATTTTCAAGGAATTAGTCTTAAAAATATTGATAACCAAGGAAATTTATCGACGGGGTTAAAAGATAATTCTGTTTTTCCGGAAATCAACCCCGAAATTTCCAAAGTTGACTTTGGAATGGAAATCAGTATTGTAGTTAAAGCTAAGAATAAAGAAGAAGCGATAGAATTATATAGAATTTTAGGAATACCATTAAAAAAACATGGCTAAAACATCAGTAATCGCCAGAGCGAAAAAACCGCCTAAATATTCAACGCGAATTGTTCGTCGTTGTTTTAAGTGCGGTAGAAAACGCGGTTATCTTAGAGACTTTGGATTATGCAGAATTTGTTTTCGGGAGATGGCAAGTCGAGGGGAAATACCGGGGATAAAAAAAGCGTCATGGTAATAATTCAAGAATATAGAATTTAGAATATAGAATTTAGGGACTAAAAATCCCTCAATCCTTAATTCTCAATTCTCAATCCTAATTTGTATATAGATTTATTAACAAAAATTAAAAATGCTCAAGCGGTTAAAAAAGAAAGTATTAAAGTTTCTTATTCAAAAATGGATGAGCGGGTTTTGGAAATTTTAAAAGAAAATAATTTTATAAAAGATTTTGATAAAAAAGGCAGAGGAGCAAAAAGAATAATAGAAATTGAATTGAAATATAATAAGGAAGAAAAAGCGATAAGCGGGATTAAATTAATCAGCAAGCCGTCGCTCCGGCTTTATATCGGCTATAAAGACATCAAGCAAGTAAGAAATGGATATGGTTTATTGGTTGTTTCAACGCCAAAAGGAGTTATAACCGGCAGAGAAGCGAAAAAAATAAAAGTCGGAGGAGAGATGTTGTTTAAAATTTGGTAATAATTCAAGAATATAGAATTTAGAATATAGAATTTAGGAATTAATTTCCTAAATCCTAAATTCTAAATCCTAAATACTAATTTGTCTAAAATAGGTAAAAAACCAATAATGATTCCTGATAACGTTGAAGTTAAAATAAACGACGGATTTTTAGAACTCCGACGCCAAGGGGTCGGAGCTCCGACCGAAGCGTCGGAGTTAAAAGGCGCCGGTGGCGTTATTAGTTTAAAAATCCTTCCTCATATAAATATTAAAATGGAAAATAAAATTATTTTATTTACTCCGGATAACGATTCAAAACAAGCCAGAGCCAATTGGGGAACAATAAGATCATTAACTTTTAATGCTGTTATTGGTCTTACTCAAGGATTTAGCAAGGTTTTAGAAATAGAAGGAGTTGGTTTTAAGGCGAATATGGATGGGAATATTCTATCGTTAAATATCGGTTATTCTCATCCGGTAAAATTTATCCCGCCGGAAAGCGTTAAAATTTCGGTTGAGAAAAATACTATTAAAATATCGGGCATTGATAAATTTTTGGTCGGCGAAACAGCCGCTAAAATAAGGGCATTAAAAAAACCAGAACCCTATAAAGGAAAAGGGATTAGATATCAGGGTGAAATAATTATCCGGAAAGCCGGGAAGAAGGTGGCGGGAACGGAGAAATAAATATGAATAAAACTAAGATTTTAAATAAAATAAGAGATAGACGAAAAAATCGGACGCGAGCAAGAATACATGGAACCGCTGAAACGCCGCGGTTTTCAGTTTTTCGATCTAATCATTATACTTATGTTCAATTGATTGATGATAAAGTTAGAAAGACTTTAATAAGCGCTTCAACGCAAGAATTTACAGATAAGCAATCAATAACAAAACAAAAATTAGCGGAAAAATTAGGAGAATTGATTGCTAAAAAAGCTATTGAAAAAGGTATTAAAAAAGCGATTTTTGATAAAGGTAATTATAAATATCATGGTAGAATAAAAGCCATAGCCGAAGAAGCGAGAAAAGGAGGACTGCAATTATAAAAGAATATAGAATTTAGAATATAGAATTTAGGGCTTACAAATCCCTCAATCCTCAATTCTTAATTCTCAA
>JBBUCW010000015.1:0-16066 GCA_038057615.1 Patescibacteria group bacterium
TAAAAAATAATCTCATGAATAAAATCATTCTTGAAATTCGCGCCGGAGCGGGCGGCGATGAAGCCTCTATCTTTGCCGGAGATTTAGTCAGAATGTATCAACGCTATGCCAATAAGCAGGGTTGGAAATTTTCTATTCTTGATTTTAATGAAGTTTCAACCGGCGGTTATAAAACATTTATCGGCCGTATAGAGGGAAAAAACGCTTATGATAATTTGAAACAAGAATCCGGCGTTCATAGAATTCAAAGAATTCCAAAAACCGAAAAAGCCGGACGCGTTCATACTTCCACCGCCACAGTGGCTATTCTTCCGGAAGTTGAAGCTAAAGAAGTTCAAATAAATTCCAATGATTTAGAAGTTACTTTTTGTCGGGCCGGCGGACCCGGAGGGCAAAATGTCAATAAAGTTGAAACCGCCGTAAGAATTCTTCATAAACCGACCGGTATCGTAATTTCTTCGCGCGCGGAACGATCTCAATATGCCAATCGCGAAGCGGCTATGAGTATTCTGCGTTCAAAACTTTATGAAGCTCAAAAACAAACTGAACAACAAAAATTAGGAGCAAATCGCAAAGAACAAATCGGCACCGCCGATCGTTCCGAAAAAATCAGAACTTACAATTTTCCGGACGACCGAATCACCGACCATCGCTTTAATGTGAAAGTCCACAACCTAGAAAAAATCTTAAATGGGGATTTAGATATATTGCTGGAAAAAATGGCTAAATCAATCCGCCTATTGGCGGATTGATCGCCCGACCAAGCAAAGCTTGGTTTAGGGCACAATATTGAAAAAATTTTGGATGGAGAACTGGAACCGATAATTAAATCTTTCAATAAATCTCAAATTTAAAATCTCAAATGTCAAAATTACATCTTAAAAATAAAATTTTAAATTAAAAAGATTTGAAGATTTTAATTGTAGATTTGATTTTTGAGATTTGAGATTTTTACGAACTCAAAATAGCTATATCTTCTTCAAATTTTTGGGCTTGCGAAATTACTTTAGCGCCATAAGTCCAAAGATAACGGCTCCAGCGCGAGCCGGCATAATATTTCGCCGCGGCTTTTCTTTCATCAGTTAATGAAGCTCCTTTGCCGGCGCCGGCATTTTTAAGATACAAAGCGGTTGCCGCAAACGCGTCCGCGTTTCTCCAAGGCGAAGGCGGATTGCTACCGGTAACTTCAGCTATTTTATTTTCATAAAGTTGCCATGTTGACGGAATGAATTGCGCCGGACCCATGGCTCCGCCAAAAGCGCCGTCAGCGTTCGCGCAAGAAACCATAATTGAATTCGGATCTATGCCAAGCTCCGACGTAATGCGCATAAAAATAGAGATATCGTCACGGCGGTTTGGTCTCGCTGGTATCCCCGGCGACATAGCTGTTTTATAACCGCATCTTCCGACATTTTTTCCAAGCGCTGATTCCCTGTCTAAAACCGCCAAAAGCAAAGCGGCGCGCACGCCAGTCGCGCTTTCGGCAAATTTCGCAAATTGATAGGCCTCTTCAAAACTTAATTCTCCTCCGCCGAGCATTTTAAAAATTTGTTTTCTGATTTCCGCCGCGGTTTTTTTAGTTTCAACCAAAATTTTCTGATACTCCGATTCTTTGCCTTTGGTAACTTTTAAAAGACTGTTTTTATCCGACTGAATTTTTTTAATGTTTAACCTTTGGGCATCCTGATAAGCCTTTAAAACGACCGCATCATCCCGTTCCAAGGCCAAAATTTCTTTTTGATCAATCAATTTTTGGCGCGCTTCAATAACTTTGACAATAACGATTCTTAAATTTTCCTGAACCGCCAGCATGTTATTCACATCGCCGAAAAAATCCGAAAGCTGGGGATTTTTAAAAAGAATCTCCATTAATGATTGTTTGTCATTTTCATATAAAACTTGAAGCAACTTTGAAAGATTTCCTTTATTAAAATCAATTTCACTTTCAGTTTGATTTATTTGCCCTTGAGCGCCGGCAATCTCGGAGTCAAGTTTATTTAAAGTTAAATTAACGGCTTTTATCTGAAGATTAAGTTTAGAAATTTGAGATTCCAAACGCTTTACTTCTGATTGAAGATTTTTTCCTTGTTTTTTATATTGCTCAATTGTTGTTTCATAATTGGAAATTTGATTTTCCAGTTCAGACAGCTGATCTTCCAGCGCCTTTCTTTCATTTTCATTCTGGGCGGCTTGAGCGCCGCCGGAAACAGGAGCCGCCGCCGAACCAAAAATAAAAAATAAAACAATAGGTAAAATCAATATTGCTTTGAGCAATTTTTTAATAGGAATCGCAATTTGAGGATTAAAACTTAAATTAAGTCTGGAGTTATTTCTCCTTTTTCTTATGTCAACAAGGAGGAAAGTTTTCATTGTTATTCTTTAGACCCACTGCTTAATAATTTTCGTAACGAAATTTGATAAAACTTTGTTTTATCAATTGATTCGCTCGGAGAAAGTAAATATTTTTAATATTTACTTTCTTCTCGCTGCCAATTGTTATATTTTGAGCGAGACGAAGCGAAAATTTTGAAGGCGCATGCGAAGTATGCGTCAAGAAATTTTCGCAAAGCCGTAGCTAATCCGCCAGCTGGCGGAGCAGCAGAAAAGTTATTAAGCAGCGGGTCTATTATCTTTCTCTTTTTTCTCCTCTCTTTCTTTTTTCTTTTCCTCTCCTTCAACTTTCACTTCTTCCACATTAACCGGCTCCGCTAACACTTCTTCTTTCGCCATTTCAGTAATAGTGGCTACGACGGTTTCCGAGTTAACTAAAAATCTTACTTTTTTGTTCACTTTTAAATCTTTAACATAAATACTCATTCCAATGTCGGAAAGGCCGCTAAGATCAATTTCAATATGATGAAGCAAATCAGCCGGCAAAGCTTCTATTTCAATTTCATGCATTGCTTTAACTAAAACTCCATTCTTTTCTTTAACCGCCGGCGGTTCATTAATAAATTTCAACGGAATTTTGGCGGTAATTTTTTCATCCATTTTTACGGAATAAAAATCAATATGAGAAACTTCATTGGTTAAGGGATTTTCCTGAAAATCATTTACCAAAACATTAAATTCCGATACTTCGGTTGGGGTTATTTCCACTTTCAACTTTATTACCGTACTTTCGCCGGCTTCTTTAAAAACACGCAAAAAATCCTTAGCGGAAACGCTTAGGTTAATATTCTCAATCTTATGACCATAAAGTTCGGCCGGGATCAAACCTTGCCGGCGCAAAAAATCAACTTTTTTACCTAATATTTCTCGTTTTTGAGCAATTAGTTCTGCCATATTTTTATAAATTTATAAACGAAGCGATAAAAATTTATACCAAGCCATTAAATAATTTTAATCTATTATACACTACTTCTTTTATTTCTTCAACTACTATCGGCAATAATTTATATGGCGTGATTTCTTCGGGTTTTTCTTGTAAAGCTTTTTCCATTCCCCTTCTCCAAGCTAAACGAATTTCCGTATTAATATGAATAATTGAAATTCCGGCATCAATGGCTTGTAAAAAATCTTCATTACGAATTCCGGAACCGCCGTGTAAAACCAAGGGAATACCAACAGCTTGGCGAATTTTTTTAATTCTTTCAATATCAAGATTGGGATTCGGCGCGTTTTTAAACATTCCATGAATATTCCCCACTGCCGGCGCCAATAAATCAATGCCGGTTTCTTTAATAAAGAAAGCCGCCTCGTCCGGTTTTGTTAAATCTTGCTCTTCGATTGTCGCTTCTTCGGGAATTTTATCCAAAATAACAGAACCAGCTCCCAAATAACCAAGTTCAGCTTCAACTAGAATTTCCGTCCGCCGGCTGGCGGATACATTTTTAACATATTCAACCACTTCCTTTGTTTTTTTGATATTTTCCTCAAACGGCAATTTTCCGCCATCAAAAAGAACAGCGTCAAAACCGGCCTCCACCGCTTCTTTAATTTTTTCAAATGAATGAGTATGGTCGGCGTTTAAAAAAATCGGGTAATTAAATTCTTCCCGTAAACTTTTTACCATTAAAGCGATTCGTTTAGTTCCAATAAATTCCCGCTCGCCTTCGGAAACGCCGATAATCACCGGCAAATTAAGCTCTTGCGCCGCCTTAAAAATTCCTTTCAAACCGGCGCATTCAGAGATATTAAAATGCCCTATCGCAACTTTCCTATTTTCCGCTTCTTTAATTATTTCAATCAGTTTTTTCATTATATTTACCCCCTACATAAAATTATGTGGGGGATTTATTCCGCTTCTATAACAACTCGCTTTAAATTATTGGGCACCTTTCCCACCCAAAAAGGCCAAAAAGAAACAGTAGTTTTTTGAATATTGGAGAAAGACGAAATTAAAGTTTTTAAATCTTGCTCACTTTTGCCTAAAACTTTTTGTTTAAAATCATTAATATTAATTGGTTCTTCAAAAATCCCTTTAAAATCAACGGCAAAAGAAATTTGATCTTTTTTAAAATCCGACCGGCCAACGCCATATTCCAGTTGATAATTCTTGATTTTAAAATTTTCCCCCAAATTAACTTGAGCGACTTTTTCTATTAAACTTATTAAATCCGTTTCTTGAAAACCTATGGCCGATGACTCGCCGTCCATAAAAATCGTAAAATTGCCTTTTTCATCGGTATTGACATTAACTTCCTCCTTTAAAATATTAAACTGCCGACTACCGCTAATAAACTTAAATTCCGACGGCATTTGAAGAGATAAATAAGAATCGGCATAATCTTTGAAATCTTTTTCAGCGTTGGCTTTTGATTTTTTAATATCTTCATCCGTCGGGTAAGCCATTTCACCGATAAACCCGCCTTTCATCGGCTCTTTTGACTCGGCGTAAAATCCCTGATATTTTGATGTTCCTTGAAATCCGGGGATAAGAAAACGGCTGACGGGTTCAATATTGTATTGCGGTCCCGGTTGATCCGCTTCCACTTTCGCTTCAATATTTGAAGAAACTATTTTCCCTTCAATAATTTGAGCGCCGGGAACAATAATTCTTTCTGTTAATTTAAAAATTTTTCCATTTGGAGATAAAAATCTGGTACCGACTATTAATGGCTGGGGAGTTGAACTATAAGCGTTATAAATAATAATTTTTCCTCCCGCTTTTTTTTCAACTTGTTTTTTCCCTGTTGCCGCGAAAGAAAAATTAAAGTTTTTTCTGATTGAAAAAACTTCCGCCGGCACTTGTTTTTTCCCTGTTTCGCTTAAAATGGGTTGAGCGATATTCTTATCGGCAATTGCCGAATCAATATAATTCCACTCAATTTTCTTTACGGTAATTTTTATTTTCGCTTTTGGTAAAAATTCAATTACCGAATAAATAATTACTCCCAATAAAATTAAAAATAATCCCGATAAAATATAAGTTTTTAAAGAAAACCGCTTCCTCTTTTCAATTTCCGCTTCTTTTTTAAACTGATCTTCTTCTCTTTTTTCAAATTGCTCAATTTCTTTGTCGCGTTTTTCTCCGATATTTTTGTCTAATTTTTTAAAATCATCCTTAATGGTTGTTTGCTCTTCTTTTTTTTGCGCTAATTTTGGCGCTGATTGAGCAATATCAACCATCTTTTTTTTTGCAAAATTATTAGACATAGTAATTTAGTAATTAACGATTATTTTATAATTGAGATTGTTTCACTTAATTCATAATGACGAAACATTAAAATTATACCAAAAATTAAGAATTAATAATAGCCCTAATTCTTCTAACCCCCCCTCCGACAGATTCTTCTTTTAAAATTTTAAATTCGCCGATTTCCGAAGTTTTTTTAATATGAGGTCCGCCGCAAATTTCTTTAGAAAAAAAATTTTCCTCTGATAGATTACCAATAGTATAAACCTTAACCCGCTCTCCATATTTTTGGTTAAAAACGCCCATCGCGCCCTGATTTTTAGCATCTTTTAAATTCATCTCTTCGCAAATTACAGGTAAATCTTCTTTTATTTTTTCATTAACTAAATCTTCCACTTGTTTAATTTGGTTAAGCGTCATTTTCTCGGGATAAGAAAAATCAAACCTTAATCTTTCCGAAGTTATGTTTGAACCTTTTTGCAAAACGCTTTCTCCTAAAACTTTTCTCAATGCCGCCAGCATTAAATGCGCCGCGGTGTGGTATTTTATCGTCTGTTCGCTCGCGTCCGCCAACCCGCCCTTGAACATTCCCGCCGAAGCGGTGCGGGAAAGTTCGCGGTGTTTTTTTGCATCCTCATCATATTCCTTAACTAATCTCTTGCCAAAATCCATCGTCCGTATATCAATTTTATTTTTACAAATTATAGAAATAATTCTATTTAATTCTTCCAAACACATTTCTAATGGAAACCCATAAGTGGCGGTTATTATAAATAAATCCCCGCCGCTAATTTCTGGAAAATTTATAGATTTAGTATTGAGAGAATTGGGTATTGAAATGACGCTTTCCACTTTCCCTGATAAAATTTTATTAAACTCTTTTAATCCTCTCTCTAATGTTTCTTTAAACTTTTCTTCTTCTTTAATCAATTGATTTATTATAAAATCTTTATTCTTTTTTAACTCTGCGTACGTATCCTGATAAATTTTAATAACCTCTTCGGCTATTTTTGAAGTGAAAATTTCTTTTATGCCTAGCGAAAAACCGTTGCGAACCGCCCTGCGAATCAATCTACGCAAAACATAACCTTGTCCAATATTAGATGGCGCAATTCCTTTTTCATCTCCTAAAATAAAAGTCGCGGCTTTAATATGATCAGCAATAATTCGCATAGCGCGCGGAATCTCGTCTGATGCTCCATATTTTTTTCCTGAAAGCTCTTCAATTTTTTGAATCAAGGGCCAAAAAAGTTCTGTTTTATAATTATCATCCAAATCATTGAGCGCGGCCAATGTCCGTTCCAGCCCCATACCGGTATCAACATTTTGCTGTTTCAATGTTTCAAAAGTTCCGTCAGTTTTCTTGTTAAATTGCATAAAAACATTGTTCCAAATCTCCACCCATAAAACATTATCATCGTTAAATCCTTCCGGCGCTTTATCAATATCACCTGCCCAATAAAACATTTCCGTATCCGGTCCGCACGGCCCAGTTTCACCTGCCGGTCCCCACCAATTATTTTTTTTGGGAAGTTTAGCAATTCTTTCTTCCGCCACGCCAAGATTTTTCCAAATATTAAAAGATTCTTCGTCAAACGGCGCGTCGCTGTCTCCCTCAAAAACCGAAATCGCTAATCGATTCTTATCCAAATTAAGCCATTCTTTGCCTGTCAAAAATTCCCAGCTCCATTCAATCGCTTCTTTTTTAAAATAATCTCCCAGCGACCAATTTCCCAACATTTCAAAAAAAGTATGGTGAGTGGCATCACCAACTTCATCTATATCTGAAGTGCGGATACATTTTTGGCAATTAGCGATTCGCCAACCGGCCGGATGTTTTTCGCCCATCAAATATGGCACTAATGGATGCATACCCGCGGTGGTAAAAAGCACTGTTGGGTCGTTTTCCGGAATTAATGAAGCCGACGGAATAATAATATGCCCCCTTTTTTTAAAAAAATCTAAAAATTTTTTGCGGATTTGTTCGGAAGTCATTACAATAAAGCGTCCCTCTAACTAATTTTACTTTGAATCACGAAATTCATATTACTCGCAGAGCTCGCATAATTTTATGCTGAAAATTTGCTCTGCTCGCGCCGTCGCGCTGTGTAAGGCTCTGCTCATAACACGAATTTCGTAATTCAAACTAATTTTAATATTCTTCCAATGTTTTTATTTTTTTGTGAGCTTTTATTTTCAACAAAGCCTTGGCTTCAATTTGTCTGACCCGTTCGCGAGTGACGCCAAATTGTTTACCAACTTCTTCAAGGGTATGGGTGATGCCGTCTCCTAAACCAAAACGCAATTTTAAAATTTCTTGTTCGCGCGAAGTCAAATCAACTAAAATTTCTTTAATATGATTTCCGAGCAAAGCTTGAGCCGCCAATTGAGCTGAAGTCAAACTTTTTTCATCCCTAACAAATTCCGATAAAGATGATTCCTCGTCATCTTCGCCTACCGGCGCTTCAAGAGAAAGCACTTCTTGGGAAATTTTTTGAATATGTCTGATTTTTTCCGGCTCGATTCCCATTTCAATGGCAATTTCTTCTATCAATGGTTCACGGCCGAATTCTTGAGCTAATTTTCTTTTTGTTTGAGTATATTTTGAAATAGCTTCAACCGCGTGAACCGGAATCCGAATAGTCCGCGATTGATCGGCTAAAGCTCTAGTAATCGCCTGCCTAATCCACCAAGTGGCGTAAGTGGAAAATTTAAAACCTCTTCTATAATCAAACTTTTCAACCGCCCGCGAAAGCCCAATATTGCCTTCTTGAATCAAATCTAAAATGCTTAAATTTGGAGTGCGGCGAATATAACGCTTAGCGATTGAAACAACCAATCGTAAATTGGCCATCATCAATTGCTGTCTTGCTTCTTCATCGCCTTTTTCCATTCGCTTGGCTAGTTCTCGTTCTCCTGCTCCTTTTAAAAGCGGAGTTTTTCCAATTTCTTTAAGATACATTTGAACCGCGTCCGGCAATGCCGATCCTTCTCCTATCTTAATGGCTTCTTCTAATTCTTTTTTGCTGATTTCTTCTTCCTCTCCAATTTCAATCAACTGATTGGTCTCAATTACTTTAATATTAACTTTTTCCAAACTATCATAAACTTTTTCTAAAAAAACAATGTCATTTTCAATGTGCGGAAGATGAGAAAGAATTTCCGTGTCCGTAATAAATCCCCTTGACCGACCGGCCTTAATTAACTCTTCAATCGCCGATTCGTCAAACTTGGATTTCGGCTCTTTCTTCGCTTTCTTTATCTTCTTTAACTTCTTTAGCTTTTTATTTTTACTCCGTAATACATTCTTATGGATATTACGAGTCTTAATAATTATTTTCTTTATAATTTTCTTTTTACTTTTAATCACGGCTTTAAGCCGCACTTTAATTTGCTTAACGATTCTTTTTTTTATAATTTTTTTTGCCATAATTGTTGAAATTTTCGAGCCCATCTTATAGCGAATAAAATTTCACTACAATTATGAGCACCCCTCCCCACTTTTACGGTAGCAATTAAAGAAATAATAATTATATAATATTTAATGCGTATTGAAAATAATTTTGAGTCCGCAAGACTCAAAATTGAAAAAATGATACGGTTTTTCCGGTAGAATTTTGGAACGGACTACAGACTACAGACTACGGACTACGGCGGTAGACAGTAGTCCGTCGACTGTAGCCAAATATATCAACAATCATTTGCCTAACGGCTCTGATTTTTGAACAAAGCCCTTCATATATTATGCATTATTTTTGAAATTTTATCAAATTCTTCCAAACCGAACGCGACTTTTTCTTCTTCTCCTAGATGCTCGGCTTCTTTAATCAAAAAAGTCAATCCTTGTCTTTTTTCTTTTAGATATTCCAATCGAAGCTGTCTTAAAATTTCCTGAAATTCCGCGTCCATTTTTCCTTCTTCAATAATTGAGGATTCAAAAGACGAACGAAGAGAAATTAAATTAAACAAACCGCTCAACCGCTCATCGCTTAATTTTTCCGTCTTTAATAAACTTTTTAAAATAATCAAATAATCATTCGGCAAATAATCAAAGTGCTCTTCTATCTGCGACTTAAAATTTTCTTTAACCATTATCAAACTAATCATCCGTTGAGCAATTAATTCGCGACGATTTAACGTAAATTGACGCAGATTATTTCCGCGTTGCTCCGCGTGAATTTTCACATTGTTCCGCGTATTCAACTGGGCCATTTCTTCCATCAATATTTTTTCTTCAATTTTTGTTTTTAATGAGAGCTCTTTAATCCAATGAGCCCTCTCTATCGGACTGGTCAAATTTTTAATTTTCCCAAGAATAATCCGAATATTTTTTTTGAAATCCCCGATATTTTCATACAATTTCGCGCCATCTTTCCGCGTAGTTCCGCTTAATTTTCCGCGTAGTTCCGCGCTTGAAAGATAACGATCAAAATAGAATTCAATCGCCGGCATAGTTTTATCAATAAAATCAATCAATTCCCCTGGAGATTTTAAAACCGCTTCAGCCGGGTCTTTATAATCTTTCAAAATTAAAATTTTAACGCTGAAATCATTGGTAGCCGCCAAATCAATGGATCGTTCGGCCGCGTTTAATCCTGCTTCGTCATTATCAAAATATAAAATTAATTGGTCGGTCAATCGCCGAAGAGTTTTTAAATGGTCTATTGTTAAAGCCGTGCCGGAAACAGCCGCAACATTTTTAACTCCATCTTGATAAACCATCAAAAAATCCATCTGCCCTTCCACTAATAACACCGACTTCTGCTCCCGAATATGATTTTTGGTTTTATGAAAACCGTAAAGTAATCTTGATTTATTAAAAATCGGCGTCTCGGGACTGTTGATATATTTGGCTACAGTCGACGGACTACTGTCTACCGCCGTAGTCCGTAGTCTGTAGTCTGTAGTCCGTTCCAAAATTCTACCGGAAAATCCGACTACTTTCCCGAAATGATTATAAATCGGAAACATTATTCTTTCTCTAAATCTGTCGATATAACTTCCCCGTTCGGTTTTAAAATTCAAACCGGCTCTTTCAATATCTTTAATATTAAAACCCAAACTAATTAAATATCGCGTTAATTCATCTAATCCTGACACCGAAAGTCCTAATTCAAATTCTTTAATCGTTTCTTTTTTTAATCCGCGCTCTGAAAGATATTTTAAAACTTCCGTGGATTGCTCTAATTTTTTCTTAAAAAATTCTTTAGCCGAATCATTAATATCGTAAAGAACGCCGAATTGCCTTTGTTCGGCCGGACTGATTTTTTTCAGTTCTATACCGGCTTTTTCCGCCAAAATTTTCAATGCCTCGTAAAACTCCAGATTTTCATATTTCATCAAAAACTTAATGACATCGCCTCCTTCGCCACAAGCGCCGAAACAATGCCAAGTCTGTCTCTCCGGCGAAACAATAAAAGACGGCGTTTTTTCCTTATGAAAAGGACAAGGCGCTTTAAAATTCTTACCGGCAGGCTGAAGCGGAATATAGGAACGAATAAATTCCACAATATCCAAGCGGTCTTTAATTTCTTGGACGGGAGAAGCCATTTTTATATTTTACCCCGTTAGAAATAAAACGCAAACATAATTTCATTACCGCTAAAAACGGTATATCACAATAATTGTAATAATATAAATTATGGAATATAAACAAGCGCTTGCGATTTCTAATGGGGTTTAATCGCAATAGCAGAATAAGGCAAATCAACGAATAGCGAATCAACGCGAATATACAAATTCGTAAATTCGTAATAAATTCGTTATTCGGTGATTTCTAAAATCTTCCCGAAAAAATCTTTTTGACGCTCTTTTCCGCCTGAGGCGGATCAGCCTTCGGCTGAAAAATTATCTTTAATGATTGCCCTGACTAATTCCGCGTAAATATGATGTTGACCGAAACGATTGATTTTAACATTTAAAATTTCTTTTTCTTTCTGCTTAACTTCTATTTTAAATTTTTGTCCGTCAGCAATCTTACTGACACTTACCGCTTTATATTGTGAACCATCCGAAAATCCAAAAGTGATAACTTTGCCGTCAAAATATTTTCCCAATTCTTTTATTCTTAAATCATCATTGTTTAAAATCAAAATGCCGTTCCAAGACAAAACTTTCGCCAATTCTCCATATTCACGGCTAATTTCATCTAAATTCTCAAAATTCTCGGCATAAATCATCGTAATGGTTGTTAAAATAACTACATCTGGCTTAACAATACTCGTTAAATAATTCATATTTTCCGGCGCGTTAATTGCCATTTCTAACACTAAATAGTTTGGCGACAATTTTATTTTCGAAAAAACCGCCACCTTTTTAAAAGCTAACCATAAAATTTTTAGCCATTGCCAAAAACTTTTTTTGCCCGAAGACAAATCTAAAATTGAAAGCGGCAGACCAATCTCGGCATTAAAATTTTTTTTGTTAGTTCTAACTAAAAAATTTTTATCTTCCAAAACTTCTTTCACCGCCTCTTTAATCCAGTGACGGCCGATTGTTCCGGCTATCACAATTACTTTCGGCTTTGTCCGCCAAAGATAAATTTTGGCAAACCATTTTAATTTAAATTGAACAACCCGTTTAAAAAAATTAATCATATTTAAAAAATTTTTTTATCCTCCTCATCGCTTCATTAATATCTTTTTCACTTCTGCCAAAAGACATTCTAATATGGCTTTCGCCGCTCGGACCAAAAGCAATACCCGGCACAACCGCCACATGGGCTTTTTCTAATAAATCCAGCGCAAATTGCCAAGAATCCCTTTTCGGCAATAATTTCGGAAAAATAAAATAAGAACTGTTTGGTTTTTGATAAGAAAAAAAATCTTTTAAATCGTCTAAGTGACGACAAATCAAATCGCGGCGTTCCTGATATTGCCGGCGAAATTTTTCAATTTCTTTATCGCCGAAATCCAAAGCCGCTATAGCGGCGTATTGAGAAATCACCGGCGCGCAAGTTACCAAAGAATCATGGACTTTTAAAATTTCTTTAATATTTTCTTCGTCGCTGTGCATAAATCCGATTCGCCAGCCGGTCATCGCGTAAGCTTTGGACAAACTGAAAATTCTGATGACTCGTTTTCGCAGTTCTGGAATTTGAGCCAATGAGAAAAAGGCTCTGCCGGCAGTTCCGTCAGACGGAAAAGCAAAATCATAAATAAAATCCTTATAAACCTCATCGCTTAAAATAAAAAACTTTTTATTTTCCGCCAGCTCGGCGATTTTTAATAAATCTTCTTTTGGGAAAATAGTGCCTGTGGGGTTATTGGGATTGCAAAATAAAATCGCGGCGGTTTTAGAATTTATTTTCCGCTCCAAAGATTTAAAATCAATCCGCCAACCCTTCGACTGGCTCAGGGCAAGCCCTCCCTCAATTAAGTTTACAAAAATCGGCTTGCCGCCAGCGACTTTTACGGCTTCGGCATAAGAAGTGTAGCTCGGCGAAAATAAAATTATCTCATTTTTTTTCGGCTCAATAATGGCAATTAAAGTCGCTGTTATCGCTTCTATTGAACCGGCGGTCGCGATAATTTCTTTTTCAAAATCATAATACATTCCGTCTTCCGCCAATTTTTGCTCAATAGTTTCCCGAAGTTCCGGCAAACCATAAGTCAAGGAATATTTCGCCACCACTCCCCTGCTTAAAGCTTTAATTGCCGATTTTTTAATCACTTCCGGCGTATCAAAAGAAGGCACTCCCTGCGCCAAAGAAACCACATCCGGAATTTTTGAAGCCAGAAGTTCTATTTGTTTTATCGGCGAAAGTTTAATATTTTGAGTTCGAGAAAACATATGATAATTAGTTTTAATAATTAATTCTTCAAAATCATTTTTAACAAAGCCATTCTAATAAAAAGTCCATAATGCGTTTGTTTAAAATAAACAGCCTTTGGAGAATTATCCACTTCCGGCAAAATTTCATCTACTCTGGGCAAAGGATGCATAATAATTGATTTTGGTTTCATTTGCTTTACCAAAATTAAATCTATTTTATAACAACCCTTAAATTTTTTATATTCTTTTTCTGTTTTAAAACGCTCTTTCTGTATTCTTGTTTGATATAAAACATCAATCTCCTTAATTATGGATTTTAAATCCTCTATTTCTTTATAATATGTATTATGTCTATTTAAATATTTTTTTATATCTTCTCCCACCCGAAGATCTTTAGGCGAAACAAAATAAATTTTAACATTTTTGTATTTACCCAAAAGATAAGCCAAAGATCGTATAGTTCTTCCATTTTTGAGATCACCGACTAAAGCAATCTTTATCCCATTTATTTTTTTTAACTCTCTTTTTATGGTGTATAAATCAAGCAGTGCTTGAGTGGGGTGCTGTCCAACTCCGTCTCCCGCATTTATAACAGGAATTTTAGACACCGCAGCGGCTTTTTGGGAAGCTCCTTCTTCAAAATGGCGAAGAATAATTACATCCGCGTAATTATTAATCACCCTGATTGAATCTTCTATTGTCTCTCCTTTTGCGGCAGAAGAAAACTCCTTGGCATTTTCAGTTGTAATAACACTTCCGCCTAAACGCAACATTGCCGATTCAAAAGAAAATCGCGTTCTAGTGCTGGGTTCATAAAAAAGAGAAACCATTATTTTCCCCTTACAAGAATTATCTGTTTTATTTTCCAATTTATCCGCGATGGAAAAAATCTCGTTAATTAATTTTTGATTAAATTGTTGAGATTCAATAATATGTTTCATTGGAAATATTTTGAGTTTTTCCGGTTATAAAATTTTTTGGATTTTTGAGTGATGGCGAAAATTCCTAATACCGCGATATAACTGGCAATAATTTCAGAGGGTAAGTGATAATTTTGATTATAAAAAATATTCAAAAAAAGAAGCAAAACTATTAATACGGTCCAAGCGACGATATACCATTCACCGGGATGTCTATCCTTACGATGGTCATACCATCGGTCAAATTCTTTACTACTGACAAAAAGTCCCAAAACACCTAAATAAATAACCGCAAACGGACCGATTAAAAAATCAAAGCGATTATTATTTAAAAAATCAAAGATTAAAAAAACAAAAAGAATAATTGTCCAAAAATTCGTCAAATAACGCCAAATTTTTTCATTGATAAAAAACTCGTTCATTCTTATAATAATATAAAATTTTTTGGAAAAATCAAAGATTTATTACGCTGCTGATTCAATCTTTTCTCTAACAATCGCCAAAGCTACTTTGCGAGGATTCTTTTTTAATTTTAAACTTTGTTCAAGAACTAATCGCGCGCTATTTCTAATTTTTTGTTCAACAATATCAAACATTTTTTTAGGATTATAACCGCGGTATTCGGCATACGAAGAGATAACGCCTCCGGCATTGGCAACAAAATCGGGAACAATAAGAATACCTTTCCGAAATAATTTTTCTTCAATCTGCTCACTCATTGGAATATTCCCCGCCTCAACAATAATTTTGGCGCGGATAAAATCTTTATTTTTTTCGTTAATAACATCGGTCACTGAAGCAGGAATAATAATATCAACCGGAAGACTCCAAAATTCTTCGGGAGAAATTTTTTTTCCTTGAGGATATTCTACGATTGATTTTTTTTCTTTAATCAACCGATCCATAACTTTTTTTTCAAAACCTTCGGATGAATAAATCGCTCCATTAAAATCGGCAATCGCCACTGTTTTTATTCCTAAATCCCTTAAAAATTTATAAGTAAAAGTCCCGACATTGCCAAACCCGTGAATAGCAACCGTAACTTTTTTAAAATCTAAGCCTGCTAATTCTATCGCAATTTTTGTCGCCTGCGCCACGCCAAATCCGGTGCTTCCAAATTCATGAGGAATCCCGCATTTTTCTTCGGGTTTACCAAAAATTTTCATACATAAATTCGCCGGCTTGCCCGTTGCCGATCGCCAATTTCCGGTTGCCTCCACAAACCATTGCATTTCTTTTTCGCCGGTATTTACATCCGGACCGGCAATATAAAATTTAGGAGTGAAAATTTTTATTTTTTCGGCAAAACTTTGAATAAAAGATTTTTTAAGTTTTTCATCGCCACCCGGCCAGACAATTCCAGCTTTTGCCCCGCCAAAGGGAATTCCTGATAACGCGTTTTTCCATGTCATTGTTCGAGCCAACCGACACACTTCTTTTTCATTCACATCGGGTGTCATTCGAATACCGCCCTTTCCCGGACCAAGAACAGTATTATCAATAACTAAAAACCCTTCCATACCAATTTTAGAATCGTATACTTTAATAATATATTCAGGACCAAATTTATCTTTCATAATTGATATTTAATATCCAATTTAATCTTGTTTTTAATTGCTTGGCGGAGGGGGTGGGATTCGCCCGCGACTCAAATTTTTGCCGTCGCAAAAATTTGGTCTGGGCACCGCCTCATCAATTTTTTCTGCTGAAAAAATTAACTCCGGCGTTCGAATCCACTCTTCTTCATAAGATGGTTTTTGTAATGCCAAGGGGCATCCCAAAAACCATTGGCGGT
>JBBUCW010000016.1:0-3629 GCA_038057615.1 Patescibacteria group bacterium
CGGAGGCGGTGTCAGAGCATTTTTCAATTATAATCGGAGCGCGAGTGAATTCGCGAAAAAATTATTTATAAATATCTTTTCGGTGAGCGATGTCAATAAGAAAAATCCTTTGAGAATTTAAAAAATTAAAAATTACTCGCCAATCGCGAGTAATTCTAAACGAATAAAATCCTTTTAATTCCCCTACTAATGGTTTAACGTGAAGTTTAGAATCAAAAGGATTTTCTTTAATAATTTCCAATAAGTCAGCTAATTTATTTTTAATCGGCCTTGGGATTGATTTCGCCGACTTAATAAAATCCCTTGAGTAAACTATTTCCATTATTTAAGAAATCTGTTTCAAAAAATATTTTTTATTGGTAAAAACAAATTGCGGTTTATTTTGATATTTTTGAACGATTTTTTTTATAAAAGATTTCTTATATTCTCCTTCGGGGTCTTTTAGAATAAGAAAAACAAGCTCTTTAAGAGTCTTAGTTTCTTCTTTTAATGCTTTAACTTCTCTATAGATTTTTTCCGCAGTTTGAGTGGACATAGTTTTATATTATATTTATTATTCCAATTCGTCAATAGCTTAAGGCGGTGTCCGAACACTTTTCAATAATAATTGGCGCGTGATTAGATTCGCGATTAACTAAATAACCAAGCCCGAAACTTAAGGAACTGATTAAAAATATTAAGGAAAAAATAATAATGTCTTTACGATGCTCGGCAATCCATTCTTTATTTTGATTGTTAAAATTAGAAATTTTTTCTTTAAAAAACATATTTATTTAATTACATAGTTGACATAAATATAATTATAGAATAAAATCGGAAGATATAAAATAGCTTCAAATTATGGCACATACTAAGGCTGGAGGTTCAACTAAATTAGGGAGAGATTCGGCAGGAAGACGATTAGGCATAAAAAGACAAAATGGACAAACGGTGAAAGCCGGTGAAATTTTGATTCGCCAAAGAGGGACTAAATATCTGCCCGGATTGAATGTTAAAAAAGCTAAAGATGATACTTTATACGCTCTTCAGGCTGGCGTTATTGAATTTACTTCTAAAAGGAAAACTTGTTTTGACGGAAAAATTCGCCACGCAAAAGTAATTACAGTGAAATCCGATTAAGGCTGATATTAATTTTTATTTTTTTGTTGTTCGGAAAATCAATTTCAACGGTGTGCAATCCTAAAGTTTTTAAAGGTTTTTCCAATTTAATTTTTATTTTACCAATTACTGATTGTTTTAAATTATCCGGAACAAAAGAAATAAATTTTTCTATTTCTTTTTTAACATCCTCTTCTTTTATGGAGCCGAAAACCTTATCGTTTTTGTCAGCCTCAACGGAAAAATGAAATTCTTTTTCCGATAATTTATCAATAATTTCTTTAAATAATAAATTAATATCATCCTCTTTCTTTTTTAATTCATTTTTGTATTCTTCCAATTTTTTTATGGATTTATCTCCGGCAATTTCGGCTATTTTTTTTGGAAATAAAAAATTTCTGGCGTAGCCATCGCTTACTTCCTTAACATCAAATTTTTTACCTAAACCTTTTATATTTTGAAGAAGGATTATTTTCATAATATTATCTAATCCACACCAAATTAAATTTGCGAATATTCGCGAATAGATTAGTGATTGATTAGTGATTTTAATACTTCCATCGCTTTTTCTAATTGCGGATCTTTACCGGCTTTAATATCATCTTCGGTTAAATTAACTTCATAATCGGGGTCTAAACCATTTTTATCAATTAATTGACCCTTAGGCATTATCCAATGAGCAATCGTAATTTTAGCCATGGCGCCATTTTTAAGCGTTTGTAATTCTTGAACCGTTCCTTTGCCAAAACTCTTTTTACCTATTAATTTAATACCGCGATTATCGCGAAGAGCGCCGGCTAAAATTTCCGAAGCTGAAGCCGAACCTTCGTTTATTAAAATCACAATTGGCATTTCTTTTAAAAATCCATTGCCTTGAGCTTTAAAAATTTGCGGCTTATCTGAACGAAATTCTTCCTTAACCACTATTTCTCCGGATTTTAAAAACCAACTGGCTAAATTTACCGATGCCTCCAAATATCCGCCGGGGTTATTTCTTAAATCTAAAACAATGCCCTTGGGATTTTTTCCGCCAGAGGCGGATCCGCCTATGGCGGAAAAAATTATTTCATTAATTGCTTGATAAAACAAAAACGGCGCTTTTTCGTAAAAATTATATAAATGAATGTAGGCGATATCCTTCCCTTCGGCTTCGCTCCCCTCGGCCTGAGCTCGGGACGAAGGCAGGGCGAGCATTTCCCAATCAAGCGTTGGAACTTGAATGGTGTCTCTTATAATGGAAATATCTTTTGGTTTTTCCCAGCCATTGCGAAGAATATTTAAAATCACGGTCGTCCCCTTTTCTCCTCTGATTAATTTAACCGCTTCGTCAACGCTTAAATTAATAGAAATCGTATCGTTGATTTTTAAAATTTTATCAATGGCTTTTAATCCGGCGCGATCGGCGGGCGTGTTTTTTAAAGGGGCGATAATTACCAGTTGGTCATTGCGGATGCCGATTTCCGCGCCGATGCCGGAAAATTCTCCGCTAATATCTTCATTAAATTTTTTGGCGTCGGTTGGCGGGAAAAAAACAGAGTTAGGGTCTTTTAAAGATTCGAATAATCCGGAAATCGCGCCATAAACCAAATCTTGATTGCTTATTTTATCCGCTCCGACATATTTTTCTTTAAGCGTTCGCCAAACATCCCAAAAAAGAGAAAAATCAACCGCTTCAATATTTCCCTCCTCAAGATTGGCAACACCGCGGATAATAACGGTCTGCGGTTTTTCAGTTCCCTTTTTATATCCAAAATAAAAACCTCCGCCGGCAATAGCAACCGCGGCAATAATTAAAATTCCAATTACAAAATAACGATTTTTTCCGCCAAAGGCGGATCCGCCTCGGGCGGAAAAAAATTTAAACATTGTAAATATTCTATTAAAAAAATTATAAAATTACAAGTAAATAAAAAAAGCGGCTTTGTCTTTATGACGGGCGCCGCTGGACCATTTGAAACTCAATAGAAAATTTCTTTTGGCCATAAATATATGGTCGTTCGAACGATTCCATTTTTATTTTTTGCAATAAGGATTACTTCTCTTTCACTAATCCTTTCCACATCAAATTTAACTTCTTCTGTCGCGTCTTTTTCTTTTTTCTCTCCCATAAGACACCTCCCATTTTTATTTTACGAGCCAGCTATTCTTTGCCCTTGCCAACATCTATATTGATTGGAATATTTCGTTCATAGTTTCACCTCCTTTAATTTTTTAAAATATTTGTGCTGTAATTAAGATAATATTACTATCTAAAAATGTCAAACTTATTTACATTAATCCTTGCTTCCTGTTAACAGACAAGCGCGTTTTGAAAATATGCTATAATTTTAATATGAAAACTTCGGAGGATAAAAATTATTTAGAAACTCTTAAAGAACGAGCCAAAACAAGCCGGGTTTATAAAAAATACCAATTAATCGGTCTTTTAATTGCTCAATTATTAAATGACGATAAACACAAATCGCTTTATATTAAGCTGGCAAAAAAACATGATAACGATGATTTAATGCGGATTGCCAAGGATATTTCCG
>JBBUCW010000016.1:3639-22145 GCA_038057615.1 Patescibacteria group bacterium
ACAAAGGGGCGTATTTTATGAAGGTTTTAATAAAAACACATCCAAATATTTTAAAAAAATATGATTGGTTTTTAAGTTATTTTTGTTAATTCTTTTATAAAAGATATATTTTTTTCATTATTTTTAATAAATTTTTGTTCAATTTTTTCAAATTTATTTAGCATCGCCTTTTTAGTTTTTTGACTCAGCGCCTCATCTGCCATAGGATATAGAATATTATCTTCTTTAAATATATGTTCTTGGAGTAATTGAGAATATCCGCGCGCGTTTTCAATAATTTTATTCTTGTTATTTCCCCTTAATCCATTCTCCATATTTTTCACAAAATCTCTTCCTAAATCGTGCTCATTTAACATTTGTTGTATTGGATTACAATGCATTTGCGTTTCATCTTTAGATAACTCAATAAATAAAATATCCTCCTCCTTGGCATGATGAAATTTATCAGCGTAATCTCTAATAAATTCAATTATTTTTTTAAAAAAATCTTTATTAATTTCTTTCCCTGATTCTAAGTTATCGCATTCCTTAAATAATACATCTATTATCTTCAGAATATTATTATGTTCGTCTGAAAGTATTTTAGTTGGGGTATTCATATTATTTTCACAAAATAACCTTTATTAGATTTTTAGATAAATTTATTATAGTATATAATATAAAAAAAGTAATTTAATCTTAAGATGCTCATATATGAAAATTATTACAATGGTAAATAGAAAGAAGGAAAAATTCCAAGACAAAAAGACCGCTATAGCGTATTATCAGATATATTGCTTTTTTAGGCGGTAGTTTTTCGGCAATTAATTGAAATACAAAATACTTTTAAAAAAAATGAGGGATGAATAAATTTATCCACCCCCCAAACATACTTCACTTCTTTAAAGCTGATAACACTTCATAAAATCGGTCGAAGCTTATATTGAAATTTTTTAAAGTACTAATACGCCCATTTTGAAGTGAAATAAAAATTTCACCACAGCTATTTTCTAACCTTACTTGAATACTCTTACTTTCACAAGAGAATTCATCCTCATCATCCGACAAATCCTTTTCAACAAAAAACCTATCATGCTTCTCAATAAAAATTTGTTCATGTTCTCTCGTTTCTGGAAAATATCCGTCTTTTGCCATTTCGCTACCTCCTTTTTTCTATGGATTTTAACGCTTATTTAGGCTAATATTATTATATCAAAAATGAAAATTTTTACAATAGCCGACAAAAAAGAAGAAAAATTTTTGAGAATAAAGACTGCGGATTTTAATTTTCAAGAATTAACCAAAAAAGAAATTAACGAATTGATTAAAAAAATGCGCGAGACGATGACAAGGGCGATTGGCGTCGGTTTAAGCGCCAATCAAGTTGGATTGAATTTGAAAATGTTCATTGCTTTAATTCCGGAAAAGTCGTTGGAACAAGATGAAAAAAATAAAATAATTTTATCTCCATCGGAAAAAATGAAATTTTACGCTATTTTTAATCCGGAAATTATAAAATTTTCCGAGAAAAAATCCATAATGGAAGAGGGCTGTCTAAGCGTGCCGGGCATTTATGGTTTGGTTAAGCGGTCGGAAAAAATTACTTTAATCGGCCAAGATAAAAACGCCAAAAAAATAAAAATTAAAGCTTTTGGATTATTGGCGGTAGTTTTTCAGCATGAAGTAGACCATCTCAATGGCGTATTATTTATTGATAGATGTAAAAAAATATACTCTATTGAAAAATCCTAAATTCTATTTTCCTTAATTCATAATTCATGTTTCATAATTCAAAGTTCGTATTCTTCGGCACTCCCGAATTTGCCAGTATTATTTTAGAAAAACTTATCAATGCGGGTTTTATTCCTAAGGCCGTTATTTGTAATCCAGATAAGCCGGTAGGCAGAAAGAAAATTATCACTCCCCCACCAGTGAAACAAAGAATTATGAATTATGAATTAGGAATAAGGAATAAAATTAAAATCCTTCAACCGGAAAAATTAGATGAAAAATTTTATAATTCATTATTCATACTTCATAATTCAATTGATTTATTCATAGTGGCCGCTTACGCTAAAATTATTCCCAAAGAAATTTTGGAAATTCCGCAACTCGGGATAATCGGCGTTCATCCATCTCTTTTACCTAAACATCGTGGCGCATCTCCTATTCAAACCGCGATTTTAAACGGCGATGAAATTACAGGCGTAACGCTTTATTTAATGGATGAAAAAATTGATCATGGATCGATTCTCGCGCAAAAAACACTCGAAAATTATGAATTAAGAATTATGAATTATGAAACATTAAGCGAAAAATTAGCGGAATTAGGAGCGGATTTATTGATAGAATTTTTGCGAAAATACGAAAACGAGCAAAATTACGAAAAAATTATCGGCGCGCCGCAAGACGAATCTCAAGCCACTTATACAAAAAAAATCAAAACTCAAGATGCTTTTATTGAGCCGCAAGATTTGGAAAAATCTATAAACGAAGGCGGCGAAATCGCGATTTTGATTGACCGAAAAGTCCGAGCTTTTAATCCAGAACCCGGAACTTGGACCCTTCGGCAAGCTCAGGGCAAGCCAAAACGAATGAAAATTTTAGAATCGATTTTAACGCCGGAAAAAAAATTAAAACTTAAAAAAATCCAATTTGAAGGCAAAAAACCTATTGAAATTTGATGAATTTTATCGTAAATTATGAGTGTCAGTTATCAGTTGTTTGTCCCATATAAAACTTGTTTTTGCGCGGAATCAAATATTATTTGCCGGATCATCTAATGGTAGGATAATGGACTCTGAATCCATTCATCTTGGTTCGAATCCAAGTCCGGCAGCCAAGTTTCAGAATTCGTTTTTTCGCCAAAATTGTTTTAATTTTATAATCCAAAACCGCTAAGATTGAGAGTTTTTAAAAACATTGGAATGACAAAAATAAGCCCAATAAAAGGAAGAACTATGAAAGCAATGCCGATGATTAACGACCAGAGAAAATATTTTCTCATCTTTTCTACGGATCGATAAATTTTATCGATTTTTTGTTCCTGCTCTTCTAGTTTTTTTAAAATATCATTATCCATATACGTATGATTTAATTATAGGGTATACTTCTTTAAATACCAATAACCTATGCTAATAGATGATGTAATAATTAAAGTAAGCGCCGGCAATGGCGGTAAAGGCGCGGTGGCTTTTAATAAAAATATGATGAGTTTGGGTCCGACGGGCGCGAGCGGCGGCAAAGGTGGCAGTATTTTTTTTGAAGGCGTTTCCGATTTAAATGCCCTTAGTCAATTCAGATATAAAAAAGAAATTAAAGCGAAAAACGGCGCGGATGGAAGAGGACAATTCAGCGATGGTCCAGACGGAGGAGACCTTATTTTAAAAGTTCCCGTTGGAACAATAATACAAAAGATTTATCCTGAGCAAAGCCGAAAGATAGAAACGAGCAAAACTGAAGAAATATTAAAAATCGGCGAAAAAATACTTATCGCGAAAAGCGGTATTGGCGGAAAAGGAAATTTTCATTTTCGCTCTTCAACAAATACTTCTCCTAAACAATTTCAAACAGGTCTCCCCGGCGAGCAGTTCACTTTAAGATTAGAACTTAAACTCATTGCCGATGTGGGACTTATCGGTTTGCCGAACGCCGGAAAATCAAGTTTGCTGAACGAACTTACAAAAGCAAAAAGCAAAGTCGCGAATTATCCGTTCACGACCTTGGAACCGAACTTGGGAGCGTATTATGAATTAATTATCGCGGATATTCCCGGGTTGATTGAAGGCGCGTCTTTAGGCAAGGGTTTAGGCATAAAATTTCTTCGCCATATTGAACGAACAAAAATTCTTTTTCATTTAATTTCCGCGGAATCGGAAAATCCGGTTAAAGATTATAAAATAATTAAAAAAGAACTTGAAACGCACAGCAAAGAGCTCGCGAAAAAAACAGAATATGTTTTTTTGAGCAAAAGCGATATGGCATCGCCGGAAGAAATAAAAAATAAAATTATCGCTTTAAAAAAAATCAATAAAAATGTATTCCCTATTTCTATCCTTAATAACGACAGTTTGGAAAAAATTAAAAAGATTTTAAATAAAATAAAAGCGGAGAAATAAATGGTGTGGGGTTGACTTTTTCAAAAAACTATGACAATATTTAAATAGTTATTTTGATAAATTAAAAGGGGGGTGAAACGAAAATGATTGGGAAATATTATAGTAAAAGCGGTTGGATTCTCCCGAGTGGAGAATATGTTGAATGTTTGTCTCGCGAACACGAACAGTGTGCAATAAAATTGGGAACTAGTGAGCGAGAACTTGAGAAAAAAGCTATTAAAATTTCGTGGATTCCGGAAAAAGATTTTCGTGAATTTCAAAAGAATGGCATTAGAATGGAAAATCCGATTTTTATACCTCCTTTTGAATCAAGGATGACTGAGGAGCAATTGAAAACCATTGAAGAGTATTGTAGGGTTTTTCATTATTGGCCGCCAGATGATTATTTTCTCGAAATGGGTTTCGGGGAAGAGGAAAATTGGGCAGTAATAGTAGCTTTTATTTGGAGTACACAATAGAGAGCTCTGTCTTCAGACATCTCTCTATTTTTTATTTGCTTAAATTTTTAAATAAGTTGACTTAAAATTTTTAATATTGTATTGTATATTAATCGGAATTTAAATCAGAAATTTCGAAAATCCCAGCCATATGGAATTATGGCAGTAGTACATTAAAAAGGAGGAAATATGGAAAACATTTTAGATGCCGATACTGCCTTAATAGCATCGGGAGCTTCGATTGACATTGATAATATATTGTCTCACAAATCAGAAGATTTAACAGCTATGCGGCGCTTAGCTGAACTACTAAAAAATTCAGTCAAAATTGGTCAATCAAGAAGGAGGATTGATCCAATTATAATTAATATTTTTCATGAGACTATGAAAAATACCATGGAAAATAGTAAACCACTAACTACTGTTACGGAATTAGTTAGCGAGGTTAGAAAAATTGCCAAAATACTATCTTATAAGAATCCTCTAAATAATCCCGCTAAACTTCGTCAAGCAGGAGACTTCTGTGTAGCGCTTTCAAATGCTGTAATAGGTTATCGTAGAGAAATGTATAACCTGCGTCATCAGATATAAAAGATATAAATTCTCAACAAAACAAGTCCCTTACAGACACCAATCTGTTTGGGACTATTTTTTTATTGACTTAAAATTTTTAATATTGTAATATGTTTTTAAGTTTCTTGGCCGAATAGGCCAATTTTTAATGTATGGAAATTCGCAATATCGCAATTATCGCCCACGTTGACCACGGCAAGACCGCTCTTACCGACGCGCTTCTGCGTCAAACAGGAGTTGCCAAAGAAGGCGTTTCTATGGATTCCAACGCGCTTGAACTTGAGCGCGGTATTACGATTTATTCTAAAAATGCCGCTGTCTCTTATAAAGGCACAAAAATTAATATTGTGGACACACCCGGCCACGCTGATTTCGGTTCCGAAGTGGAACGCGTTCTGCGTTCTATTGATTCAGTGCTTTTAGTGATTGATGCTCAAGAAGGTCCGATGCCTCAAACCCGTTTTGTGTTAAAAAAATCGCTTGAACTGGGAATTAAACCGATTGTGATAATCAATAAAATTGACAAGCCGGCCGCTGATCCGACGCGCACTGAAGAGCAAACGCTCGAACTTTTTTTTGAACTCGGAGCGAGCGATGAACAAGCTAATTTTCCGATTGTTTATTCAATCGGACGCGAAGGCATCGCAAAACTCAAACTCACGGATGAATCAAAAGATCTCACTCCCCTTCTTGATACAATTCTCAATCATATACCGTCTTCATCTTCCGAAATCCTTTCCCAAAAACCTTTGCGATTTCAACCGTTTAATCTTGCCTACGATAATTTTATGGGACGCCTTGCGATCGGACGCATTTACGAAGGCATCGCGGTATCGGGCGCGAATGTGTTTATAATCCCGACGCCAAAGGGTCGGGACTCCGACCGAAGTGTCGGAGAAAAACAAAATGAAGAAATTCGCCAAGGGAAAATAGCGAAAATTTTTACATTCAACGGATTGGAAAGAGTTGAAGCAAAAGAAGCTGTTGCCGGAGACATCTGCCTTATTGCCGGTCTTCCTGATATTGATATCGGCGAAACCGTGACAACTGATTCTAGCGTTAAACCATTACCGGCGATTGCGATTGATGAAGCGACAATTAGTCTTAATTTTTTGGTTAATAATTCGCCGTTCGCCGGACGAGAAGGGAAATATGTAACTACCAGGCAGTTGCGTGAATATCTTGAACGCGAACTTGAAGTCAATGTCGGATTAAAAGTTGATTTTTCTTCAGCGGACAGTTTCCGCGTCTTCGGACGCGGTGAACTTCATGTCGCAATTTTACTTGAAAATATGAGGCGAGCCGGATATGAAATGCAAGTTTCCCAACCGCAAGTCATTATTCGCGAAATAGACGGAGTAAAAAATGAACCGTTTGAAGAAGCGCTTGCGGATGTTCCGAAAGAATATCAAGGAGCTGTGATTGAACGGCTTAGCAAGCGCGGTTTTGTTTTAAAAAATATGTCAAATCGCGATACCATTACGCGCCTTTCATTTGAAGGTCCGACTCGAGGGCTTCTTGGGTATCGCAATCAATTTGTTATAGACACTAAAGGCGAAGGAATTCTTTCATCTCATTTTATCGGATTTCGGCCGCTTGCCGGAGACATCAGTAAAAAACCGACCGGCTCAATGATTTCAATGACAGCGGGTAAAGCTTTAGGTTACGCGCTTTGGAATTTACAGGAACGAGGCAGTCTATACATCAGTCCCAGCACTGAAGTATATGAAGGCATGGTTATCGGCAATACTTCCAAAGGAGAAGAGATGAAAGTAAATCCGACCAAAGGCAAACAACTTACCAATACGCGCTCTTCCCGCAACGACGAGGCCATAGAACTTATACCTCCTTTTACGCTTACGATTGAACGCGGACTTGAAATTATGGCGGAAGATGAATATCTGGAAATCACTCCGCAGAGCGTCAGACTTAGGAAGCAGAAATAGGGTTTTGGTTTTAATTTCGTATTCTCTACCCTAGTGGCTATACCCTATTGGCTAATTTTATTATCTCTTCCGCGATGATTTCGGCCGATTCGGGTTTGGAAAAACTTTTGGCGGTCAAAGACATCTGGTTTAATTTTTCCGATTCAGAAAATAATTTTTTAAGCTGAAATAAAAAAATATCGGGTTTGAGATTTTCTTGTTCAATAATAACGGCGGCGCCGGTTTTAGCGTATTCATAAGCATTTTTAATTTGATGGTCGCCGACAATATCGGAAGGCAAGGGAATTAAAATTGCCGGTTTGCCGAAAGCCGCCATTTCAAAAATAGAACCGCCGGAAGCGCGGGAAATAATTAAATCAGCCGCCGAATAAGCGTCTTTTAAATTTTCTTCAAAATAAGGAACGATTTTATAGCGGTTTTTTTGTTTTTCGGGATATTTCCTTAAAGTAATATCTAATTCTTTTTTGACGCTTTCAAAATTTTTTATGCCGGTTTGATGCAAAATTTGAAATCCTTCCGTTATTAATTCATCGGCGATTTCCAGCATAAAATCATTAACTTTTATCGCGCCTTGAGATCCGCAGATAACCAAAATAACCGGTTTTTCCGCGTCAAAACCGAAAACTTTTTTGGCGGTTGCTTTGTCTAAAATATCGCCGTTTGTCAAAGAACGCCTAACGGGATTTCCCGTTAAAGCGATTTTCTTATCCAATCCGGGATTTTTCGCGATAAAAATTTCCGCTGTTGAAGCAAAAGAAATAGCGATGCGGCTGGCAAAACGAGCGGCTAATTCATTGGACAATCCGGGCGTTGTGTCGGAATCATGAATAATAATCGGAATATTATAAAACTTGCAAGCCAAAACAACCGGTAAAGAACCCGGACCGCCTTTGGAAAATAAAACATCGGGCATCAGCCAAAAAACTTTCCAAATTGCCTGAATAACGCTTAAAGGAAATAAAAATGGAATTTCAATAAAATTACGCAGATCAAAATAACGCCTTAATTTTGCCGAAAGGATTTTTGAAACTTTTATGCCATTGCTTTCCAGTAATCCGCGAAATAATCCCGGAGCGCCGAGATAATATAAATCAATTTCCGAACCTTCAATAAATTTAATTTTTAATTCTTCGGCAACGGCAACAATTGGATAAATGTGTCCGCCTGTTCCGCCACCGGTAAACAAAATTTTTATCATAAAAAAATATAGAGAAGGTTATGTATATTTACTTATATTAACAACAACTCCCGCCATCGTCAAAAAAATCGCCAATGAAGTTCCGCCATAGCTGATAAAAGGCAAAGGAACGCCGGTTAAAGGTAAAATTCCGGAATTGGCGGCGATATGAATAAATGCCTGAATAATAATAATAGAAATAAATCCAATAACCGTTAAAACGGCAAACTGATCTCGTGATTTTTTGGCAATCATAATTCCTCTCATAAAAAGAGCGATGAAAGTCGCGATTAAAATTATGGATCCGATGAATCCCATTTCTTCGGCAATAACCGCGAAAATTGAATCTCCAATCGGTTCGGGAAGATATTTGAATTTCGTGGTTGATTTTCCGAATCCGACGCCGGTAAATCCTCCTGAACCGATTGACATTAATGCCTTGTCCAAATGATATCCTTGAGATTGAGAATCAACAATTTCGGAACCGAACAAAGTTTTAAGATAAGTTCCGACTCGTTTTGAACGATAAGGAGTAATGGCAATAATTAAAATTAAAATTAATAATCCGAAAAATATTGTTCCAAACACAAAAGATAATTTAGCGCCGCTGATAAAATACACGACCAGACCGGCGGCCATAATAATGGCGACCGTAGTAGTTGAGGGTTGGATTAAAATTAAAAAAGCCACTAATCCGGAAATAATCAAAAACGGCAAATAACCGGCTAAAAAATTTTTCTGCCTGCCCAAATTCCATTTTTTAGAACTTAACCAAGCCGCCAAATAAATAATAAAAGTGAATTTTAAAAATTCCGCCGGTTGAATTGAAAGAGGTCCAAAATTAAGCCAACGATTGGCGCCGGAATAGCTAGGACCCAAGGGCGTAAAAACCAAAGCCAAAGCAAAAACACTTATTAAAAGCAATGGTAACGCTAATTTTTGCCAAAAACGATAATGAATTAAGCTTGTCATTAAAAATCCCGCTATTCCAATACTTAAGCCATAAAACAATTGATGTTTAAAATAATAATAAGTGTCGTTAAATTTAATTTTGCCGAGATCCGATGAAGCCGAAGAGAGCATTATTAATCCGAAAACCGTCAATAAAACAACGCAAGAAATAAATATGTAATCAGGGTAATGACCTATTTTAGATTTAGCGAATTTAAGCATAAAGTAAAATTAACCTAATTATTCTAATTAACCTATTGGTCATTTAGTTATTGGTGTTTGATTAGAATAATTAGAAATTAGAATAATTAGAATAATTTTTTAAGATATAGGTTAATTCTTTCTTAGTATTTTCCCCGCCAAAACATTTTGAAAAACCCCGCTTTTCACAACTCTTTTCCCATTCAAAAATACTTCCCTAATTTTTGCGTCCCGAAAAATAACTAAATCGGCAAAATATCCCTCTCTGATCAATCCCCTATTTTTTAACCCTAATTTTTCAGCCGGCAAACCGGTTATTTTATAAATAAATTTTTCCGGTGATTTTTCAGCCAATTTCAAAAATTCACCGGCGTTATCCGAAACCGCAATTGCTCGTTCGTCAACCAGCGATTGAATCGTTTTTTTAAAACTGATATTTTTATAAGAAACCGTTGCCCGAAAATTTGTTATTTTCATTAATTCCAATAAACCTTCTCCGATGGTTAAACCGCGGTTTTGAGCAAATTCTTTCAGCGATTTTCCGATTAGATATTTATTATCGGGCGCGTTCAAAATAACAACCTCTCCTCCTTTAACCCTCGGTAATTCTTTTAAAATTTTTTCTCTTAATCCTGGCGATTGAATATCTTTTAACATTATTTCATTGCCGTCTTTTTTAACCCATTCCGGCAAAAATTCGTAAACTAAAATCGCGTTTGTATCGGTCGGATAAACGCTAAAATGAATATCCGCTTTGTCGGAATTTTTATTTATTAATTCTAAGGATTCTTCATAATTTTTTCCGTAGCCGATTATTGGTTTAAAATTATTAATTAAAACCTTGACACCGGTTTCTTTGGCGATTTCAATAATTTCATTAACCGAAGAAAGCAATCCCCTTTTCTCATCGCGAAGATTAGAAGCATAAAGTCTTTTGTATTTCGCGCAAGTTTCAACAAGCGCTTTAATTTCGCTGTAAGAAGTTTGGCGGCTCTGAATATAATTCAAGCCTGTAGAAAAACCGAAAGCTCCCTCTTTAAAAGATTTTTCCAAAATATGATTAAAAACTCTCAATTCATTTCGAGATAAATCCCTTTCCGCGCCGCCGGTTAACGCTTGCCTTATAGTATAATGTCCGATTAAAGTTCCGAAATTCACTCCCAATCGTCGTTGCTCCATAACTTTCAAAAATTCGGCAACTGTCCGCCAATTAACATTTATTTTTTTGATATCAGCCCATTCTTTAATTGATTCCAATGAGCCGTAAAGCAATGGGGCCAAAGAAGAGCCGCCTTGACCGCCGATAATCGTCGTAAAACCCCGAAGCAAAAAATCTTTTTGAGAAAGAACTTGTCCTGAGTTTGCCGAAGGATCAGAAAAAATAGTCAAATAATGGTCAGATTCATTATTAATATCAATAAACCCCGGAGCTAAATAAGCGCCCATACCGTCAATAATTTCATTCGCCTGATATCGCGGAAAACTGCCGATAGCGTGAATTTTTTCTTTTTTTATCAAAACATCGGTTTTAACAGGCGGTTTACCGGCACCGTCAATAAGTTGAATGTTCTTGATTAGGATTGTCATATAATAATTATAATGTGGATAACTTGTTTTGGCTATTCCTTTAATTTAAAGGTATAATAATGCATAAGAATGTTTATTTTATCGGGGAAAAAAAATAAAAAAATTCAAGAAATTGCTCAAAACTATTTTATTGAGTTGCTTTTGATTTTTGGTTCAAGAGTAGAAGGACAAATTCATAAAGAAAGCGATTATGATGTTGCTTATTTATCAAAAAAAAATCTTAATTTAGAAGAAGAAGCAAAATTAATTATTGAGTTGTCTTCAATTTTTAGCGACGAAAATATAGATTTAGTTAATTTGCGAAACGCTCCGGCTTTGCTTTTATACAAAATCGCGGATAAGTGCCAAGTACTTTATGAATTGTATCCTTTAAAATTTTATTCTTTAAGAGCTTATGCTTTCAAGCGATATATTGAAGAAGCGAAGCCATTAATGAAAAATAAATTTGAACGTTTGCAATTAGAAATTAATAAATTATGACTTTTAATAAAAATTTTGTTATTCAAAAAATAGATGAATTTATCGGCTATCTTAAAGAACTTGACGAATTATTAATTTTTTCCGACCAAGAGATTTTTACTGATTCTGGAAAACTTCACATAGCGGAAAGGCTTCTTCAATTAATAGTTGATACCATGCTTGATATAAACCAACATTTTATCAAAGAGCAAAATCTTAAAATTCCCGATGATTTTCAGAGCACTTTTTATATTTTAGGAGAAAATAATATTTTTCCGGCGGATTTTGCCATTAAAATCGCTCCGGTTGTCGGACTTAGAAATCGCATTGTTCACCGTTATGATTCTATAAATAAACAGCTTTTTATAGAGACGCTTCGCAAAAATGCTTCGGATTTTAAAATTTATATTAAATTTATAAATAAACAATTTTAATAAATATGAACAAGGGCTTGCTCCGTTAAATATTGCCGGTAATTGGAATTGATTGGAAACCGTTTTGCTTACGAAACCATTGGGATACTAAACCCCAAAATCTGTATTATTTTTGCTTTTTATGGCGACCAATTAATTATAACATCATCCACTCTCGGGCTCAAGGTTTGACCGGCATTACTTTCCAGAAAAATCTTATAGCGGAAATAGCGTTGATTGTTGTGATAAGCGGAATTTATTTGAGCTTGAACGCTGGGGCCGGACGGCTGATAATAAGTAGTATTTGAACCGTCGGGCCCGCGATAATTCCAGATAGTCGGAGCTGAGATAGAATCAGAAGCGATTTGAAATTTAGCGCTCGTGCCACTCGGCTGACTCCCCTGCCACATAATAGTATTAAGCGCGACACCGGTTGAAACACCGGTGTCAAAAATAGAAGAGATTAAATTTCCGCTTGCCGGCGTAGTCACCCAGCTTGTTTTAACTTTATAATTGGAAGTCGCGCAGATATTGGGTTGAAGGCAATTAAAACTTATCCAACCGATAATATCGTTCCAAGCCCAACCGGAAAAATCGCCAGTGGAATTGTTAATAGTAACTTGATAAGGATAACTGGAACCGGCTGTGCCGCTGTCAAAACTAATCCAACCGATGGCATCATTATAAGCCCAGCCGGTTAAGTTGCCACTACCGTCATTGGAAACTTTATAGGGATAAGTACAATTCGGGCTTGGCGAAGTGGCGCAATCCAAAGCGATAAAACCAACTGAAGAGGTGGCATAACCGGAAAGCTGGGTTGAAGTAACATTAACATTGCCGGTTGAATAAAAATCAATCCAGCCAATGGTGTCGTTCCAGGCCCAGTGAAGATATTGAGGAGGACTGTCGGGAAGAATATTGGTAGCGGCGTTAGCAAAATTAAAAATTAAAAATGTAAATATCAAAATAATAAATAAAAGAGGACTGATATACTTAAATATATCAGTGCGGGACTTAATCAAAAATTTATTAAAAATAAAAAATTTGTTATTTTTCATTTCATTTTTTTTAAAATCCTTGAATTCTTATTGACCCTGTTGTTGTTGAATAATTGATATTTGTTGAGCTGGCGAATTTGCTGTTTTCCGCCGTAATTGGGCCTTCCTGACCGGTACCGCCGGACCAGTCGGTTTGAACAAAAACTTTATTTTGACTTCTGGTAAAATACTGGACTTTATTGATTGAACCTCCAAGCGAGCCGCCGGTCGTCCAGCTGACAACGCTGGTAATTTTTTGGGTGGAAGGATCTTCTATAACGCCAACGCTTCCGGGACCGCTGACGCAACCGCCGGCTATATCAGCGGTAATATCTCCACTACCGCAAGAATTTCTATTAACATTTTCAATGGAAAAATAACGGGTAAAGGTTCTGCCTTCTGCTATGGTTGAAGTGCTGCCGGAAAGAATTTCATAAGTGGTACTGGTCGCTGTTAAATAAAATTGAGAACTTGGTCCTTTGGCAACCGGCGGATTGTAGATTTTAAGCCAATTAAATTCCGCCAAAGATTGAATATTGTCTAAATATTCTTGAGACAATGAACCGGCAACTTGAATGGTTCGGGTTTCTAAATTACTTCTTAAAACCGGAATTATTGTGGCAGTGGCGGCGCCGATTAAAATCGCGCCAATGCCGATAGCGATGAGAATCTCCACTAAAGATTGTCCTGATATAGGTTTTAGGTTTTGGGTTTTAGGTTTTAGGTTTTTTTCATTTAATATCCTAAGTAAAACATTCAGCATTTTTTGAATTTCTTCTAATAATCTATCAACTTTTGAATAGTCAAGTTTGGGATATAATCTTTTTGAAATTATTACTTGAGTTTCTAATTCTGCTGAAGAGGCGTCTGCTATTCTTAAAAACTGAAGATATTCCGGTAAAGATTTTCTTCTTTGCCCTTCGGCAATATTTGATGGAATAGAAATAACGGCTATCCTCATTTGAATATTTAAACCATAAATTTCTTCTTTGGGGAATTGGCTTGTTAAGATATAAATTTCTTCAACTAAATCAATAGACTTTTGCCAAACTTTTAAATCTTTATAAGAATTTAACATATTTTTAATTGACTAACACTTAACACCTAAAACCTAACACCTAAAAACTTATTTTTCCATTTGTATTTATAATAATTGTGCTTGAGCTTGTCGGTTTGCCGAGTAATGATATTTTAATAGTGGTTGAAGTGTTAGGCAAACCGGTAATCGGCGTGAAAATCACACTTGAAGAAGAATTGGAGCTCGGAGTATCAAATTGGATATTGGAACGCAAAGCTATTCTGGAAGAAATTGTACTGTTGACATAATTCACTCCCTTAAATAATTCATAAAAATCATTATTATCGCCGATTGGATTATTAAAATAAATTCCCCAACGACTTCCCTCTTCTTGGGCGATTGAACGGTCTTGGGAATTTCGCAAAACTGTAATAATTTCTTGAACGGTAAAATTAAGGTCTTTTTCTTGGCGATAGGTTATTAAATTCATCGCGCCGACAGTGGCAAGAATAGCCGTGATGCTAATTACAATTAAAAGCTCGATGAGGGTGAACGAATTAGGTTTTAGGTTTTGGGTTTTAGGTTTTAACATTTTAGGTTTTGGGTTTTAGTAAATTTCTAACACCTAACAACTAAAAACTAACACCTAATTTAAAACTGCGCCGTTAATTGATAAATCGGAATAATAATCGCCAAAGCAATTGTGCCGATAACCAATCCCATTACTAAAAGAAGCGCCGGCTCCAGAAAAGTCACCATTGTTTTTACGGAAGTTTCCGCTTCGGCTTCGTAAAAACCGGCTAAAGTATTTAAAATATCTTCTATGTGGCCGGCTTTTTCTGAAATTGCCATTAAATTAACGATAACGCGCGGAAAAACCGTTTCTCTTCTAAAAGCTTCTCCGATTGTTAATCCTTTGGCAATTCCCTCGCGGGAAATCCGCATCAAGCTGTTTTTTAATTCTTCGGAACCAACTGCGCTGGCAGTGATTTCCAGCGCGTCCAAAATAGGCAAACCGGCTTTAAGCAAAGAAGACAAGGTGCTCGCAAAACGCTGAAAAGCCAATTGCTTTAAAACATTTTTAATAACAGGTATCTTGGCAATAAAATGATTAAAAATCTTTTTTCCTGTTAAAGTTTTAAAAAAAAGATACCAGCCGCTAACAATTAAAACTATTAAAAATATCAGAAAAATCCATACATAATTACCGATTAATAATCCTGTTGACAAAACAATTTTGGAAAAAAGCGGGGGTTCAATATTACTGGTTAAAAAAACGCCGGCAATTTTCGGCAAAGCGAAGCTAACCAAAAGAAAAAGAATGAGAAAGGACATAACAAGAAGAATTATCGGATAAGCAAGAGCCGCTTTGATTGTGCGCCGAAGACTTTGTTCTTTTTCAAGAGAAACACTTAATTCTTCAAAAACTCTTTCCAAATTTCCAGAAGTTTCACCGGCCTTAATTAAATTAATAAAAACCGGTGAGAAATATTTCGGGTATTTTATAAAAGTGCTGTAAAAAGGCTGACCTTTTTTTAAAGCGTCGCGAATTTCTGTAAGCAAAGCCTTAACCGCCGGCTTATCAATGTCAAAAATTAAAATATCAATTGCCTTAAAAAGATCAGTGCCGACTTTAAGCATCAGCGACAAATATTTTGTTAAAAAAACCTTATCGGTGATTGTAATCGTTTGCCCGACAAACAAACCGCGGCTTGATTCTTCAACGCCTTTAATTATTTTAAGCGAAACAGGGCGCAATCCCTGATTTGCCAGATATTCTAAAACCTCGGCCGTGCCCGAAGCCTCAAAATCTCCTTCAATTATTTTGCCGTTAGATTGGGAAGCGATGTAGTGGAAACGCATTTTAACTGACCACAGACTACAGCTTACAGACTACAGCAACATTTTTTTCTAGCCGTAGTCCGTAGTCAGTAGTCCGTAGACCCTACTCTCTTATTACTCTCAATATCTCTTCTATCGTCGTTATTCCGGTGCTGGCTTTGCGCAATCCGTCTTCAAACATTGTAATCATTCCTTTTTCTCTTGCCAATGAATTCAAGGCGCCTAAAGAAAATCCCGAACCAATTATTAATTTTCTTATTTCTTCATCGATGTTTAAAATTTCATAAATACCTATTCTGCCATGATAACCGGTATTGTCGCAAACTTGACATCCTTTGCCTCTGTAAAGAAATTTCGGAATTTGTAATTTTGAATTAGGATTAAATTCTTTTAGTTGATTTTGCAAAAATTCAATTATTGATTGTTCGGGCGCGTAAGATTCAATGCAATCAATGCAAATTTTTCTAATTAACCGCTGGGCGATAACCGCGTTTAAAACCGCGGCTATTAAAAATGGAGCGACTTTCATATCGGTCAATCTTGGCACTGCCGTCGCGGCATCATTAGTGTGTAAACTTGAAAGCAATAAATGACCGGTTAAAGCCGAATGTACCGCAATCTCGGCGGTTTCCTCATCGCGAATTTCACCAACCATAATAATATTCGGGTCTTGCCTTAAAATAGAACGAAGTCCGCTGGCAAAAGTTATTCCCGCCAATTGATTGATTTGAGTTTGATTTATATATTTTATATCATATTCAATCGGATCTTCAATGGTGACAATATTGACTTCGGGCCGGTTTAAAATACTTAAAATGGAATAAAGAGTGGTGCTTTTTCCGGAGCCGGTCGGGCCACAAACCAAAATCATTCCATAAGTTTTTTTGGCGCTTTCTTTAACAATTTTTATCATATCGTCTAACATTCCCAATTCTTCCAAGGCAAGCGGTTTTTGAGTTGAAGGAAGCAGTCTTAATTCTATTTTTTCGCCATAAAATACTGGAATAATCGCAACCCGAATGTCAATCATATCCTGACCGATTTGATAACGAAAACGGCCATCTTGAGGTTTTAAATGCTCATCAATTTTAAGATTGCCTAAAAGTTTTATGCGAGCCGCGATTGCCGGATGAATTTCTTTCGGAATTCTGACAATTTCATGAAGAACGCCGTCAATCCGGCACCGAATAAGAATCGCGTCTTCTAAAATTTCAATATGAACATCGGAAGCCCGAAGTGAAATAGCATAAGATAAAATATTATCAACAATCGCCACAATCGGGACTTCTTTGGCGGATTCTTCAATATTTTCAATTTTTTTTTGGAGAGTAGTGTGAATATTTTCTTCAATAATTTTTTTAAAATTTTCAGAAACCCAATGTCCGTATAAAACAAAACCGCGATTTAAATCTTCTTGCGTCGCTAAAAAGGGTTTGATTTTTAATTTAAGACGCCTTTCTAAAAATTCTATTGTTTCCAAATCAGAAGGGTCTTCCATCGCCGCGTCAAGAACGCCATCGGGCTCTTGATTAAACAAAATTGTTGCTTTTTGTCTTGCTAATTCTTCCGTTATTTTTTTTAAAATATTGTTATCAATTTTTTTAGTCGCCAAATTAGCCCGTTCTACATTAAAATATTGAGCGGCTAAATTATAAAAATAATCAGCGGTTATAAAACCGCCGGAAATCAAAAAATCAATGATATTTTGATTCATCCGTTGAGCTTCAATAAACAGCTCATCAAATTTTTCAGCGGTGATTAAATTTTCTTTAATCAAACCTTCTTTAAGTTTTTGAGGAGGAATGGTCAACATAATATCAAACCTTAATTCTCAATCCTTAATTCTTAATTCTAATGCGTATTATCATAATTTTAATAAACTCCACAACGAAAATTTCTGCAACCAACTGCTAATCAGTATAACAAATATCGCCGTCGGTAGCCACACATAATATAAAGAAATTCGGTTTGATGAATTATGAATTATGAATAATGAATAAAGATGAATTAGTAAATAAAAAATAATAATAAAAACGCTGTAAAAAAGCCAACCCGGATGGCCGACTAGAAATAATGAAATAGCGCCAAAATATAATTCTTCCGGTTCAAAAAACCGATCGTCATATTTTTTATTGAGCGCTTTCGCGGAAAATATAAATATTAAAGCAACAACCAAAGAAATTAAATAAGGAGCGAAAAATCTAACGCCGACATAAAAAATAAAATAACTAATGTTTTGATAAGGAGGAATTAAAAATTTTGACAACTCGTTCTGCGACCAAACCTGATATTGCTGATATGACTGATAAAAAAGCAATATAAAAATTAAAATTATTGAAAATAAAAAAATATATTTATAGAAAATATCCACTAATAATTTTATTCGCGTTATTTGCCAAAAATTCGCATTATTAGCGATTACTCTAATACCAAAAGAGCGTCTCCAAAATAAAGACGCTCCAAAAATCAAAACCAAAATTCCTAAAGAGATTATATACATATTAATATTATAGCATAATAATCCGCCAGCCGGCGGATGAAAATAAAAAAAATACCCCACGGAAGCATCAATGGAGTATTTTTTTATTTTGAAAAGTGGAAATATTATAAATCCAATCCTGGGTCAGTGCCGACTTCGTAATAAGTGGCGCTATTTCCGCCATCAGAATCCTTCATTGGAGAATATTTAGTGCTTTCAAGCGTGGTATCAAGTTCAAAAGTCAAATCCGTGGTATAGCCTTTGTAGGAATATTGATAAGTGGCGGTAT
>JBBUCW010000017.1:0-3987 GCA_038057615.1 Patescibacteria group bacterium
AAATTTTGCAGGAATATACAGCGTATATTTCAAGAAATTTTCACAAAGGCGCAGCTGAAATTTTTGCGTTGTAGTAGAATATATTATTGTTCAGCGGGTCTAATAAATTTATTTAACTTATCAAAAATTTGCTTAAAAAATAAAGCACTAATCCTAAACCGCTCATGACCGCCGAAACAATCCAAAAGCGCATCACTATTTGAGTTTCCGGCCAACCAAGCGCTTCAAAATGATGGTGAATTGGCGCGGATAGAAAAATTTTCTTACCCCGTATTTTTTTTGAAAATAGCTGTAAAATCACCGAAGCGGACTCAATAACCAATACAAAAGCAATAATCGGCAAAAATAAAACGCTATTAGTAAGCAAAGCAATCACCGCCAAAGTTACGGTTAAACCCATAATTCCGGTTTCACCCATATAAAATTTTGCCGGATGAATATTAAACCATAAATAAGTGACTAAAGCGCCCAAAATAATTACTATTAAAACCGTTAAATCATACATTCCTCTAACATAAGTAATCACCCCAAAGGCGGAAAAAATAGGCAAAAGTACGCCAGCCGATAAGCCATCAAGACCATCAACAACGCCGCCCGAAAAAGTAGCTAAAATAACTATAATAAAAAGTAAAATATATAAACCGTCAATTTCCAAATTTCCATAAAAAGGAATATAAATGCTTGCCCAGTTTAATTGATAATAAAACCACCAAGCGCCCAATAAAGCGATTAAAGAAATAAGCGCCAATCGGACTTTAAATCTAATACCGCCGCCAATGTATTTCCCTTTACTTTTAATAACTAAAATGTCGTCAGCCAATCCTAAAATTGAAGCCGAAATTAAAGTGAATAAAGGCAACCAAGTTTGCGAACGGGAAAGAAAATTTATTTTGAAAGCGGAAGTTTCCGTTAAAAATTTAGAAATTAAAAAAGTTCCGACAGTGATAATTAAAACGGTTCCCCAGATTAAAATACCGCCCATTCGCGGAACTGACACTTCTTTAACACTGTGAAATTTCGTGAAAATTGGAGTTTTTTCGCCGCCAAAAGTCTGTTCGCGGGGTTTTTTCTTCCAGCATTGATATTTATATAAAAAATGAATTAAAATTGGCGCCAAAACAAGCGCCAACGCGAAAGATAAAATAAAAAAACTTAAAAATTTTGTGATTAAAAAAACGTGGGTTAGGTACAAATTAGGATTGAGGATTGAGAATTGAGAATTGAGGGATTTTAAAGCCCTAAATCCTATATTCTAAATTCTATATTCTTTTATTTACAATTTTGAATAAATTCTTTTATTTTTTTTGTTTCAATAAATGAATCGTCGGCGCCCAGCACAATACTTAAAATTATTTTGCCGTTGATATTAAAAAGAGCAATTAAATTTCTGCCGGCCTCTTCAATATAACCGGTTTTACCGCCAATAAAATCTTGTTCTCCGGCAAATTTATTAACATTCAATAAATTTTTTATTTTTTTTGATTTTAATTCAAATATCTCCGCTTCTTTTTGACGGGAAATTTCAAGCAATTCCGGATGTTTTTGATAAACATAATTAATTAATTTTGTTAAATCATTGGCAGTCGATTGATTGATAAATGAAAGGCCGGTCGGCTCCAAATAACTAGTTTGAAACATTTTAAGTTCAGCCGTTTTTTTTTGCATTTCATCAATAAATTCTATTTCCCCAAAATTTTCAACGATTGCCATGGCCGCGTCATTACTCGAAGTAATCAGCATCGCTTTAATTAAATCCCCCACTTTATAGATTTCTCCAACCTTAAAATTTCCGGCAATGCCTTCAGTGGCAATCGCTTTCGCGCTCATTGTTATTTTTTTATCCGAGTCAATTTTTTCAATAGCGATTATGCTGGTCATTAATTTTGTCAAAGAAGCAATTGGCCAGCGATTTTTCGAATTTAATTCAAAAATAGTTTTCCCCGATATTATTAAAGGATTTATATGTTTAACTAAAGCCGCTTTAACCGTAAGTTGAGGAATTTCTGAATCGCAAACCAGCGGCAATAAATTAATCATTCGGTTTATTTTTGTTTCAGAAATCAAAGCGGTTTCAGCGGCGGCTAATGAAATTGGATTATCATAATTATTTCCCAATTCAAATTTTGAAAAAAAAATACTAAAATTTGCGGAAGCGATTTGTTTTATAAAATTCGTATTCTGATTTATTCTTTCAATAAAATTGTTATTTGTTAAAGTCAATTTTTCTTCAAAAGCTAAATAAATGTCTTTTATAAAAGAAGAAGAATCATCCGACATTTCGGGCACTGAATTTTTTTCAACAGACGATTTTTCCGGCGAATTAATTCCGGTTATCAAAAATGAAACTAAAATAATTAAAGAGAGTAATAGGGCTTGGAAGCGCATTTATTTAGGTGTTAGGTGTTAGGTGTTAGATAATTCACTAAAACCTAAAAACTTATATTATAGACTTAAATTTATCATACTCCGGCAGTTCTTCAATCTTTGATATTCCTAAATATTTTAACAAATCAAAACTCGGTTGGTAAAGATAGATATTATTTTTTTGAGGATTAGGAAGCCGTTCAATCAAACCGCGAATCAATAAATTTCTTAAAATAAAACTGGAATTGACTCCGCGGTAATAATCTATTTGAACGCGAGACATCGGTCCTAAATAAGCGATAAGCGCAAGCGTTTCTAAAGAAGCCGGAGTCAAATTCTCTTTAAATTCTTCTTTAATAAAATTTTCAAGAATAGAAGAAAAATCCGGTTTGGTTGTTAATTGAACTTGGTTGTTAGAAAAAATCAACATTAATCCCCTATTGTCTGCCTTAAGTTTTTCTTCAAGTTCTTTTATTAAATTATCCGCGATTGTTTGGTCAATTTTAAAAATACCGCTGATTTTTTTAATGCTAATCGGCTCGCCGTAGACAAATAAAAGAGCTTCAACGGCGGCGATATCAGCTTTTAGTTGTTGATTATCTTGTTGCATATTTTATCAATTTTAAATTATGAATCAGGAATTTTGATTTTTTGTTTTTACTCGTAATTCCTAATTTATAATTCCTAATTCTTATTTATTATTATATCAGAAAATCCCTTTTTTTGCTCTATTTTTATTGATTGCCTTGCCAATAAATGAAGTAAAGCTAAAAACAAAACAACAATTTCCGAACGAATTTTTTTATTAGTTAAATCATTAAAATTAACTTGTCCGCGCGAGTCCGCGCTTGCCCCATCGCTAAAATTTGATGTAGAGGTGAATCCGTGTAAATCCGTATTTAATCGCTCCATAATCTCCTCAATTTTTTCTTCCAAAGTGATAAGGCTGGGTTTAATGATTTTAGTTTCATTTTGAAGTTGATTAAAAGTTTCAAAAATTCCTTTAATCATTTTATAAAGCTCGTTAATTTCAAGATTTTTCGACGGATAAAAAATAGTCGGTCTGCCGGCAAAAAGCGGTCGGGAAATTAAAAATTTATTTTGTTCCGATAAATTTTTAAGATAATTAATCGCCGGTTTAAATTGCTGATAATTTTTAAGACGATTTTCAAAATCTTTTATATCTTCTTCTTCGTCATCCGATAAACGAAGATTTGGTAAAAGCGCTTTTGATTTAATAAGAAGAAGTTTGGCAGCCACTACCACAAAATCCGCCAAAAGCCGCGGTTCTATTTTTTCAACTTGTTTGAGATAATTTAAAAAATCAGCTGTCACTTCGGCTAAATTCAATTCGGTGATTTCCATTTTTTTTCCTTCTATCAGTTCAAGAAGTTTTTCAATCGGTCCGGAAAATTGTTCAATTTTTAATTCGTAATTATTCATAAATTTTTCGGCTATTCAGTTTCATTTAATCTTTGAATTACGAAACTGCCTATTTGAACTCCATTTCGGCTCTTTTCAACAATTTTCTATTCGGCTTGCTTGAAAAAATTAGCTATACTTCCAGTATTAATCTAATTTTTTCAAGCTTCGCCTCATCACGAAAATTGATGAAAATAGCTC
>JBBUCW010000018.1:0-6288 GCA_038057615.1 Patescibacteria group bacterium
GTTTGGGGTCTGTGATTTTTGAAGTACCGGCTAATTGTTCGGCTGATTGCTGAATAGATGGAGCCGGCGCGCTAAAAACATAATTTTCCGTGGCGAAAAAACCAAATAAGCTGAAAAGCGTTAGAGTTATTAGTAATGTTTTAGGTAATAATTTTGGCATAGTAATTTTATTAAATTAATTTATTATGGACAACCCACTTTGCTTCCAATTTCATACCAGTTAGTATTGGTATCATTACTTATAGCTCTGATTATAATATCAATAATCAGCCACGAACACAAGGCAATAATTAGGCCGACAATCGCGGCGGTGAGGATTTCTTTGCCCTTGGAAACATTGGATTCTGAAGCGCCGGCAGTTAAAATATAACCGCCACCGACTACAACCATCACCGCGCTAATCGGGAAAACAATAATAAGCGCGTAATTAATGATATTTTGACCTAAGGTGAGGAGATGGCAGAAGTTGCATGATGTGGCGCCGGTAATTCCTGGACCGCACGGCACTAATCCTTCTTCTTGGGCGCTGGCAATATTTAAAAATCCAAACGACAAAACAAAGATAAAAAACAAAAATATAAAAATTTTATAATTTTTCATAAAGAATTTATCTCATTTTCCGCCTGTCTCAAGGCGTTTTCAGTGTTGAGACGGCTATTCAATATTGATTCTATCATATCGGAAAAGATTTGTTTAACAGTCGCGCTATCCGGTTGGCGCCAGCTTCGGGCAGTTAAAGCCTGCCGGCTGAAAATGCCTAATTCCTGGTCATTGATGTATTTTGAGATAAGCGAGCGGAGAGCCGGCGGTTTTTTCGCGGTTTGAAGATAGACTTCATTCGCTTGAGGATTAGTAGCGGCGAAAAGAATAAAATTCCATGATAGATCAGAGTATTGGCTTTGGTTAGAAACCGATAATCCCCAGTAATCGGCGTAATTTATTGGCTGATTGGCATTGGCTGGTTTATCCTGAGCAGCGCCGAAGGACTTGTCCTGAGCAGTGCCAAAGGACTTGTCCTGAGCAGCGCCGAAGGATTGAAGCATTGGAGCAACGCCGATGTTTAAATAAGGATTTTTTGATTTAATTAAAGGAATTCGTGAAGCGTAATTGAAAATTATCGCGGTTGAGCCTTCACTGAAGCTGTCTAATGAATATTTTAAATTATCGCTCCAAGTGTAGTAAGGACTGTTGGGGTTGGAGAATTGAAGATAAAAATCCAAAGCTGGGAGTCCTTCTCGGCTGAAACTGATTTTTCCATAATTATCAGTTGCTAAACTGCCTAATTGCATCATTAAAAGATTTAACAGGTCAGAAGCTGAATCTATGCTTTTTTCCGAACCGCCGATGGCGGCTGCCGGTTTAATAATTTGATTTGACAGATTTGTTTCGCGGAGATAAGGAATCATATTCTGAAATGACTGCCAGTTGGTCGGCGGCAGAGCGATGGCTTTGCCGTCAAAAATATTTTTATTATACAAAAGAGCCAAAGTATCAATATAAAGAGGCAGGGCGACGATTAAGGATTTATCTTGAGCTTGCCCTGAGCTTGCCGAATTGGTTTGCTGAAGGACAAAATCTTGTTCAACGACTTGCGGAAATAATTGACGGAGCTGGGATAGCGGAAAAGCGATTTCCGGAAGCGGTGTTATTTTATCAAAATATTTCGGAAGCCAAGTATTGTGAAACATAAAAATATCCGGCGCTTTTCCGGTTGCCAAAGCGTTTAAAAGAGCTTTTTCGTAATTCTTGGCGTTATCAAATGCCGTGAAATCAATTTTAACGCCTTGATTTGTTTTTTGGTATTCTTCAATTAAAGATTGGATGGCTGTTCTGTCATTGTCGTTATCAATTATTCCCCAAAAATTAACAGCGGTTTTTTTGTCGTTGCCGGGAGTTTGAAAACCGCCGCCACTGCCGGATTTTTTAAGGCCGGGAATAACGCCTAAAAATACTAAAATAAAAAATATCGCAACAAGACCTATTGCGCCGATGATGATTATTTGATTGCGAGTAGGGTTCATAAAATAACTATTCCTGCCACTTTATCTTTTTCATTTAATCTCATTACCCTTACGCCCGAGGTTGCCCGGCCGGCGGTTCTGATATCAGAAATTTTGGTTCTGATAATTTGACCATTAGCTGAAAGCGCCAGTAGTTCTTCTTCGTCAGTGATAATTTGAGCGGAAACGATATTGCCGGTTTTTGAATTTATTTTCGCGGTTTTAATGCCGCTGCCGCCGCGGCTTTGAACTTTATACTGGCTAATCGGAGTTTGTTTGGAAAATCCGTTTTCGGTCACTATTAAGAGACGGACTACGGTCGACAGACTACGGTCTACGGCTTTTTTATTTATAGTCTGTAGTCTGTAGTCCGTAGTCTTTCCTATTATATCAATTCCCGTCACAAAGTCATTTTTTTTAATTCTAATCGCTTTGACGCCGCTAGCTGTTCTTCCCATCGGCCGCAGCTGTGATTCTTTAAATCTGATTGCTTGACCTAAGGCGGTCGCTAAAATAATTTCATCTTTTCCCGAAGAAAGTTTAACCCACTTCAATTTGTCGTCTTTTCGGAGATTAATGGCAATAATGCCGCTTCGTCGGACATTGGCAAAATCTTCAATAGAAGTTTTTTTGATGATGCCGTTTTTGGTGGCCATCACTAAACAACTGTCTACGGCTGACGGACTACGGTCTACGGCCTTTCCATCTTTTTTGCCGTAGTCTGTAGTCTGTAGTCTGTTAGCATAATTTACAATCGCGCTGATTTTTTCTTCATTCGGAATTTCCAAAAAGTTTTGAATCAGCTTACCTTTGGTTGTTCGCGAGCCGACCGGAATTTCATAAACTTTGGTTTGAAATACCCGTCCTTTGTCGGTGAAAAATAAAATATTGTCGTGAGTATCGGCGGAAATGAAATGACTGATAATGTCTTCTTCGGCAAGTTCGGATCCGATCAATCCTTTACCGCCGCGGTGCTGAACTTTAATAGTGTCTGATAACGCTCTTTTGATATAACCGCCATGAGAAAGAGTAATAAGGACTTCTTCCTGGGGAATTAAATCTTCTTCTTTAAATTCTTTAAGTCCGCCGGCGACTACCTTGGTTTTTCTTTCATCGCCAAAATTTCTTTTTGATTCCGGAAGCTCGTCTTTGATAACATTAAGAATTTTCGCCGAACTTTTTAAAAGCGTTTCCAGTTCGCTGATTAATTTCTTTTTTTCTTTTAATTCGTCTTCAAGTTTTTGGCGTTCCAGGGCGGCTAAAGCGGAAAGCCTCATATCTAAAATAGCATTAGCTTGAATATCGGTTAATTTAAAATTTTTGATTAAATTTTGATGCGCGTCGGGACGATCTTTTGATTTTTTAATGGTGGCGATTATTTTATCAATAACCAATAAGGCTTTAACCAATCCTTCTAATATATGTCCCCGTTCTTTGGCTTTATTTAAATCAAATTTCGCCCGGCGCTCAACCACAATTTTCCGGTGCTCTAAGTAAGCTTCTAAAATTTCTTTTAACGATAAAAGCTGGGGTTGAATGCCGTTATCAACCAAAGCAATCATATTAAGATGAATATCTTTTTGGAGATCGGTATGTTTATAAAGCTGGTTTAAAATTTTTTGCGGACTGGCGTCGCTTTTTAATTCAACAACGATTCTCATGCCTTCGCGGTCGCTTTCGTCTCGGAGATCGCGAATACCTTCAATCTTTTTTTCTTGAACCAGTTCGGCAATTTTAATTATTAATTCCGATTTATTAACCCGATAGGGGATTTCAGTGATGATAATATTAAATTGTCCAGTTTTGCGTTCTTCTATTTCCGCCAGCGCCCGACAGGTAATCGGTCCTTTGCCGGAAGTATAGGCTTCGGCAATGGCTTTTTTGTCGTAAATAATTCCGCCGGTTGGAAAATCCGGACCTTGAATGAATTGCATTAAATCTTTAATGTCGGCTTTGGGATTTCCAATTAAATAAATAACGGCGTCAATAATTTCGTTTAAATTATGGGGCGGGATATCGGTTGCCATTCCAACCGCGATTCCAAATGAGCCGTTAAGCAAAAGATTTGGAAGTTTTGCCGGCAGAACTTTTGGTTCTTCTCGGGTGCTGTCATAATTTGGCCGCCAGTCAACAGTTTCTTTTTCAACATCAAATAATAATTCTTCGGCGATTTTTGAAAGGCGTGATTCCGTATAACGATAAGCCGCCGCGCTGTCTCCGTCTATGTTTCCAAAATTTCCCTGACCTTGAATCAGCGGATATCTTAAAGAAAAATCTTGCGCCATCCTGACTAAAGCATCGTAGACGGCAATATCTCCATGGGGATGATAGCGGCCTAAAACCGAACCAATAACGGTGGCTGATTTTCTGAATTTGGCACTATGCGTAAGTCCTTCTTCCCACATCGTCCATAAAATCCGGCGGTGAACCGGTTTTAATCCGTCGCGGACATCCGGCAAGGCGCGGGTGACAATAACAGACATAGCATAATCCAAATAAGACTCTCGGAGTTCATCGGTGATTTCACGCTTTATAATTTTTTCTGTTTTTGAGGTTTTATCTAAATTTTTATCCATGACATTTGATTTATTCTATTATAATTATTCTTTCTCCGGTTATTTTTAAAATAAAATTTTTAGCGCCGCCCCAGATTGATTCGCCGGCCACATTCAATCCATTTTTGAAAATTTGAAAAAATCCGATTTCTGATTCTTGTTTTTCTATATTTATATTATTGTTAGCCGGTTGGATTACATTATTTATATAAATAAGCCAAAGACTGACTACTAGAACCATTGCCACGGCGCTTGAAGCTATCAGCCAGCGTTTTTTGGTTATTTCATCGGAATTTTGGATATTATTTAATAAGTTTTTTAATTTTTCAAACATTGAATATAATGCGAATGACGCGAAATTTTATGCGAATGATGCGGAAAAATTTGTTCGTATTATTCGCATAGTTGTATTTGTAATTTTGCATTATAGACCCGCTGAACAATAATATATTCTACTGCAACGCAAAAATTTCGGCTGCGCCTTTGTGAAAATTTCTTGAAATATACGCTGTATATTCCTGCAAAATTTTCACTTCGGCTCGCTCTAAATTTTTGCGTTTCGCTACGAAAAATTATTATTCAGCGGGTCTTATGTTTTTAATATTATAATCTCCGTTTTTTTAATTTCCGCCAAATCTTTTTTCTTGATAGTCAGTTTTTCTTGCGGTTCAATTTTTTCTTTATAACCAAATTCTTCAAGAAATATTTTAAGATCCGCGGTTGTTCTTTTCAGGCCTGGAATTTTGAAAAAAGTCGGAATAATAATTTTCGGCTCAATTTGTTTAATAAGTTTAACCGCCGATTTTTGGTCAATAAACGGTTCGCCGCCGGCCGGAATGAATAAAATATCAATTTCTTCCAAATGTTCCAAAATAATCGGTTCGAGCATTTCCGAAAGATGACCGAGAAAACAAAGATTGATATTTTCTATTTTTATTAAATAAATTGTTTTAATTAATTTTTCCGACTTGCCCGCAGTAGTTTTGGCGGAGGCGGGATCTTTTGCTTGTTCAAGGGGCAATCCAAAACCGGTTATATTAATATCTTTGATATTATATTCGCCGGGACCGTGAATTAGCTGGTGAGTTTGTTGGCCGATTAGTTGATTAGCAATAGGAAACAGGGTAAGGGTTTTTAAAATAACATCGGGTTTCAAGCGCGGCGGAGTTAGCCCAATTTTAACATCAAAAGGGTCGGTTAAAACCGTAAAATCGCCACTCTGAATTTTAAAACAATTTTCGCCGTAAAAAGTTATAGTCATATTTTATATAATATCTTATTTTGCTTATATTTTCAATATGCGGTAATATTTTATCAGTAAATTATAAATAAAATAAGGTAGAAATTCCAAAAAAATAAAAGGGAGGCGCGAAGATGAAGATAAAAAAGATAATATTCATAGAGCCAAAATCGCCGGATTTTCATATATTTAGCGGGATGTCTTTGCCAAGACTTGGAACTGTGCTTTTGGGGACAGCGCTTAAGGAAAAGGGATATAATGTCAGGAGTTATGTGGAAGAAATTGAAGAATTAGACATAGAAGATGCGCTTACAGCGGATGCTGTCGGTATATCAACGATTACATCAACATCCACAAGGGCGTATGAAATAGCAAGAATTTTGAAAAAGGAAGGCATACCTGTTTTTATGGGAGGAGCTCATGTCACATATATGCCTGACGAGGCGCTGGAGGTATGCGATTATGTGCTGCGCGGAGAGGCAGATGAGACTAT
>JBBUCW010000019.1:0-15489 GCA_038057615.1 Patescibacteria group bacterium
CCCTCCTGCGGGCGGGAAATCAGCCGAGGCAGGGCGAATCCATATCCCCAGTCAAATGTTTCGCCCCGCCGAACGGCAAAACCCCGAGGCAATGCTTCCGTCTGGCTCAAAAAATTCTGAAAGTTCTTATTGGTGGACCTAGGGAGAATCGAACTCCCCCCTCCTCGTTGCAAACGAGGCGTTCTACCACTGAACTATAGGCCCCTTTACTTTCCCATTCTCCTTTCAATTTGACCGTATTTATCAATCGCTTTTTTAAATTCTTCAACCGAAAAATCCGGATAAAGCGTTTCCGTAAAATACAATTGGCTGTTTGCCGTGTCCCACATCATCATTCCCGCTGACAAATGCGGCTCGCCACCGGTGCGGATAACTAAATCAACCGCCGGCAAATTTTTTGTCCAAAGATTATTTTTAATTAATTTTTCGTCGATTCCTTGCCCTGAGCCGCGCCGAAGGGTCCAAGTTCCGGGTTTTGGTTTGCCCTGAGCTTGCCGAAGGGTTAATTCAGTAATTTTCTGAATCGCCGACTTCATTTCATCAACCCCGCTGTAAGCCATTAAAAATGTCAGCTGATAATTTTTATAATCTTTGGTTTTTTCAACCGCTTCTGCCATCGCCTGCTTTACGCTTTCAGGAAATAATTCTCTCCAACGCCCGATAATATTGATGCTAATTTTATTTTGATTGACTTCTTTGCTCTTCGCCAATTTTTTAAAATATTGCTCAAAAATTTTAAATAAAAATTTAACTTCCGGCGCCGATCTCTTGGTAATATTATCAAGTGAAGAACCCCAAAAAGTAAAACAAGGAATTTTTAAATCCAAAATGGCTTTTAAAATTTTCTCCGTTGTTTTAGCTCCTTGGCGATGACCAAAAAAAGAAGGTAATCCCCTTTTCTTTGCCCAACGCCGATTACCGTCGGGAATTAAAACGATATGTTGAGGCAAACCCATTTTATTTTCTTTTTAAAACTTTTTCAACGGCTTTGATAATGTAAGGGTGAGTTAATTTGAATTTTTCCATCAATTCCTCGGGCTCGCCGGATTCACCGAATCGGTCCTGAACGCCGATCATTTCCACCGGCGCTGGAAATTTTTTTGCCAGCATTTCAACCACGGCGCTTCCCATTCCTCCCATAATCTGATGTTCTTCAATTGTCACTAAGACTTTGGTTTTTTTAATTGAAGCCAAAATAGTTTTTTCATCTAAGGGTTTTATCGTATGATTATTAATAACTTCCGCTTCAATCCCCTTTTTTTCCAATTTTTCCGCCGCCAATAAAGCTTCATAAAGTAAAGGGCCGCAACCGATAATGGTAACATCTTTTCCCTTTTTTAAAATTTCGGCTTTGCCAATTTGAAAAGGAGTTTTTTCGGAAGTGAACACTGGAGTTTTTTCTCTGGCAAATCTTAAATAAACCGCTCCTTTACATCTGGCCGCCGCTAAAACGGCTTTTCTGGCTTCAATCGCATCGCAGGGAACTAAAATTATAATTCCCGGAAGACAACGTAAAATAGCGATATCTTCCAAAGCCTGATGCGACATCCCGTCCGGTCCCACGGAAATTCCGGTATGAGCTCCGGCAATTTTTACATTGGCGTTATTTTGTAAAACATTGACTCTGATTTGCCCCCAATTCATTCCCGGAGAAAAAACCGCGTAAGTGGAAACAAAGGGAATTTTTCCTGACAAAGCCAGACCCGAAGCCATACTCATCATATTTTGTTCGGCAATCCCGCACTCAATAAATCTTTTGGGAAATTCTTTTTGAAAATCAATAGACCTTGTTGATTCAGTCAAATCGGCGCATAAAACTAAAACATTGGGATTTTCTTTTCCGGCTAAAACCAAACCCTCGCCATAACCATTACGGGTCGGAATTTGAATCAATTTTTCTTTATCGCGAAAATTTTTATCTAAAGTTTGATTATATTTATTCATGTTCGGATTTAATTTTACCTCCCAAAGTTCTTAATTGATGAAGCGCTTCTCTGGCTTCTTCCGGCTTAGGGGTTATCCCGTGCCATTTAAACTTCCCTTCCATAAAATCAACTCCTTTGCCGGGAATTGTATGGGCTATAATCATTACCGGTTTTTCAAAAATAGCTTCGGCTTGCTGGCAGGCCTCAACAATTTGGCGAATATTATTGCCGTCAATATCAATAACATGCCATCCAAAAGCTTCATATTTCTGACGAAGAGGTTCTTTGGGCATAACATCTTCGGTATAACCGTCAATCTGAATATTATTCCTGTCCATAATAAAAGTTAAATTGTCAAGACGCCATTTGCCTGCCATATTTATCGCCTCCCAAGTCATTCCTTCATCTTGCTCGCCATCGCCGACAATACAATAAATCTGATGTTTTTTTTCGTCCATCTTTGCCGCGATCGCCATTCCCACCGCCAACCCCGCTCCATAAGCAACCGGTCCGGAGCTATTTTCTATTCCCGGCAAACTTCCTCTATGAGGATGACCTTGAAGCCGAGATCCAAATTTACGCAAAGTTTTTAATTCTTCAATTGGAAAATAACCGGCTCTCGCCAAAACAGCATATAAAACCGGACAAATATGACCATTAGACAAAATAAGCTTGTCTCTGTCAGGCCAATCGGGTTTTTTGGGATTATGATTTAAAATATGAAAATATAAAGCGGTGAAAACATCTGCCATACCAAGAGGTCCGGCAGAATGTCCGGATCCGGCCGCCAGCAACATTTTAATAATGTCTTGACGAATTTGATTCGCCGTCTCCTCTAACTTTTTTATTTTAGACTCGTGAATAGAATAAATTGCCATATTACAAATTTTTTAATTTTTCAATCGCCCGGGCGATATTTTTGCTTTCAAAAATATAACTGTTGGAAACTAAAATATCCGCTCCCGCTTCAAGACATTTTTTACCGGTCTCCGGATTTATTCCGCCATCCACTTCAATTTTAACATTAAGATGTTTTTGACGCAATGATTTGATTTTTGGCAAAACTTCTTCTAAAAAAATTTGACCGCCGAAACCGGGATGAACAGTCATCAATAATATTATGTCAATTTGAGAAATTAATTTTTCAATTTCCATCCAAGAAGTCTCGGGATTCAAAGCCATCCCTATTTCTCTTTTCATTTTTTTCGCTTTTTCTTTTATTTTCCAAAATTTTTCTTCCGGTTTTTTGCCTAAACTTTCCCAATGAAAAATAATTCTTTGGGCGCCATTTTTTAACCATGCTTCCGCCGCCTTAAAAGGATTTTTAACCATCAAGTGGACTTCCAAATTAACATCTGACCCTTGACCTTTAAAATCTGACCATTCCTTTGGATTATTCCATGTTTTACGAGGCGTGAACTTTCCATCCATAATATCTAATTGAACCCAATGACAATATCGCTCAACTTGGGCGACTTTTTCTTTTAATTCTTTAAAATTTTTAGCGATGATGGCGGGAATTACTTCAACCATTTTATTTTATTTAAATTACGAAACTCATAATTTAAAGTTATTTCGCCCTTATATGCCGTAACGCGTAATTTAAATCAGCGTTGATTTTTTTGCCCGGATTAAAAATACTTTGCGGGTCAAAAATATTTTTAATCTCTTGAAAAATTTTATAAATCTTTTCACCATACATCTTTTTTAAATAAGGACCGCGAATCAAGCCGTCATTGTGCTCGGCAGTGATTGAACCGCCGTATTTCAACACTAAGTCATAAACTTCATCGGACAATTTCGGAATAATTTGTCTTTGAAGCGGATCATTTAAATTCATAAGCGGAATAATATGAAAATTGCCGTCGCCAACATGTCCCGCCATGGTATAAATCAAATCAGGATATTTATCTAAAATTTTATAAAGCTCAGGCAAAAATTCCGGCAATTTTTCCGGCGCGACTATTAAATCATCAATAAACGGCGCGGTCTGTTTATCTTTAATTTTTTGGCGCAAAAGATTAAAACTTTCGCGTCTTATAATATGATATTTATCGGCTTCTTGCGAACTTTCAGTAATACGCATTTTAAGCCCAAGCGGTTTTAATTTTTCATAAGCGGTTTGAATCCGATTGTATATATCTTTAATGTCATCTCCGGCAAATTCCGGCATTAAAATAAGTTTAGGTATACCGCCGGTTATGCTCATCCAAAGCTCGGGCAAGAATTTAAAACCAAACGAGAAAATTCCACCGCCCATTTTTTTTATAATTTCCGGCAAAAATTTAATAGCCAATTTAAAAGTATGGTCATCGTAAGTTTCAAAACTTAACGGCCGACCGGGCAAAATATCATTTACTATTTGCGGTAATAATTTTAAATCTTTGAGAAAAATCACAAGCAATTTTGAATATTTCACCGCAGGCACAAGCTTTAATTTGGCTTCGGTAATAATGCCCAATGTTCCTTGAGAACCGACAAAAAGTTTGGTCAAATCAAAATTCTTTCCGTCCCAAACATCAAAAATATTATAACCGGCGGAATTTTTTGAAACTTTCGGTTTGGCTTTTTGAATTTCATCATAATTCTCGCTAAGCAATTTAAAAACTTTTTTATATATTTCTCCTTCAAAATCCGCCCGCGCTATTTTTTTATCAAGCTCGCTTTTGTTTATTTTCTGGAAAATATATTCGTTGCTGTTTGAAAGAATCACTTTAAGATATTCAACATAATCTTTGGTTTTGCCATATTGCAACGACTGCTCGCCTCCGGAGTTATTGGCAATCATTCCGCCTAAAGCGCAAAGACCGCGCGAAGCCGGAAATGAAGGCAAATAAAGGTTTTTTTTAAGAGTTTCTTTATAAAAATCGCGATAATATACGCCCAATTCGGCAACAGCGAAATTAGAACCGACTTCTTTTATATGATTAAAATATTTGCTGAATTCAATGATTATTGATTCGCTTAACGGCCCCCCCGACATATCAGTGCCGGCCGCGCGAGCGGTGAGCGACAATCCCGGATTACTTGATTTATTTTTTACGACAAAAGAAATAAGATTTTTAATATCATCGGCATCTTTCGGAAAAACAACAACTTGAGGCGTTATATAAAAAAGGCTGGCATCGCGGCTATATTCAGTAAGCGTTTTTTCATCGCTTAAAACATCTCCTTTAAAAAATTTTTTAATTTCAAAATCAATTTGCATAGTAGACTATCTCAATCTTGTCGCCGTCTTTCATCAAATAATTTTCAAACTCGTCATTCTGATTGCCATTCACAAGCATTTTAATTTTTCCCTCGGACCCATTGCATTTATCAAAAATGCAATCTTTATTGAATTTTTTTCCCCAAATCTCAAAAAACTTTCCCAATAAAGTATCGTCTTTTCTGACTAAACCGGAAAATTCTAGATGAATCGCTCCCGTATTATCGTGAGTATGGATTGGATTATGAACAACGCCAATCCCAATGTCAGCGGGAATTTCTTGTTTTTGTCCTAAAATAGAAATTTTAATTTCCGAATGCCAATGAATCCCCGATCTTGCAATAATTTCGCTTTCCGGCAATGAAGGTCTTGTCGCAAGATACCAAACAAGACCGGCAATTCCGGCTCCAATAATTAAAACCATCAATGCAATTTTAAATATTTTTTTTGTTATTTTCTTTTGTTTTAATTTTTTTTGCTCTTCTTCGCGTCTGGCGCGTTTTTCAAGCCATTCATTTTTGCCGGCATTGCGAGTCAAAGGCGAAACAATTTCGTCTTCGCCGGAATTAAATTCATTTTTGTCGAAAATTTTATTGATCATATTTTAATATTTTAAGATGATAAATCGGGAAATGGTGGACTTACGGGGAATCGAACCCCGATATCGCGCATGCCATGCGCGCGCTTTACCACTAAGCTATAAGCCCTCATATATTATTTTAGCAATTTTTTTTAATTCAATATCTATATCTGATAAAAAATAATCTATACGACAAACACCCTTATAATCAAATTTTTTAGAGGGTTTTCCGATGGTTCGCGGATCTATTCTCGTCTTATAAAATTGTTTTAATGACACTTTTGTTATTTTAGACCAATATTTTTCCAATTTTTGCGTATCTTGATCTGCTCTGCATTGAACAGTGCAACGAAATTTTTGTTCATCAATATTATAACAAAATCTTAATAAATAAAAAAATAAATTGATAATATCGGGATTTGAATTACCAAACATTAATGCCCCTGCATTTTTTTTCCGTCCTTCCGCTAAATATAGCATAGATAGAGCAATTTTAGAAACATCTTTATTTTTAATAAATTTTTTTAAATGAAAAATACGATTATCTATTGAATTCAAATATAAATTTCTTTTTATTTTATTTTTAATAAGTGAAAGTTTTTGCGCTTTTTTAATATTATTTTTAATTTTTTTCTGAATATTTTGTTTTTGTTTTAAAGTTAAATTTATATTTTTAAACCAATAAGACAAAGTACTTTTAGAAATACCAATATTTAGAATGCGCTTAATTTCTCCATATGTTTTTCCAGATTTTCGCAATTTTATCGCTCCACTTTTAAAAGAATAAAAACTTGATTTCATTAAATTAATTGTACCATAAGATAATTCAATGTTCAATAATAAAACTTTCCTTGTAAGTTTTGGCTAAAAGCTATAAAATATTTATCTATCCGCCCTCGTCGTTCAATGGATAGGACGAGAGTTTCCTAAACTCTAAATATAGGTTCGATTCCTGTCGAGGGCACCAAATAACAAAATCCCCGCAATTGCGGGGATTTTGTTATTTTATTTTTAACTATTGAACGATAATTGCGCCAAAATTACCAGGAGTTAAATGATCATGATATTTCCATGTCCCCTTGATATCAAAACGGAATGACCAACTATCTCCCAATTGAATACCTTTACAAGCGTCAAAAGTGCTGCCAATACATCCGCCGGTTGTCGGATAGACGCGATGAGTAGGATGCGCCGCGGAAGCTGTCCACATTACCCGAGAACTCTGATTTTTGAAAATTACCGTTTCTCCGGCTTTTATCTGTAAAGAATTTTGCGTATAACCGGCATCAGTATAAATTACCACATTATTATTTTCTGCTACTGGATTATTATTCTCTGCTACTGGCGCTTGCTCTGTAGGTGATTGAGGAAGCGGTTGAATAACTGGCGCCGCTGTTTGATACGCGCCTTTCAAGAAAAAATATCCGCTCAACGCAACGACTACGACGACAATAATTGCAATAATAATTTTATTCATATATTTGTTAAATTAATAATTATTTTATTTCCGAAGGTCGACCTTGATTACTTAATAATCAACAATAATTTTTTACTGTCTTTTAATTTTATTATATACCAAAATGAATCAAATTAATAATTCACTCTTCGTAGCCGAAAAAATAATCCCTCTTAATATTCTTAGCTGGAATATCCATACCGGCAAGAATTTTTTCCATACTTTGAACCATTGGTTCGGGTCCGGAAACATAAAACACGCGCTCGCGCCAGTCAGGCGCTTCTTCCCGAATTAAAGCCTCGTTGATTTTACTCTGTCGGCCGTTAAACTTTTCCGAAACGGCGGTTGAATCAGAAAACGCGTATACATTTATCATCCCAAATCGCCGGCGCGCTTCTTCAAAAATATCCCGAAACGCAAAATCATTTGCTGTCCGCGCGCCATATAATAAAACGATATTTCGGGACTGTCCGGTATCAAGCAGATATTTAACCATACTCCGAAACGGCGTAATACCTATACCGCCAGCAATAAACACTATTTTCTGATTAAAATCAGATGGCAATACAAATTCGCCCGCCACCTTGGAAGCAATAATTTCATCGCCGATATTCATACTTTTGAGCGCCTGTTTAAAAGTGCTCCCTTTATTTGAAAATTTTGTCGCAAGTAAAATTTGTTTTTCGGTTGGCGCGGAAGCAATAGTGAAATAACGCCTCACGCCCCTATCATCGGCCCGACGATGCTGAAGAGTATATTCAAGAAACTGCCCCGGTATAAACGAAAAAGACCGCATCGGCTCAAACCAAAAATTGCCCGCTCCGGGAACCGGTTCTTCTTTCCGCGCCAAAACAAAAACTTGCCGAAAATCCGAAGCAATCACTCGAGCCAATATATTGCCGATTAATAATGACAGTTCAAGCGAAAATTCCACGGAAGGAATAAATTTTTGAAGCGCGAAAAAAGAAACGGCGATTAATAAACCAAAATACACGCGATGTCTCAGCGTCTGCGGCGAAGTCAAAGGTTCCACAATCATTACAAATAAAAAAAACAGCAGCGGCGAAGCTATTAATAAATTTTTTAAAGACACGGCAATAACGAAAAAATCACCGCCGCCGAATGCCAAAATATCTAAAAAAAGAAGACTAAAGTAAATCGCTAAAAAACTCCCGACTAAATGAAAACGCCTAATTTTTTGAATTATTAAAACACCGCCCGCTATAATTATTGGCGCCATAACTATACCGCCAATCCACCAACTCGCCGGTTGACCAATAATAAGAGCAGAAGCCACCGCGCCGAAGGCGGCCGGGTTAAAAATGTGGCTGCGATTTTTGACAAATAAATATTTAGAAATTATTGCGGCTAACGCGGCCACAATTAAAAATTTCCAAGCTTCCGTAATCGGCGCCGGTCCAAAAATTAAAGATAAAATCAGGGCGGTAATTATTGAGGATTCAAAATTCGGTTTTGTTTTCACTAAGCGCGCGGCAAGCGTATTAGCGCCCCAGCAAATTCCAACCAAAAAAACAGCTTGTAAAATAATATCACTGGCGCGGTATGGCAGAATTCCAATAATACTTAAAAAAATAGCCAAACTTAAAAGCAAACATAAAAAATAAAGCATCAGTCGATACATTGTGAATTTATTTAAAAATCTGGAATATTCAATCATATTTGCAAAAAAATCGGCAGGCTTTTTCCGGTTAAAGCGATAATAATACGACTTGCTGCGGGCGCGGGACAAACTAATAAAAATTTAACAAAAATTTTAAAATCTTGCAACTAAAAACTAAAAGTTATAAACTAAAAGTTATAAATCGCCCTTATGGAAGCGTGCCAGAGCGGTTAAATAGGTTGCATTCGTCCCGAATAAAACGGTGGGGTGGCTGAGTCCGGTTTAAGGCGCCACACTCGAAATGTGGTATGCTCGAAAGGGCATCGTGAGTTCAAATCTCACCCCCACCGCATTATCTTTTTATAATTCGGAAATTTACTTCTGAATTATAAAAAGATATTTTGAAAGTGAGATTTGAAGGGTATTTTCTAAAAATTAAATTATTTTAATTTTTAGAAAAACCCGGATTTCGGAAGAGGAGCGCAAGCGACGTAGGAGAAAAAATCTCACCCCCACCGCCAATAACAAAATCCCCGCAATTGCGGGGATTTTGTTTAGGACAAAAATAGCTATGCGCCTAAAATTTATCCATCTTCATATTTTTGATGTTCTATTGATGTTAGATATTAACCAATAAATTCCCAAATATCTTCATCCGGTTTTTTCGGTCCATTTTCGGTGCCGGCAAAGCAAAGCGTGCAAAAATTAAAAACCACGCCATTATCAATATGCTTTGGCGAAAATTCAATAATAAATCCGCAAACTACGCATTGATATCTGCCCGCTTGAGGAACTTTGTCTCCAACTTTATAAAGTTTATCTGTCATTAAAATTAGGATTGAGAATTAAGGATTGAGGATTGAGGGATTTGTAAGCCCTAAATTCTATATTCTAAATTCTATATTCTTTTATAATTGCTATCCTCCTCGACCTTTAACTTTATTATTTATTAAATATTAATAAATATACTCATCCATTAATAATCCATTTTTATCAAAAAGCCAAAGCCAATCATGTCTTGGATCTAAGATATTATAGTTTGTCCAAACTCGCCATTCGTTTGATAAAAAATCAGAATCAAAGCGATGTTTTTGATAACAAGTATTATGGCTGATAGTATTTAAAAAAGCCCGACAAGCATTACCCTGATCGGTACCGGGAAAAGCGTTATAAAAAGAAACATCGGGTAATTTACAGCTGCCTATAGAAAAAATATAATTTTGGCAATCGCCGGAAAGATAAGTTATTTCTGAACGAGGGACCGACGGACAATTTTGAGGCAATGAAGGATTAAAATTATAAATATCCTCTAAATAACCGATACATTTATTAAGCCGCAAGTTTTTATTAAGCGGACTTGTATTGCTGTAAATATTTATATAATTATTATTTGATAAGACAATATTTTCTTGAGGCGCAAACCCCAAAGGTTCATAAATATTAACGGCTTGAGGAATAATAATCTCTTTAAGATTGCTTTTAATTTTATAACCGGTAATATCTATTATTTCTCCTTTTTTTAAATTTGATGAAATTCTTATTTGAGAAGGAGTTGAGCCCTGCGAAGATGAGTATGCCGAAGAAATTGATATTTTATTAAAATAAGGAGAAAGATCTTTACGGCTGAAACCCGCGGGAATTTGACTGTCAGAAATTTCCGGATATAAAACTGAAGTTTTTGACACGGCGCCTTTTGGCTCGGATACGGAAGATTGTTGCGATGATAAAGTTGATGAAGATTTTTTGGGCGTTGATATTAGGCTGCTCGTTCCTAATTTAGTCCAAAAATTATTCCAAGAGCTTAAAACGCCTTTGGCTTCAGCCGGCTGAACAAAAATTATAAAACCCATAAAAACACTTAAAAAAATAAATAATTTTAAAAAACTTTTCATATTACTATATTAATTAATCTATTTTGAACAAAAATTATTTTTTTTATTTTTTCCCCGACAAGTTCTTCAGATATTTTCTGCCGTTTTAAAACTATTTTTTCCGCTTCTTTTTGGGAAATACCCGTTGGAACAGAAACTTTATCGCGTAATTTTCCGTTAATTTGAATAACCAATTCAAATTGTTTTTCTTTAATTAATTTTGGATTATATTTTGGCCACTTTTCGCGGTGAATGGATTTATATTTGATCCGACCGTTGTCGGAGTCCGACGTAAGGTCGGACCAAAACTCTTCCGACAAATGCGGGGCAAAAGGAGAGAGAAGTTTTAGAAAAGTTTTAAAATATTCTATTCGCATGGGCGCGTTCGCATTGCCGAAGCGCGAGCTAAGCGAGCGCGAAGGCGCGCTGTTCGCATGCTCAATTTCATTAAATAAAATCATCAAACTGCTAATAGCCGTATTAAATCTAAAATTTTCAATATCTTCCGTGATTTTTTTTATAGTCTGATGTAAAAGTGTTTCTAATTTGTCATTTTTAAATTTTGCATTATAACTTTCAACTTCAAACTTTCCCGCTTGCCTGTAGGCATGGAAATTTTGAACTAATTTATAAACTCTCTGTAAAAAACGATGCATTCCTCTTACTCCATCAGTATTCCACATAATCGCTTGGTCAAATGGCCCCATAAACATTTCATAAAGTCTTAGAGTATCAGCGCCGTAAATTTTAATAATATCATCGGGATTAACGACATTCCCCCATCGTTTTGACATTTTTCGGCCGTCTTCCGCTAAAATCAAACCCTGATTCATCAATTTTTTAAACGGCTCTTTAGCGGAAACAACTTTAATATCATATAAAAACTTATGCCAAAAACGCGCGTAAAGAAGATGGCGAGTGGCATGCTCTACTCCGCCGACATACAAATTAACCGGCAGCCATTTTTTAATTTCTTTTTTATTCCATTCGTATTTTTTATTTTTTTTAATTAAATATGCGAGGTAATACCATGAAGAACCGGACAATTGCGGCATAGTATTGGTTTCTCTTTTTGCCAATCCGCCGCATTTTGGACATTTTATATTAACCCATTTTTTGATATTTGCTAAAGGCGACTCCCCTGTTCCGGTCGGCTCGTACGATTTAACATTCGGTAATTTAACCGGCAAATTTTTTTCCAATACCGGCACATTTCCGCATTTCTCGCATTTAATAATAGGAATCGGTTCTCCCCAATATCGCTGTCTTGAAAAAACCCAATCGCGAAGTTTATAATTTATTTTACGGCTACCGAATTTATTTTCTTCCAGCCACTTCGCCATTTTTTCGCGAGCTTTTTCTAAATTCATTTCAGTAAATTGACCAGAATCAATAAGATTGCCATCTTTATTATAAAATATTTCACCAGATAATATTTTATTAAGTTCTGGATTTTTTTGTCCCCAAAATTCATCGTCTGATTGAGGATGTTTATTTAAATTAACTGGATACACATATGGTTTTATTACACATTTAATTGGCAAATTATATTTCTTCGCAAATTCCCAATCCCTTTCATCATGCGCCGGTACTGCCATCACCGCGCCAGTGCCATAATGTCCTAAAACATAATCCGCGACATAAATAGGAATCTCTTCATTATTTCCGCCAGAGGCGGATCCGCCTTCGGCGGAAAAAGGATTTATCGCTTTAACGCCTTTTAATTCCACACCGGTTTTTTCTTTCGCTAAATCCATTCTTTGTATTTCGGATTTTTTCTTCGTCTCATCAATATATTTTTTTACTTCCCCTAAATTCTCAATCCTCAATTCTAAATCCTTAATAATTTCATGTTCCGGCGCCACCACCAAATAAGTGCACCCGAAAATCGTATCTAGCCGCGTCGTAAAAACCTTAAACCTTAATTCTAAATTCTTAATTCTAAATTCTATTTCTGCTCCTTCCGACCTCCCTATCCAATTTCTTTGCTGTTCTTTAATCGATTCCGGCCAATCTAAATCCCTTAAGCCGTCCAAAAGTTTTTCAGCGTAAGCGGTCATTTTTAAAACCCATTGTCTCAATGGTTTTTTTTCAATCTCGCTCCCGCATCTTTCACATTTTCCATCTTCCAAATCTTCATTTGCCAATCCTGTTTTACAGCTCGGACACCAATTAATCGGCTCAAAAGATTCATAAGCCAACCCGCGTTTAAATAATTGAAGAAAAATCCACTGCGTCCATTTGTAATAATTTGAATCGGTGGTATTAATTTCTTTTTCCCAATCATAAGTAAAACCGAATTTCTCAAGCTGTTTTTTAAATGTCTTGATATTTTTATCAACGGCGATTTTCGGATGAATTTTATTTTTAAGGGCGTAATTTTCCGCCGGCAAACCAAAAGCGTCCCAACCCATAGGATGTAAAACACTATATCCATTCATTAACTTATAACGAGCAATTACATCTGTGGCAATATATCCCCGAGAATGGCCGACATGAAGTCCTTCTCCAGAGGGATAAGGAAACATATCAAGAACATAAAATTTTTTGGGTCGTTGGTAATTTTTATAAATTCCCTCTTCTTCCCATATCTTCTGCCATTTTTTTTCAATTTTTTTGAAATTCATTTCAATATTTTATTATCGCGAAAAATAGTTTTCAACACAATTTTTTAAAAAACTTTTAGTATCAGTTTCGTTATTTAAGGACAACTTGGATATAACACAGATACGTCCCAATCATTTGGATATTTTACTTCAAACCCATATTTATCATTCCTATAAATTTTCCAACCCTGTTTCATCTTTTATTTCTTTCAGGTTCCACGGTTCAATATTATTTATTGATTCAAATTTACCGCAAGATATTCCCATTCCGCATTCTCCAATAATTTGTAATCTGCTGTCGGAAAGCCAATTTCCGAAACTTGACGAAGATTGTTTTGTATTATAAATATTTCCCGTATCTATGTCATAGATATATACACTCACGCTTTCCCATCCTAGAACTCCTAACATTATAAATTTTTTATTCGGCGATAAAGACGCTTTTACATATTCCAAACCGTCTGAATTTTTAGACTGTTTAATAGACTGCGCTATTATTTTTTTATTTCCCGTTTCATTTATATAATAAACATCTCTATAATTAATGTATACTTGTGGCTCCTGCTTTTGTTTTACCTCTTCTTTAGACTGATTTTGTTGAACAATTTTCTGTTCTTCTTTTTGTATTGATTTTTCAATAATAAAATATCCCACCCCTCCACCAATTATTAAAAGCATGGCTATGCCGACAATTATTAAAGTAATATTTCCTTTTTGATTTTGCATTTAAATAATTTTATTCATATTTATTAGTATAATTCGCATCGCTGTTTTTATTTATATTTAAAGGTGATACTGAATTTAAACAAACCATCAGAAGATTGAGTAATACCGGATAATGGCAGATTAATTTCTTTAAATTCCGAGTCGTTTCCCATGGCGGTTTTAAAATCAATAATAGCTTTTTCATTAATTGCCCGGGCATTAAATAAAATCGGCAATTCCGACGACTGGATAAAAATCCTGTCAATAATAATTTCTTTGCCTGTTAAATTTTTAATTTTTTCAAAAAAAGGCGTAAAGTCGGAAACTTGATTTTTTGCTTGAAGCGCCAATTTTACTTTATCATTAAAATTTTTGACTTCTTTTTCAAAACTGCCGAACGCTTTTTGTTGGGGTTGATTAATAAAATTAGCAAATTGATTATTTAAAGAATTAACGGTTTTTATAAAAAAAGCGTCTATCGCGATAAAAGCGATTAAAATAAAAACCAATGAAGTCAAAATAATATTCCTCCAAATTTTTATAAAATTGACTATCCGGTGCTGACGAAATTCTTCTTCGGTGCCGGTGTCGGCCAAACTGATAATAATATCTTCAGATCGCGGTATTAATCCCCTTACAGCCGAACCCAATACCCCAAACCAATCGGAAGTTAATGACGGCAGTTTATCATTGATTATTGACCATTGACCGTCCACGCTTGTTAATTTTGACGGTAAAATTAACTTTTGAACCGAAAGAGAAAAATTTTCCGAGATAATTTGAGAAATTTTATCTTCCAGCGCCGGCGCGATTAACAATATATTGTTAAAAACCGTTCCCGGCCAATGCTTGCTTGAAAAATTCAAAACTTTTTGAGTTTCTCTGACAATCAAATCCTTAAGAACATTTATGGAAATTTGCCGTTCTTCCGATATCGGCCACGGAACAAAATGATTAAAATATAAATTATTTTTTTTAATAAGGCTAAAACTTAAACCTCCCGCGTTTAAACGCAACAAAAAATCAACATTTGAAACGGAGACGGAAAATCCGGAGATCAATCTGCTGACAGCCAAACTTGGAAATTCAATTGCCGATATGACAAAGTTCGCTTCTTTTAAACAATCAATGAATTCATCAACAATTTGGCGCTGAATAAACGCGCTTAAAATTTCGAATTGACCGCCGTCATTTTCAACTTCTCCAATTTTCTGCCAATCGGCGTAGACGCCGGAAAAATCAGTCGGCGAAATCATTTGAAGATTTAATTTGGCGGCATTATTAAGACTATCAACCGCCATCATTGGTAAATTAAAAACTTGAGCGTAAACATTAATGTCGGGAACGCTTAAAATAATATAAATTTTTTTCTTTAATTTTAAAGTAATTTGAGAATGAAGTTTAGAAAGAGCGATTTTAAAATTATTTTTGTCCTTAATTTTGCCTCCCTCAATAACTCCAACAGGCAACTTTATAAACGCCGAAACGAAATTATTTCCCTTAACAAGAAAAAATCG
>JBBUCW010000019.1:15589-18532 GCA_038057615.1 Patescibacteria group bacterium
TTCTTTTTCCGACTCCACTTTCACTTCGCCGGTAAGACTGTTAATGGAAATAATTGCCCGAATTTGACGACGCTTGGTCAAAGCGCTCCCCAAGGAAGTAATTTCATATTTATCAATCATCCCCGTACTTGTGTCGCAAGCCGAAGAAACAGTTTTTTTATCCTTACAAACCATTATTTGAGCCGTTCTATTCCCCGCGTTTAAAATATAAGGATTAGGACTGGGATTAAAACTTTTATTCCAAACAATTCTCATTTTAGCATCCTGAATTCCGGCGCGGCCAGCCGCCAAAGCTTCCTCTGATAATTTTACTCCTAAACCGCTTTGAGCCAAATAATATGCCATAAAAGCGCCAGCGATTCCAATTTCCACTATCAACCCGCCGATCAAAAGAACGACGGGAAGAGTAACGGCTCCTACTTTTAACTTCTGACCATTAACTTTTAACACTTAATTATTAATTATTCGGTAAAGTTGATGTTGACGATACTGACGGCTGATTTTGTGTTTGAGATTGATTTTGAGGATTTTTAATAGATTGGACAAATTGGCTATCTTCTCTTAATTTAGCTTTCCAAACAATATTTTCGTCATTGAGATAAAGTTTGTCTTCCGGTCCCCAAAAAACTTCTTTAAATTTAGACAAACTTAAAGGATTTTTGGTATCTTGAGGATTCCTTTGAAGGAGCCAAACATCGGAAAGCGACATTTTCGGAAAACGATTTAATTTTCCGAAGTAAAGATCTCCGGTATTCAAATAAACCGCCCAATAAGGTTTTTCAAAACCGCCTCTCTGCCAATAAATAATAGCTCCCAAAGCAACTAACAAAATAACAACAATTGCTAATAAAATTTTATTTAATTTTGACATAGCTATATTTTTTAAAAAATTAACAAACCGACCCTTTATATTCTTTTATTAATTATAATGTATTATACTAAAAATTGGCAAGTCAAGCGATAGCCCAGCCGTAGTTTTGTACTTAAGTTCTGTTATAAAGCATTTCCCAATAATTTTTAGAAATCTGTTATTCCACAAGATTTGAATAAAAAACTACGGCTGGGAGGAAAGTCCGGACACCCTCCCTCCCCAGTTTCTTACGAAACTGGGGAGGGATAAAAAAATAGCGGCTAACAGCCGTCGGGAATAATCCTAGAGGTGCGAACAGAGACGCCAAGCGCCGAAAGGCGCGAGGCGCCCCGACCTTGGTCGGGGCGAATCTTCGAAATAGTTTAGGGCTTGCTCTAAACAAAGTCGAAGGGTGAAACGGCTAAATCCTTATTGGGTGCAAGGCCGAGCCCCGCCGTAGTTTTGCAAGAAACTACGACTGGGAGTGCCGCATAAGCCTGCGAGTAATCAAAGGCTCAGATAAATTATCGTTATCCGCCATCCGCCATCCGCCAACCGGCGGAGGCGGAGGCGGAACAGAATCCGGCTTATGACTTGCCTAATTTAAAACTTAAACCTCACATCCCCCTGGTTCACTTCCTTATTAAAAATATCTTTAAATATCTGCTTTCCGGCAGACAGACATATATAAAAAAATTAAAACAAACCAACTTGCGAATTCAACTCGCTATTAACTAATGAATCGGCGCGTTTATTTTCTTCTCTGGGAATATGAGTAAATTTCACTCCCGCGAAATCTTGCTTAAGATTCCAAATTTCAATAAAAAACGGAATTAAACTTTTTTCTTTGATTTTATATTGTCCGTTGACTTGTTTGACTAAAAGCTCGCTGTCCGATTTTATTTCAATCTCGGCTTTTTCGCTTTTTTCTCCGCCGATAAGATGTTTTATTTTTTTTAAAGCAAAAATCGCCGCCTGATACTCGGCTTCGTTATTAGTAGCCGTTCCTAAAAATTTACTATACTCCTTTTTTAAATCCGCGCTCTCTATGACAACGCCGATAGCCGCCGGTCCCGGATTATTTCTCGCTCCGCCGTCAATATAAATAATTATTTTGTTATTTTCCATGGAAAATTTGCTTTTAAATCTAAACAAAATCCGGCCGCCGCTTTATGCCCGCCGCCGCCGTATTTCTTGGCAATTTTTGAAACATCAAATCCTTTCACCGACCGCAGAGAAACAAAAAGTTTCCCGCTCCGGCTAAACCAACTAACGGAAAAAGGCGGATGTTTTTTCGCCAGCTCATTGCCAACATAAGAAACGAGCGTGCGATCGGAAGAATTAACGGCAAAAATATTTCTCCCTTCAAAATGAATCTCTTCCGCCTCTTTCACTATTTTTTTAACAATTGAATCGCGGTATTTTATCATTATTTTACCATCCCGAACAATTTTTTTTCTTTCTTCGTTTTTACCGATTTTTTCAACCATCCGACTCCAAACGGAAAAATCAAAATCATAAAGAGAAAGAAAAGAAATTATTTCCGCGGTGGCCGGCAATTTCCATTTCCAAATATCCAAATCTTCAATATGAAGCAAAAGTCTGGGAATGGCTTTCTTCGGATGAAAATATTTCCAGGCCAAAACCGCGCCGGAATGATTAATGTCAAAAAGATAATCGTCAACAAGTTCTACATTTTCTTTAGCGGTAATATGATGGTCAATAATGACAACTTTTTCCGCTTTCTTGATAATTTTTTTCATTAACGCCAAAGGAAAAACAAAATCAATAAAATAAATTATTTTATTTTTTAAAACAGCGGACGGCAATGTATTACCGTGTTTCATTCCGATATATTCAGCTTGACTGCCGAATTTTTTCCACGCCGCCCAAGCGCCGCCAAAACCGTCAAAACAATTTTTATGATACAAAACAATGATTTTTTTCATAATGAATTAAGTTTTAAAAAAACTTTGTAAGTGGTCATGGCGTCGTCAAGCGCCGAATGAGGTTTTTCTTGTTTGATATTAAAATAATTCGCCGTTTCAAATAAAGAAATTTTCCGGATATTCGGCAAATGCCGCAATTTTTGC
>JBBUCW010000020.1:0-3340 GCA_038057615.1 Patescibacteria group bacterium
GTCACGAGTTGAAATTGGAGGCGCCAGACGGCAAAATGCGCGAAACCGACTGCGCTAATACCGAAGGAATGTTCCGTATAATTCAGTCAATTCCATCGCCTAAAGCCGAACCGCTTAAACGTTGGCTGGCTAAAGTCGGTTATGAGCGGGTGCAGGAAATAGAAAATCCTGAACTAGCAACTAAACGCACAAAATTACTCTACAAACTCAAAGGTTATTCGAAGGATTGGATTGAAAAACGAATGCGCGGAATCGCAATACGCGAAGAACTAACTAACGAATGGCAAAATCGCGGCGCTCAAGAGCAAAAAGATTATGAAATTTTAACCGCCGAAATTTCCCAAGCAACTTTTGGCATCGCGCCTTCTGAATATAAGAAAATTAAAGGGCTGAAACGAGAAAATCTTCGCGACCATATGGATGATTTTGAATTAATTTTGACAATGCTCGGCGAAAAAACGACAACTGAAATTCACCGTACCAAAGATTCTCGTGGAGTGCCGAGATTAAAAGACGATGCCCGGATCGGCGGACAGATTGCCGGAACGGCCCGAAAACAAATTGAAAGAAAAATCGGCCGACCAGTTGTTTCTAAAAACAATTTCCTTAAAAATAAGGAAATGAAAAAAATTAAAAAATAAATTTGCCCCTAATTTACCATATATTAATTATGGACCAAAATTTTGAACATAATATTTTAGAAGCTGATATTGAGAGATTGAGTAAGGAAATCGCCGAAAAACGGAATTTATTAGAGCATAAAAATTTATCGGATCGGGAATTAGTTAAAAAATCTCTTGAGCCGATGATAAGGCAAGCGCCGATAAATCAGCAATCAGCAATCAGCAATCAGCAATCGACTGCGGGCAGTCAAGTTTTACCGAATTATTTAAAAGATTTGCCGGCGGAAACAAAATTACAAGTAGAACAGCTGATTGATTTAACTTTTCATCAAGGAATCGGAAAAGTTATTAAACGCGCCCTTCGCGCCAGCCCGTTTATTTTGGACGCTTTTCACGACGCCTTGACGGATAAACTTCATGATGAATTGAAGAAAAGGAAATTGATTTAACAGATAGCTTCGCCTTCGGCTCGCCATGGCAAAAATTATGTATTTTTATTTAATCCCTACAATTATTCTCATTATTATTGTCTGCGGATCCGCCTCTTTTTTTATTTTTAAAATTATTCGCCAAAAACGATTAGCGCAAGTTCTTAATTTAAAACTTCTTTTAATTCGTTTGCGACAAAAACAGCCAAAAGATTTCTCAACCGAAGGCGGTTCAGCTTCGGAATGGAAAGACGAAATTAATCTTTCGGCTCAACTATTTGGAATTTTGGCCGGCCTTAAATCTCCATTTGTTTTTGAATCGGCGGTTCATTATATCGGCGAGGAAATTCATTTTTACGCGGCTGTGCCGAGAGAATCAATTGAATTTGTCAGCCGGCAAATTGAAGGTTTATGGAAAGAGGTGTCTATTGAGCCGATTGACGATTATAATATTTTTAATTCTTCGGGCGTAAATTCCGGAATTTATCTTAAACAAAAATTATCTTACGCCTTGCCGATTCGTTCTTATATTGAAGCGAATATTGACACTTTTGCCCCAATTTTAAGCGGACTTTCAAAAATTAATGAAATTGGCGAAGGCGCGGGAATTCAATTATTGGTTAAACCGGCGCCGGCATCGGTAAAAAAATCAATTTTAAAAATAATTTATAATCTTAAAAAAGGAATAAAACTTGAAGATATTCTTAGTTCCGGCGCGATAAGATTTAAAGACATTAAAAAAGCTATCAGCCCCGAAAATAATGAAAAAGAAAAATCGGAGAAAGTGATTGATGACGAATCAATTAAGGCTTTGGAATTAAAAATTTCCAAACCGCTTTTGTCGGTTAATTTAAGAATAATGGTTTCCGCGACCAATCAATATCAAGCGGACATTATTTTAGAAAGTCTTGCCGGCGGTTTTTCTCAATTTGACGCGCCGCGGCGGAATGAATTTAAAATTATCAAACCCCGAAATCTTAAAAATCTTATTTATCAATTTTCTTTTCGCGAATTTGACGATAGCCAAGCGATGATATTGAACACGGAAGAAATAGCTTCAATGTTTCATTTGCCGTCTTCATCAACGGAAATTCCAAAAATAAAATGGTTGAAATCCAAAGAAGCAACTGGTCCGGCGAATTTGCCAAAAGCCGGAATTTTAATCGGCGAAACTTCTTTTCGCGGCGAACGCAAACCGGTTTATCTCACTGAAGACGATCGCCGGCGGCATATTTACATTATCGGTCAAACCGGCACCGGTAAATCAACTCTAATGACCAATATGGTGATTGATGATATTAAAAATGGCAAAGGCGTTGCTATTATTGACCCCCACGGCGACTTGATTGAAAAAATTTTGGGCGTAATTCCCAAAGAGCGCGTTGACGATGTGATTGTTTTTGACCCCTCGGATATTCAGCGGTCGTTGGGAATGAATATGCTGGAATATGATTTTAATAAACCGGAAGAAAAAACTTTTATCGTCAATGAAATGTTTAATATCTTGGACAAACTTTACGATATGAAAACCGTTGGCGGGCCGATGTTTGAACAATATACCAAAAACGCGATTTTATTATTGATGGAAGACGCGCTCAATGAACCGGCGACTTTAATGGATATTCCGAAAGTTTTCACGGACAATGAATTTCGGGCGGAAAAATTATCACGGATTTCCGCCCGAGGCGGATCCGCCTATGGCGGAAAAAATTCGGTAGTCATTGATTTTTGGGAAAAAGAAGCCGCTAAAGCCACAGGCGAGCATTCCTTGGCGAATATGGCGCCTTATATCACTTCTAAATTTAATAATTTCATTTCCAACGATTATGTCAGGCCGATTATCAGCCAGACAAAATCCGCTTTTGATTTTCGCCAAGTGATGGACGAGGGAAAAATTTTATTGGTTAATCTGTCAAAAGGAAAAATAGGAGATATCAATGCCAATTTATTAGGAATGATTATTACCGGAAAAATTTTAATGGCGGCGTTGTCGCGAGTTGATACGCCGGAAGACCAGCGCCGAGATTTCAATCTTTATATTGACGAGTTTCAAAATTTCACCACCGATTCAATCTCCACGATTTTATCTGAAGCCCGAAAATATCGGCTTAGTCTAATAATGGCTCATCAATTTATCGCTCAATTAACGGAAAAAATTCGCGACGCGGTTTTCGGCAATGTTGGTTCAATTATTTCTTTTAGAGTCGGCGCTTCGGACGCGGAATTTTTAGTCAAGCAATTCGCGCCGGTTTTTAGTGAAAATGATTTAACCAATATTGATAATTTCAA
>JBBUCW010000021.1:0-9143 GCA_038057615.1 Patescibacteria group bacterium
AAAAATTTTTCAATAATATGCTATATTTAATTGAAAAATTTTTACTTCGCCTCGCTCAAAATTATGAAATTTCGCTACGAAAATTATTATGCAGTAGGTCTATTTTGTTACTAAAATTTTTATTTGATAATCAAATTCTCCCGACTCAACTGTTGTGATTTTAAATTTAATAAGATATTCCTTTTCTTTATTCCAAGAATGAACGACTGTGGTATTTTTTTCCGCTTTCAACTCGCCAATATCTTTTTCCCCATCACCCCAGTCAATTTGATAATTTATATTTTTCGCGTCAGCCGAACTAAAAGGATTTTTAATGATAAAAGAAAGCGGAGTATTAATTTTTATTAAATAAGAGAAAAAATCGTTTGACGAATTTTGATTGATAACCTGTTCCGAATTAATTTTACCCAAATCAACACCCAAAATATTTCCGGCCGCGTCTTCCGCGCTTTTTAAGCCCTCCTGAACAATTTCAAAAGTTTTTTCTTTTGTTTTTTCCTTAATCTTTTCTTCAGTTTCTTTAATTATTTTTACGACAAAAAACTTGCTTTTATTCATCGCTTCGCTTAAATTTTCTTTAACTTTAACGCCTAAATTTTCAATAGAAATTTTTCCAGCCATAGGCTGATCCGTCTTTGACGCGGATGAAAACGATTTAAAGCTATCATTGCCAAAAATAAAACTAAAAGTCCTTTCTTCTCTTAAACCAAAATAGGCCAGCCCTGACAAAACAATAATTATTAATGCCCATAATATTATTTTCATTTGCTAATCATTCCTCCTCATACACAATCTCCTTTGGCGGTATTAATTTAGAATCCGTAGGCAAAGTGAAATAAAAGGTTGAGCCGCGATTAATTTCCGATTCCGTCCAAATTTTACCGCCGTGGCGTTTAATAATATTTTTAATAATATAAAGTCCTAAACCCGAACCTTGAGTGGCAAATTTTACCGCGTTATCCGCTCGGAAAAATTTAGTAAACAATTTATTCATTTGTTCCGCCGGAACGCCGACCCCGGTGTCTTTAACGCTGATTTGAATATAAGGCTCGTCTTTTATCCGCTCAACCGCCACCATCACCTGACCATTTGCCACATTATATCTAATGGCATTATCAAATAAATTAGACAAAACTATTCCTATTTTTTGAAGATCAATAGAAACAATAATTGATGGATCGTCCGGTTTTTTAAAATAAAATTTAATTTCCGATTGCTTGGCTAAATCCTGAACGCCAACAATCGCCTCTTCCATAAAATCAATAATATTGACATCTTCAAATTGATAACCGAATTTGCCGTCTTCTATTTTAGAAACATCCAATAAATCATTGACGGTTTTTGAAAGAATGGTTACCGCTTGAAAAGCGGTATTTACCAGCTCCTTCTGATCAACAGTTAAAGATTCTTTTAATAAAGACTCAAGCGCCCAGTTAATGCCCGTAAGCGGCGTTCGCAATTGATGAGAAGCAATGGCAATAAACTCTGTTTTTGAACGCATTAATTCAATTTCTCGCGTCCGATCATGAACTAATTTCACAAAACCCAAAAGTTGATCGTTTGAATCAATAATTTTATCCGTTGATACCCGCAATTCAATTTTCGGTTCATCAAAAGACAAATCAACGATTTGAGGATAAACGCCGGGATCGGATCTTCTAATAACCAACGGCGCCAAAGAAGGAAAAATCGCCTGGCTTAATAATTTTAAATGCGGTTCCCGCGCCTTCTCTAAATTAAGATACTGACCGACAATTTCAGAGGTTTTAAGATTAAAAATTTCTTCCGCCGCCCGATTAAAAATTAAAATTTTGAAATTCGGGTCGTAAGCGATAACGCCGTCTCGAAGATTAATAATAATGCTTTTTAATTCGTTTCGTTCAATTTTAACCTCTAAATTCGAACGCGCCAAACGAAGATTGTTTATAAAAATAATCGCTCCCAAAACCAAAAAAATCCCTAAGGTGACAAAAATCAAAAGCTGGGGCAAATAAAAAATATTAATAGTCAGAAGAACTATTAAAAACGGTAAAAAAAACCAAAACAAACGCATTTCCGGCAATCGCGCGTATAAAAGAAATTTTTGCCAGTAATAATTCATTATAATTCCAGACTGTAAAGTCTATTATCATATCTATTTATGAATAAAAGTTGATTGTCGGATATGGAAAGGCGAATAGCGTCAATCACTAGTTCAACCGCGTTAAAAATTTCCGAAAACGAATTTTTGCCAATATCAATTTGATACAAAAAATCCTTAAAATAAACCGCTTTTTTAAGATAGTCGTCGGGCAAAATTATATCCTTTGGAATTTCCAAGGGAATAGCGCAATAAATTTTCGGCTCGGAAAAAAAACATTTATTCGGCAAAGTCAGAAAATCCAAATTCGCCTTCGTCTCTCCTTTTTCATTGACTAAAGCCAAAAACCCTTTTCTTTCCCCTCTTTCTTCCTCTCCAACATTAAATTGTAGACCCAACTTACTGTCAATTCTGCCGTCAATAGACCAATTTATCATTAAACCGTTTGAATCAATCAATGATAGCGACTTAAAAGTTTTATTTTTTCCGCCTGAGGCGGATCCGCCTTTGGCGGAAATGTCAACGCTCCAAGCTGAAACCGATGAAAAAGCGGACGGCTTAGGCGTTAAAATAACGGTTTCCGGTAAAATCCATTCCAAATCAAAATCTTTTTGATTGAAAGATAAAATTTTTAAAGATTTTGGTTTAACGCCGGATAATTCTTTAATAATTAAGTCGCTCGCGGTTCCAAAACCGCCTTGTTTTTGAAGATAAACTATTTTCTTGGCGTCCGGCGAAAAAGCCGCGGCGGTAATATTTTTCGGCAAAAATTCCCTAACCTTTGTTTCGCTGTTAAAAATCAAAAATTGCGGCGCCTGCCCTGAATTTGCCGAAGAACCAAATTCAATCAGCGCTAATTTTCCATTGGAAGAAGATTTAATTTTCCGGATATTCTCAATCGGCTCCGGCGTGATGGCTTCGTCTTCTCCGTCTTTAACGGAAAAAATTTTGCCGTCCTGATTAAGATAAAATATTTGTCTGCTATCCTTTGGGATAGCGCCGGCGGTTGAGGTGGCAGATTTAATAGCGACAGACTTAGTAGTAGTGGCAACAATGACAAAATCCGGCTGATAAACCCAATAATCAAAAATCGGCTGGTCGCTTAAAATTTTTAACTTCTTTTCTGTTGAAATCGGAAGTTGTTGGTTATCGGTTGTCGGTTGTCTATTAATAACCGGCGGCGCTAAAAACTCTCTTGATTTTTTCCAAGCGAAATAAATGCCAATCAACATGGCAATAATTCCCAAAACAACGCTGATGATGATTATTGTTTTTTTCATTAATTTAATGATTGCCAATAATAACTTATTTTAATTAATTATTTTGCGGGAACACAACCCTTCCCTTGAACAAACTTTGTTTCTATTTTGCAATATATAATTGTGCATTTTTTTCCATCGCCAGAAAGATCTGCGCCAATAACTCTGTCTCCATATTGTTTGCTCGCCGATGAACATTCTTCTTGTGTGTCATATGGCTCGCCACTTAAAACTTGAGTTAGAGTATTCACACCTTTACTAAATCCAGATGTCGGTTGTGTTTGTGTTGGTATCTCTATCTTTTCTAAAATCGGCTCATTTAATTTAACCAACTGCGGATTAATTGTGTAAAGAATAATATAAGCGCCTAATAAAAGAACTAATCCCCAAATGGCGCCGGAAATCCATTCCATCGCGTCTTGTTTAGAAGTAACGGCGCCGGACATTGTCCATAAAATCGCGCCGTAAATTAAAACCCCGAAAGCCGAAGCCGCGCCCAAACCAAGAGCGATGTTGTAAAAATTATTAACAAGAGAACTAAAGGGTTTTTTTGGATCAATATCTTTACACCAAGGATAAGCGTTTGGATTCGTCGCGCAGGAAAGATCGATTTTTGCCTCCTCCGCCGCCAAAACTTTATTATTAAAAAACAAAAAACTGAAAGCAAAAAACAAAAAAACCATTAAAAAGAAACTTATTGAAATTTTTTGAAATTTGTTCATCGCTTCGCTTAATGTGATGCCAATATTACGAATGCATACTAATGATACAAATAAATACTAATAAATTTTATTCGTATCCATTAGTATAATTCGCATGAATTAGTATATTAGCATTACATTACTTAATTTGTAATTGAACACTTTTACCCGCGAATTCCAATTCTTTTAAAATATTTTTCACCGAAACCGAAACGCCGATTTCTGTTTCTTTCGGCGCTCTTTGGTCAATGTTTAAATTTAACTGCCAAGGATTCCCCGAACCTTCGGATCGCTGGCCCATCGCCGACCATTCAACCGAAAGACTATCCAAATTTTTAACATCAAAGAAAAATGGAAACGCCCTGAAAATAGATGAGCCAATACCTATTTTATTATCCGAATAAGGAAAATCAATAACAAGCTCCGGCTTAACCGAAGGAATTTCAATAATTTTTCCTATGACATCTCCGTCTTTGTAATGAAAAATTTCTATTCTGACTTCTGTTATCTGTCCCGGATAATCGCGCGTTGAAAAATTAATATTTTTTAATCCCAAACCGCTTTCTTCGTTTCTTTCCAATTTATCATTAACATACCAGCGAATTTTTTCTTTGGACAAATCGGCAATTTTACCGTTATCAATTAATTCAAAACTAACTTCTATTAAAGCGCCTTTAGTCGGAAAAACTTTGCCCTGATACCAAGACGGCGTGTAGGTTTTTGCCTGCCAGGAAACTAAAAATTGAGGCGTTGCTGTTTGAGCATTCGCAAAATTAAAAATAGAAAGCAGAAAATAAAAAATAGAAAGCAGAAATACAAAAAATTTTAAATTATTTAAAAATCTATTCATTAAATTATTTTTTTGTTAATTTTGCCAATTTGCCAGTTAGCTTTCCCATTATCCCGCTATCATCTTTATTGGCTAAATAAAGCGTTAACCATAATGATGGCGATTGAATTGGCAGCGCTCCTCCGGAAACAATATCAAACAAACTTCCACCAGCATACCACAACTGCTGAATTCCATTAACTTTTTTCATTATAAGCCAAAATTGAACAATAAGCCAAGTAATTAAACTGATAAAAAAACTGGCGATTATTAAAATTTGTCCAATAACAGGAACGGCGAAGGCGAACCCGGCTATTATTCCAAAAATATCCACACTGCCAACTAACATCACCATTATAATTATTTCCGGCAATGAAATTTTTTTTTGTTCTTCCATAGAGTAATCGCGAATAATGCCAATTTAAATTCAAAATAATGCGAATAGTTTAAATTTGAGAATTTAATATGTAGCGATATTTTACACCGTCCTTATTTGCTATTCTGATATAAGTTAATATTTGTTTCGCATGCGAATAACCTAACTTTGATACTACTAATAAAGCGTCAATTTCCATTCGCATTATTTGCCAAAAATTCGCATTATTAGCGATTACTCTTTACTCATCTCCAATAACTCTTCCGGATTAGTCGTAATAATTTTATTTTCAAAGTAAGAAGCAATAATTTGAATTGCCACATGTTTCATCCCGGCGAAAAATATTCCTTCGCCGACTTCGGCTTCCAAAAGTAATTGCCTTTCTGTTTCCGAAAGATTAAAAGTTTTAGTTAAAGTATCTATGCTAGACGGCGCCTGTTTTAATAAAAGCTGAAGCGCTGAGTTGGCTACAATCGGCCGGCCATACGGCGATTCCATAAAATCTTCGACATTTTGAGTGATGGTCGTCAAACCCAAATAATATTTTCGGCAACGCTTGGCGAGAGAAAAAAGAAAAGCGGCGCTTTCGGGATACTTCATTAACCACCAAGCCTCATCAACTATCATAATCCGCTTCTTGATATCGGCGCGAATAATATTCCAAATAAAATTAAGCACTATATACATCGCAATCGGACGCAACTGCTCTTCCAAATCCCGCACTGAAAAAACAATCAGGCGATTTTTAACGTCAATGTTGGTTTGCTTATTGACAAAACCGGAATAACTTCCTTTGGTATATTTTTCAAGACGGCTGGCCATATTTTTACCGCCTTCCATATTTTCTAAAATAGTCTGCAAATCCTCCAATAAAGGCGGTTCAATATCGGTAAAATCTTTTCTATCCGGCGTAATATCGCGAGATTCATAAGCGGCGGTAATGGCTCTGTCCAAAAACGCATCCTCCTCCGGCGTGATTGAACCAAGCATTAATTTTATAAGGCCGGCAATATTTAGAATATGTGATTTAAAAACATCGGCCGGGTCCTCGCCCTTTGGAACAATCGGAATGTCAAAAGGATTGATTTGATTTTCCGAAGTCAAAGAAATTTTAAAAATACTGCCGCCGACCGATTCCGCCAATTTTTGATATTCATTTTCTGGATCAATAATCAAAACATCGACTCCCATCATCATTGAACGAAGAACTTCCAGTTTGCTGGTAAAACTTTTACCTGAACCCGATTTGGCAAAAATAACCATATTGGCGTTTTCCAAAGAAAATCGGTCAAAAATAATTAAAGAATTATTATGGCGATTGATGCCGTATAATGCTCCTTCGTCAGAAGTCAATTCAACTGAAACAAAAGGAAATATTGAAGAAACCGGAGCGGAATTAAGGGAAGTGTGGATTAAAAGCTTATCCGTGTTAAGCGGCAAAGTTGAACAAAAACCTTCCAATTGCTGAAAAACCGCCGGTTTAACATAAATCAATTGGGCTTCAAGCATAGAATTAACTTTCTCTTCCAAGTCATTTAATTTTTCCAAAGAATCGGCGTAAAGGGCGATATAAACGCCGACATTGAATAATTTTTCCCGGCCCTGCTGAAGCTGATCTCTTAGCTCTTCAATATCTTGAGAAGCGGTTTCCAAAACCGGATCTCTCACCAATCCTTTTTCCTGTCTTTCCATGAGTTGAGCTTCAATTTGAGCGGTTTTTTTTCTGAAATTTCTTAAAGCCATTACAGTATCAACGGGATGAACAAAAATTGAAATATCCAAAAGATTCGGCAGATTGATAATTTGATTAAACCAGCCGCTGGACAAAAATCGGGGGTAAGTAAAAACAAAAAGCGACTTAACAAATTTATCGCCAAGTTTCAAATAATTAGGACTAATTTCAACGCCCGCCGGCGCGATGACATTTTTGATATCTTTTTCGCCCGCTTCGTATGGTTGGGGAATTTTTATATTCATAGTATAGTCGCGGAACTGACGCGGAACTTTACGCGGAACTCACGCGGAATATTTTACATCTGTTCAGCATTTTAGTTTTGCGTCTGTTTAGCAATTTGTATTTCTTTCCTTTCCACTGTCGCTGGATTATATAAATTATAAAACAATTCAACCAATTCTTCATCATTTAAAGCCACCACTCTTAAGCCGATCTGGCTTAATCCGCTTATCACCTGATCCGCTCTTTGATTAAGCTGGTTAATTTTCTGATCAAAAACTTCCTCTTTCTTTTTATTATTATTTTTTGGTTTTTCCCAAAATTTCAAAGAATCGATTAAACTGCCGCCGACTCCCGAAACTTGAATTGAATCATAAGGTACCACGCAAAAAAAAGTTTTTGCCATCACCGCGTTCATCTCCACAAAAGACTTAACAAATTCCGAGTATTCGGATATTTGATTTTTTATCAATTCATTAGGCTCATTTTCTTGCCGTTCTTTCATTTTTTCCAGATAACCTTCAATATTCATCTTTCGGGAATGAATAATAATCTGAAGAGAAAAATTCAAACCGTTCAAAAAATTCTGGTAAGTGGAAGTGATGATATTCTGCTCTTCTTCCGATTTCAATTCAAAATTAATTCCAGACACCATCAAAACCCGGCGCAATCCGCCGCCTTTTAAAATAACCGTTCCATTCTTAATTTCCTCAATGTCCACAAATTGTTGAGTTGCAACGCTTTCTTGTTTTGGCATAAATATATTTTACCTGTAATCCACCCTTTTCGCAATTTCTTTTTCTCCAGTAATTTTCCTGATTATTTGAAAACCTTCTTTCACTTGTTTGCCGAAAAATGGCGTTTTTAGTCCTTTTTCTCTTTTGGGAATGGGATTTTTAGTCGTCGCTAAATCAACCATTAATTTTTTAACCAAAGGCATATCGGAAAAATAATCGCGGAGGGTTTTTCTTTTTTCTTCTATTAAAATAGTTTTTTCCTCTTGTATTCTCTGCCAGAGATAAAGTTTCGGTTTCCAAAAAAAACCAAAAGCCGCCAAAATAATTTTCTGCAGCGGCTGACCGTTATATTTAATAAAAGCCAAAGCAATGGCAACCGCCCCTAAAATAGCGGTAAGCATAAGCCACAGCCAACCGGCCAAAATAAAATAAAAAATAAAACTGGCGCCGCCCGCCGCCGCCAAATACAAAAACTGCCTCAAACTTAAAGGCCCGACGATTTTATTTTCAACATCAATAAATTGGGGAGTTTGGAACTGCATAAATACACAAAAGTTTAAAAGTTTAATAGTTTAAAAGTTTAAACTTTGATACTTTAATTATTTAAACTCGGATGATTTGAGGGTAAATAACTTTTAATCAATTCATCTAATTCTTCTTGTTTTTCGTTAATTGGTTTTTTAAATTTTAAACCTTTATGCGTTGAAACCTTTAAACTTTCAATAAATTTTGAAATTAACGCCGATACATATTTTGTCAATTCAACACCTATTTTGAATTCTTTTTCATTAATATATTTTTGATCAAACGCCACATAAAATTGAGCTCGTGTTTCACCACAAGAAGCTTTCGCAACATAAAGAAAATAAATAATTTCTTCTTTGCCGCCTCGCTCAAATCCTTCAGCGATATTTGACATCACAGAAACAGATGCTCGTCTGATTTGGTCAATTAATCCATAATCGCGGCTGAATTCTTGTTTTTTGGCATAATTATAAACTAAATTTACCAATTCGCGCGCTTTTTGCCAAACAAACAAATCTTCGAATGATTTTACAGAAGACATATGTATTTTAAAGTTTAAAAGTTTAATAGCTTAAAAGTTTAAACTTTAAAACTTTGATACTTTAATACTTTGATACCTTGATACTTTGAAACTTTTGTCATCTTTTAAACCTTTAAACTTCTATACTTTGAAACTTTTGTC
>JBBUCW010000022.1:0-752 GCA_038057615.1 Patescibacteria group bacterium
TTGTTTTTTGGGTGGCAATCCGGGCTTTGGCGGCGCCGGCTTCTAAGATTTTTATGATTTTTTGAGGTTGGGCTTTCAATCGCTTTTTTGTTTTCTGAAAAGGAGCGAGATAAGCGGTTATAATTTCCGTTAAATCTTTTTTAAAATCGCCGTAACCCCTGCCTTTATACTGCTTTTCAATATTTTTTACCGAATCTCCGCTCATTGCCTGATAAATTTCTATCAAATTAGAAATTGCCGGTTTATTTTCTAAATCGTATTTTATTTCACTGCCGGAATCGGTAACTGCTTTTTTAATTTTCTCACGAATAATTTCTGGTGAATCGTCCATAAATAAACAACCAGCCGGTCGGGATTTGGACATTTTTTTTGTTGAATCGTCCAAACTCATCAATCGCGGAATTTCAGTTAAAAGCGGTTTTGGTTCAATAAAAGTTTTACCAAATTTATTATTAAATTTTCTCGCTAAAGTTCTGGCAAATTCCAAATGCTGAAGCTGATCATCGCCAACTGGCACAAATTGGGCGTTATAAAGCAATATATCCGCCGCCTGAAGCACCGGATAATCAAAAAGCCCGATATTTGCGATTACCGTTGAATCTTCGTCAAAAATTAAACTTCCTTTATCAGCATACATTTCGCCGTAAGAAGTTTTAATTTTTGGAAGTGTTTTTGCTTTATTTTTAAATTGTGTCATCCGCGTTAACTCGCCCATCGGCGTAATCGTATTTAAAATCCACATCAATTCGCTA
>JBBUCW010000022.1:762-8167 GCA_038057615.1 Patescibacteria group bacterium
GATTGTAAAAAAACCGTTGATTTTATAGGATCAATGCCTGCGGCCAAATAATTAAGAGCTAAATCAAAAACTTGAATCGGTTTTTCTTTGGGATTAAAATCTTCAGTCAAAGAATGCAAATCGGCAATAAAAAAATAGCATTGATATTTACCGGAATTCTGTAAATCAACAAAATTTTTCAAAGCACCTAAATAATTCCCAATATGAAGTTTTCCCGTCGGCTGAATACCGGAAATTAAAATTGGTTTCATACTTCTATTACCACCGGCAAAACCATCGGCCTTCGCTTGGTTTTATTATACAAAAATAAACCGACCTGATCGCGAATTAAGCCTTTCATATAATCCGGATCAATTTGCTGATTTCTGGGAATTCTGGTAATCAAGCCCTTAATGCGTTTTCTTAAATCCTCAACTAATTCTTTATGCTCGCGGAGATAAATAAAACCGCGGGAAATAATGTCCGGATTTTTAAGAAATCGGCCGGTACTGCGGTCCAAAGTGGCGATAATTACCACCATTCCTTCTTGAGATAAAGCTCGGCGATCGCGCATCACCACTTCTTCAACATCGCCAACGCCTAAACCGTCAACCATCACATAATAAGTCGGAACAACCTCTTCGGAAATTTTTGTTTCATTTTTATAAAACTCTACAACTTGCCCGCTATCAACCAAAATAACATTTTTTTCCGGTACTCCAACTTCTCGCGCCAATTCGGCATTAACAGCTCTCATAAAATAATGACCGTGAATGGGAAAATAAAATTTAGGTTTTATTATTTTTATTACTTGTTTTAATTCATCACCAGTGGCGTGACCGCTAGCATGAAAATCAATCAATTGAGAATGATAAATTTTAGCTCCTTGCCGACAAAGATTATCTTTTAAAACCTGAATTGCTCTTTCATTGCCGGGAATCACGGATGAAGAAAATAAAATGGTGTCGCCGGCTTTTATCTGAATATGCTTATGTTCACCGTTAGCTATTTTCATTAAACTGGCGTTGGGCTCTCCTTGCGCTCCAGTTGATAAAACTAAAATCTTTTCATCTTTATATTTACGTATTTCATCAATAGGAATTATTGTTCCTTTTTTTATTTTTATATATCCCAAATTTTGCGCGATTTGAAGATTTGTTTTCATTGATAATCCGGAAACAAAAATTCTTCGATCATATTTTTCAGCTATTTTTATTATTTCGGCAAGACGAGTCAGCATAGAGGCGAAAGTTCCTATTATCAATCTCCCTTTTACTTTTTTAAATATATCCTCAATATTTTTTTCAACTGTTTTTTCTGGAACTGATTGCCCTATTGATTCGGCTCTTGTGCTTTCTAAAAAAAGAGTGTGAATGCCGTCTCTGGCTGCCCATTCAAATTCTTCCAATCCCAAGGGATTGCCTTTTTCATCATAATCAAATTTCACATCCGTTGAATAAATAAAATTGCCGACCGGTGTTCTAATAAGAGCGCTTACCGTGTCCGGTATATTATGAATAACTCCAAAAAAATCAACCGTGATATTTTCAGAAATTTTAATTTTATCGCGGTTTTTAATTATTTCAAATACAAGTTTAGGCGAATTAGGAAAATCTCCTTGCCGCTTTTGAATTATTTCTTTAGCGAGCGCGGTGGTATAAATAACCGGATTTCCCAATTTTTGCATAATATGAGGAATCGCTCCGATATGATCGTAATGGGCGTGAGTGATAATCAACGCTTTTATTTTTTCTTTTTTCGGTTCAAGACATTCTATATTCGGTATAATATAATCTATTCCCGGAGTATCTTCTTCCGGAAATTGAAAACCGGCATCAAAAATTATGATGTCATCTTCATATTCAAACACTGACATATTGCGTCCCACTTCTTCTAATCCACCGAGAGCGTAAAATTTCACAGGCGTTTCTGTTGTTTTTTTTATCATTTTTTAGTTATAAATTAATTTGAGGGCATCCCGTTAGAAATACGCTAGTGCTGGAGGAGGGATTTGAACCCTCAAGCCCTTGCGGGCACAGCGTTCTGAACACTGCGTGTCTGCCAGTTTCACCACTCCAGCAATAGAGTAATCGCTAATAATGCGAATTGGATTCAAAATAATGCGAATATAATTGAATAGAAAACATTCGCGTTATTTACTTAAAATTAGCATTATTCGCGACTACTTTCCTCTCCCTTCATACTTTTCAAAAATAGCCCAAAAACTTAATATTTTATTTCCCTGATTATACACTTTATGAAAATCACCCCCAGGAACAAGCATTAAATCGCCGCCCTTTATTTTAAAAATTTGCGACCCGATTTCAATAGAACCGTCGCCGTCAATAAAAATATAAACTTCATCGGCATTATCGTGAGAATGTCCGGCAGTGGATTTTAACGGATAAAGCTCGGTTAAAGAAACATTTAAATTCCGCAGTTCAGACAAATCGTAAACTTTATAAGTTTCGTTATCCCGTATAAGATTGGCAAGTTGTTTATATTTTATAATATCCATATAAAAAAGTCAATATAATTATTTGAAAACCCTGGCTGTTTTCACATACCACTTCTCAATATTTTCAAACCGGTTGCTTGAAAACGAAATAATTTTTCTGCTCTGCTCAATATCCTCAAATCCTTTCAACGATGTTTTGGTTATATAAAAATAATAAGGCGAAAAAAGAAAAATTGCAGGTGAATCCTGAATAATCAATGATTGTAAAGAAGCCAGATCGCGATTTCTTTTTTGCTCGTTTAAATTATTTCTGATGGATTCTATTAATGTGTCAGCAATTTTATTTTCATAAAGAGCCAGATTAAAACCCGGATAAAATCGTTCTGATGAATGCCAAAATGAATACAAATCAGGACTGTCGCTGTTTCCGAAAATATTGCCGAAAATTATCATTTCATAATCTCTATTTTTAATCGCGCCGTCGTTGATTTCAGCCACGGGACGAATAATTAAATTTAATTTAACGCCGATATTGGACCAATTTTCCTTGATTAAATTGGCGGTTTCAATCAAAAACGGCGTTTGCGGAACAATTAAATTGAATTCCAACCGCTCCGCTTCGCCAACAGGTGAGTCTGATTCTTTTCCGATTTTTTTTTGCTCCGCGTCAAATTTGCTTTTACGCGGAATTTCTCTAATGCCATCATTATTTAATCGCCAGCCCAAATTATCTAAAATTATATTGGCTTTTTCCAAAGAAAAATTTTCTTCAGGGTAGATATCAGCCGCATAACCTTTCATTCCCAATATCAACGGTCCGGCAGGCCAAATAGCCTGACCGTTAAAAACTTTTTCCACTATTGATTTCTTATCAATGGCGTAATTCAAAGCCAATCTGACATTTTTATCTTTTAAAACCGGCTTGCTGTAAGAATTCAAAAAAACAGCATAATATCTCGGCATTCGCAATTTTAAAATTTGATAGTTAACGCCAATTTTAGAAAAATCTTTAGGGTTTAATCCGCCAAAACCGTCAATGGTTCCGGAATTAAAAGCTTTCACCAATTCATCTTCATTTTGATGAAATTTAAAGACTATTTCCTCTAAATAAGGTTTCTGATTAAAATACCGCTCATTTCCAACCAAACGATATTCACTTATAAATCCAGATTTTTCTTTTTTAAAAGAAATAAATTTAAAAGGCCCATTGCCTATCGGTTCAAGATTATAATCGGAAAGCCGCAAATTGGCGATTGGAAGAGATTCAAAAATATGTTTGGGAATTGGCTTTAATTCTTTAAGGCTTATTTCAAAAAAAGCATACAATTCTGAAAGTGTTAATTTTATTTCCCGCTCGCTTATTCTTTCTGTCGTTACCCCTTGCCAGCTTGAAAAAAGCGCGGATCGGCTGTCGGGATCCTGAATGGTTTTAATTGTAAAAATAACATCATCGCCGGTAATCGGCTCTCCGTCTTGCCAAACAATATTTTCTTTAAGCCGAACATTCCAAACCCTGCCGTCGGAGCTTATTTTATAGCTCTCAACCAAGTCGGAAAGATCGCTAAAAATTAATTCCGTCAAATCTCGATCCGCATCATTATTACCGATAAAAACCGGATTAATAAAACTTGGCTGACCGATTACTCCTTCTGTATATCGACCGCCAAAAACCGGAGCAAAAAAAGTTCTTTCGTCAAATAAATTAGCGCCGATAAAAATAAAAGAAATAATAAAAATCAAAAAAGCCGCAAAAAAAGTTAAGCGTTCGTTCCGCGAAAAAGTTTTAAATGTATAAGTTAAAATTTTAAACACAAGAAATAGGGTTTAGGGTTTAGGGCTTAGAACTAGTGGCTAAACCCTATTGGCTATACCCTAAATTCAAAAGAGATAAAACCACAAAGGCTACTATTAAAACAATCGTGGCGTAAAAAATCAAACGCTCCAAACCGCGGCGCTGGCTGTAAAATTCCGATCCGCCGCCGCCAAAAACACCGGAAACTCCGGAAGACCTTTCCTGAAGCAGAATCAAAACTATTAAAATAACCGAAATAATAATTTGAGCGATTGAGATAATCATTATAGTGTTCGCTAATAATGCGAATTTAGGCAAATAATGCTAATAATCTTATTCGCGTTATTTAAAATCCTATTCGCGTTATTCGCGATTACTCTGAAAAATTCTTTTAGCTGAAAAATGTATTAAAATATTAATGACGCTTATTATTAAGGTAGCATAAATGAGCGGCCGAAGTCCAGTAATGGTAATATCCGCCAAAAAAATATCAACCAAATAAAGCATTAAAGCATTCACCAAAAAAATTCCCAAGCCTAAAGTTAAAATAATTATCGGACTTAAAATCAATTTTAAAATCGGCCTGATAAAGATATTGATTAAAGTAAAAGCGCCGGCAACCATAAAAAAACTAAATATATTTGGAGAAATTTTAATTCCTTCAATAAAATAAATTGTTGCCAAAAAAGCGATAAGATTGGAAAAAAAGTGAAAAATCAACCGGCTGATAAGCTTCATATTGTTATTTATATTATAATCAAAATAAATTAACTGGGCAAATTAATAATATTTTAACCGCAGACATTTTGCCTATTCATTGATTGATATTATTTAATTCTCGCAAAAAGTGCTATATGTGTGTAGATTTGTTCTAAATAATGTTATGTTTAGTATAACAATGTAAAGCTTTGGAAGTAAGTTATTGTGACTAAAGAAAAAGTAGCAAGTTTGCCGGAATTATTATCTATCACGGAAGTCTCTAGGCTTTTTGGTGTTTCTACAATGACATTACGACGTTGAGATACCAAGGGAATATTAAAATTTTTTAAGCCAACGTCGAGTAGTCGGTGGAGATACAAAAGAATTGTTGTAGAAAAATTCTTAAAATCTAGATAATTGCGAAATATGAACAGCATAAATTTAATAAAAAAAATACTCGATGAGAAAAGTAATATAGAATTAACGAATTATTTATCGAATATATGGAATAAAGTGTGGTCTGAAAATGGCGAATATAATTATGCCAATTTAAGATTATTCAAGACAATTGATAAAATAAAAAACATTGCAAACGCGGGAGTTAGTTTTAATAATAAACGAGTGCTTGATATAGGATGTGGCAACGGCATAACATTGATGTATTTAAGAAAACATTTTGATATAAAGGGTGTTGGAATTGATATCTCTAAAAATGTTATCAAAGAACTGCAAGAAAATATCAAAGATATAAACCTATCTTTTTATGTGGGGGATCATAGAAATTTACAAACGATAGAACACAATCAATTTGATATTATTTTGAGTTTTGGAGTTATCGAACATTTTGAAGAATATGGCTTGGCGCTTGCTGAGGCTCGTCGAGTACTAAAGCCCAATGGTCAGCTTATTTTAATTCAACCGCACCTTTTTTCTTTTGGTTTTATTCAAGAACAATACCTCCGACTGATTTTTTAAAATTTTCCAGCTATTTAAAGAAATTTATGAAAAAATATTCTGATGCGAGCGGGAGTGTAACATTAGAAATGGTGCATAACGCTTATATTATTACTAAAAAATAATTTTATGGATAAAAAAATAGAATTAGAATTAAGAGCCGAAATTTCAACACAAAATAAAGAATTATTTCAAAACCGTCTTATAGGGGTTGGCGTTTTGCATTCGCATACGAAACGATTATCTGTAATGTATTTTGGTAATGTGGGTACAAAAAAATTGGATATACGAGCACGAGTAACAAATGGGGAATGTGAAGTGGTTGTAAAGTCAGGATCTTTTGGCGCTCACGATAGAATAGAGATAGCTCAAAAAATCAAGCCCGAAGAATTTTTAGGAATGGTAAAAATATTTTCTCAATTTGATTTTACGATGGAAGTTGGAGAGAGGGAAACTTTTAACTACATGTTGCCTGACGATATAATAGTTTCGTTAGTTTCTGCTGGTCCAATTTCGTATGTAGAATTAGAAAAAATATCATCAGAATTTGATGTAGAAAAAAATAATAAATTACTCGAGCAATGGGCCGAGCGATTAGAATTACAACTCTTAAAATCCGAGGAAGAATTTGATATCCTTTGCAAGCGTCTCGCTGAAAAAGTTGATTGGCCATTCCATGGCGCTAATGAGGAATATATTAAATTGAATAAGTTATTTAATTGCTACTTAAATAAATAATAAAGAAAAAGCGGCTAAGTTATTGCAACTTAGCCGCGTATGGTTTCAAATTCTAAAACGATCTTTTCTATCGCTTCAAATGTATTGTCCCAGCTATCAGGCGAGAAACTCGCGTACACTTTTTTACAGGTAAGCGAATTAACTTCGTCAAGATAGCTGTTGAGGAGTTTTGTCCTCATTTGGATCTCTTTAGGTGGCTGTGAATTACGACTTATTAGCCTCTCGAACAGCCACACATGATTATCCGGTAGCAAGGCAATGACGACAGCAGACGGCATTAACTTCTTGATCTTTTGACATCCGACTGGGGTAAGATCAAGGATAACGCCACTTGGATGTTCTGAGTCAATGATTTCCTTAACACTCTGTGCGAGTGTTCCGTAATAGTAATTTGAATACCTATCCCATTCAAGAAAGGAACCTGAACGTACCATTTCGAAGAAAATTGATTCAGATATATACTGATAGTTTTCGCTGTCATCGGATCTTTGCTGTCGCGTGGTAACTACGGTTGGCAAGACGAAGTTATATTTTTTCACCAACCGCTTGGCGTAAGAAGTTTTACCAACTCCGGATGGACTAACAAGACACACTACCCTACCCCGCATTTTCATCGCTTCCTCCTTTTGATATTTCAAGAATTTCAATTTCGGTTTGTCTGCCAGCAATAGCACCGCTCACCACTTCACCCCTGCGTTTTCCCATGATCAAGGAAGCAAGCTGAGTATTGTACGCGAGCATATTACGATCAGAGTCTGACTCTCCGAAGCCGACAATCTCCCATG
>JBBUCW010000023.1:0-13386 GCA_038057615.1 Patescibacteria group bacterium
AGTCCGCCGACTCTGCCAAAATTGTAAAACTCCGCAGGAAATAGATAATGATTTAAGAAATAAAATTCAAAAATTTTTAGACAATATTCCAAAAAGGGTTAACCGGGAAAATTTTAAGGAAATTAAAATTTTTAAACCAATCGGCTGCGATAAATGCAACGGTACCGGCTATAAGGGCAGAATCGCCATTTATGAGCTTTTACTAAACGATCCTGAATACGAAAAATTATTAATTGATGAAACTCATACCGCTTTGTCTTCTCATAAAAATCTGGAAGAATTAATCAGTCAGCAGGCCGGCGAAGGAGCTTTTAAAAAATTTGCTTTAGAGCAAGGAATGGTGACTATGCAACAAGATGGAATTTTGAAAACAATTTCCGGAATTACCGTTTTTGAAGAAGTTGAAGAAATAACCGGACCGCTAATATTTTAAAAAATAAAGACCACTTAACTCTGCGGGCATCCGACAGAACTCTTAAAAATAAAGAGATTAAGAATTTTTTTGAGGATAGGCCCAGCCGGAACCAAGCCGTCCGAAATCTGAAAAAAATTCCTTAGTTTGCCCACAGGGTTAAATGGTCTTATCTGTAATTACAAATAAGCGTAGCATATATTTTTTAATATGTCAAGAGCCACTAATCCGCAATCCGATGACAATTTTATAGATAAAATTTTACGGCCAACCGGCTGGCAAGATTATATCGGTCAAGAAAAAATCAAAAAAAACCTTGATCTGATTTTAACGGCCGCCAAAAAAAGAAAAGAATCGTCCGACCATCTATTATTTTATGGTCCAGCTGGTTTAGGTAAAACTACTTTGGCAACTTTAGTCGCCAAAGAAATGGGAATGAATTTAAAAACCACCAGCGGTCCGGCCTTGCAAAGAGCCGGCGAATTAGCGGCTTGCCTTTCAAGTTTGGAAGAGCACGATATTCTTTTTATTGACGAAATTCATCGGCTTAATCGATCCATTGAAGAAATTCTTTATCCGGCGATGGAATCGCGGAAGCTTCATTTGGTGATCGGCAAAGGCTTGGGCAGTCGAATGGTTTCTATTGACCTTCCGGCCTTTACTTTAATCGCCGCCACAACACGGCCAAGTTTATTATCCAATCCTCTTCGTTCGCGCTTTGGAGCGATTTTTCATTTTGATTATTACACTTTTGAAGAAATTGGAAATATTATTCAGCGCTCCGCGAAATTATTAGAAATAAAACTTGATTCCGAAGCAATCGCGGTTTTGTCTAAAGTTTCCCGTTTCACTCCTCGAATAGCCAATCGCTTGTTAAAACGCGTTCGAGATTTTGCTGAAGTTAATAATTTAAAAATAATTAACGCTGATATTATTTATAAATCTTTGAACTTTTTAGAAATTGACCACTTGGGATTAGAATCTTACGAACGGCGATTATTAGAAATTGTTATTAAAAAATTTAATAATCGGCCAGTCGGAATTAACGCTTTAGCCGCAATTTTGGGAGTTGAAAAGGGAACTATTGAAGAAATTTATGAACCATATCTTCTAAAAATAAATCTGCTTCAAAGAACACCTTCCGGTCGGATCGCCACCGAAGAGGCTTACAATCATTTAAATTTAGAATTTTAACAAAATTTTCCGCCAAAGGCGGATCCGCCTTTGGCGGAAAAAATCAAAATATGATTATTTCCGAATTTCTCCCCAATCCTATTGGTAAAGATACCGGAGGCGAATGGATAAAATTGTTTAATGAGGGAAATGCAGTTATTGAACTTAACGGCTGGCAAATTAAAGACGCCGCGGGCAAAACATTTATTTTTCCCGCTGACGGCGGGAAAAATAAACTAATCAATCCCGGCGAATATCTGATACTTGATTATAAAACCACAAAAATTTCTTTAAATAATAACGGCGAGGCGCTTTTTCTTTATAATCCAAAAGGCGAGCTAATTGATAAGGCTGAATATATCGGCGTAGCGCCGGAAGGAAAAAGTTTAATTCGCCAAAATAACGACCAATTTGTTTTTTCAAGCCAAAACGCGCCGAAACAAGTTATATCAACAGAAATTCAAAATCAAGATTTTAATGCCGCTACCGCTATTTCTGATACCAACCAAAATAATTTTATAAATAAAAAAGAATTTAATTTTAACGGACTATTGATTGGCATTCTTTTGTCATTGATTTTAGCATTTGTTTTCGTTGTTATTTATAAAAAATTAAATAATAATTCTTAATGCTCTCTAATTATTCACACAAAATGTTCTCGGCAAAGCAAACCAAGCAATTTGCCGGTTTTTTAGCAAAGGAAATTTTAAAAAAACAGCCAGAGCCTAAAAATGCTTTAGTTTTGGCTTTAGTTGGCGACTTAGGCGCCGGCAAAACAACTTTTGTTCAGGGGTTTTTAAGGGCAGTCGGCATTAAGAAAAAAATCACCAGCCCAACTTTTGTTTTGATTAAAACTTACAAACTTACAAACTTAAAAACTTATAAACTAATCTATCACATTGATTGCTATCGGATTAAAAAATCAAAAGAATTATTAGCATTAGGTTTAAAAGAAATTTTAAATAATCCTCACAATATTATTTTAATTGAATGGCCGGAAAGAATAAAAAATATTTTGCCGAAAGATTCTATTTGGATAAAATTTGAATACGGCGAAAAAGAAAATGAAAAAATAATTCAAATTAATTAAATTTACTCCAGCATCCAACGATCGTTTTATATTATATTATTGCGAATTACGAAATACTATTTTTTCAGCCAAAGGCTGATCCGCCTCTGGCGGAGAAGAGCCTCTCACAGCGCGACGGCGCGAGAAAAGATGTTTTTTCAGCAGAAAAAAACTTCGGGCTCTGAAAAAATATGTATTTCGTAATTCAAAGTATAGTAAAATTTTAAATTTTAACCTATATTTTTATAATGTTTTATAACAACATCTTTATTAATAATTGTCAACCCTTCGACAAGCTCAGGATAAATTCCTTCAGTAAACTTACCATATTTAACCTTTGTGGTTATGGCAATTAAATCAATCCTCCAGCCTTTTTCATTATCAATTAATTCTTGCCTATGGCCGGCATATAAAGAAGCTGTTCTTTTTAGTTTTTGAAGTTTAGAACTGGTTAGCTGGTCTTCAGGTTTTAATCCTTCTGAACTTTCTTCCATAGTTTTTACTTCAATAAAAACTAGCGTTTTATCAGGCGCTTTAGCGATAATATCTATCTCTCCCCATGGCTTGCGAAAATTGCGATCAATAATTTTATAACCGTTATTAACAAGATACCCACACGCGAGGTTTTCGCCAAAATTGCCGAGTTGAGATTTATAAGTCATAAGTTTTGGATGGTCGTGTGTAAAAATTACACACGTGTTCCCAAAATAAATGTTTCACGTGTGTAATTTTTACACACGACAAATACGAATTTTAAAAAAGAGTAGCATTCATCTGCTTACCAGCTTTTTGGTAAAACACAATGTTTCACATGTTTTACACTTTTTTGTCAATAACATAGATTTCATGCGATTATTGGGTAATGCGATGAATCCTACATTTTTTTCTCTCTATTATTCTTCTAAAAATATTTTCAAACAACACCATTATTATTATAAATCCCATTAAAAATATAGCCGCAGTTTTTAAGTCTTTTTTAAGAATATCTGTTTTAGAAGCAAAAATATAACCCATTGAAACAAAAACAATTGAAAAAACTAAAGAAGCTGGAACGCTGTATTTTAACAATTCCTTTATCGGCATATTTAAATAGCCGTTTGCTATAAGTATTATCCGATTCAAGCCTAAAGCAAATTTTGAAACAAAAATATATAAACCATTATTAGCTCTTGCTTTCCCTAAAAAACCCCCTATTTTTTCTAGATTAATAAATAAAAATTTCTTCCTGCCTGTTTGAGCTATTTTTTTGCCGATTGACCAATAAATCAAATCGTGAATAACCGCAGCCATAAAAGCGATAATAAACACATCAAAAATATTAAGATATCCCTTATAACTTAAAACACCGGCCAAAATAAGAATAATTTCGCCCTCAATAAGAACTCCCGCAAAAATAATCAAATAAGAAAGAATCCTGTGAGTTTCAGAAAAATTAGTTAAAAGAGTTTCCATATTAAATGTAATTCTACCCCGTTAGAAACAAAACACAAACAATAAAAGCTATTATTAAAATATTGATTCTTTCTAATGGGATCTATTAAAAATTTTAAAATTGCGCCAGTAATCCATAAAATGCCTTGTCAAAATTTTTACTATTGAAGACCTACTGCGTAATAATTTTTCTACTGCAATTTCAAAATTTCGGCTACGGCTTTGTAAAAATTTTTCAATAATATACTATATTTAATTGAAAAATTTTTACTTCGCCTCGCTCAAAATTCTGAAATTTCGCTACGAAAATTATTACGCAGTAGGTCTTGATTTTTTGGAGCAAATTTGCTAAATTAAAATTTGCTGTTTAATAAATTTATATGGAAAAGGAGGTGCCAAGATAAGAAAGATCTATTTATTAAAATAAGAAAGGAGGGAAATTTGAAAAAAGTTTTTTAATTTTATTTTTTTAAAAAAATTTAGGGGGCGCAAAATGAAAAATGCGAAAGGAAAAAAAGTAGTAGTCAATTCCAGTTTTGTGTTCACGGCCGGATTTACTCCTCGTGAACTAAAAAGTATCCAATCCCGCTCTAATGGCGAATTGGGTATGATAATAAAAAACGGAGGTAGTGAAGTAGAGCTACATCCTCCGCGAAGCAAAACCCCTTTATCATTAGGGCTCGATTTAGGGGAAGATTTTAAAGTCCCTATAAAAATAGCCCGGGGAGTCCAACTTAATGGGGAATGTCACCGCATTTTCCGCCGCTAAATTCTAAACCTCAAAAAGAAAGGAGGTGATTTATAATGGGGCAGTTCTTAAACAATAATTGCCCCTATTTTATTTTTACTATAATGTCGCGCGATAGTTGGATATCATAATAAATACTTTGAATTACGAAATACCGTTTTTGTGTCATTGCGAGCCCCGAAGGGGCGCGGCAATCTTATTATTTATTAGAGATTGCTTTGTCGCCAACGGCTCCTCGCAATGACAAAATATACATTTCGTAATTCAAAGTAAATAGTAATAAATAGTAATAAATAATAAATTGACATCGCTCAAAATTTAATTAAAATATAATTAACGAATATGAAAACATTTTCAAAAAATATTCTTTGGGCGATTACAACGCTTCTTCTGATAGCGTTTATTTTTTCGCTTTTTTACGCCGAGCAAAAAATACCGACAGTTTTAAGTATTGACCAAATGGTTTCTAAAATTAATAATGGCGAGATTTCAAAAATTCTTGTCAACGGCAATAATTTGGAAATTGAATTAAAAAACGGCGATAAGGCAATTTCCAAAAAAGAATCTGAAACCGGACTTTCTGAAACTTTAAAAAATTTTGGAATCAATCCCGAAGCTTTTCAAAAAGTTAATTTAGCGATTAAAGATGAATCGGGTTTTAAATTTTGGGCAGGTATTTTAATCCCGGCTCTTTTGCCTCTCATTATCATCGGCATTTTTTTCTGGCTAATGTTTCGCCAAGCCAAAACCGGAATGGGACAAGCTTTTAATTTCGGCAAAGCCAATATCAAACTTTTTTCGCAATTCAAAGACAGAATCACTTTTAAAGATGTTGCCGGACTAAAAGAGGCCAAAGAAGAATTAATGGAGGTGGTAGATTTCTTAAAAAATCCCAAAAAATATTTGGAAATCGGCGCGAAAATTCCCAAAGGAGTTTTACTTTTCGGCGCTCCGGGAACGGGTAAAACGCTTTTAGCGCGCGCGGTTGCCGGAGAAGCCAATGTTCCATTCTTTCATATTTCCGGTTCGGAATTCGTGGAGATGTTTGTCGGAGTCGGAGCTTCAAGAGTCCGCGATCTTTTTCAAACCGCCAAAAAAGCCGGCCGATGCATAATTTTCATTGATGAAATTGACGCTGTTGGACGGGAAAGGGGCTCTGGAATGGGCGGCGGTCATGATGAAAGAGAACAAACTCTTAATCAAATTTTAGTTGAAATGGACGGCTTTGAAAAAAACGATGCCAGAATAATTTTAGCCGCCACCAATCGCCCGGATGTTTTGGACCCGGCGCTTCTTCGTCCCGGCCGATTTGACCGCAGAATTATTTTGGACTTACCGGATATCAATGACCGCGAAGAAATTTTAAAAATTCACAGCCAAGGAAAAATTTTAGCTAAAGATGTAAATGTTCGCAAAGCCGCGGAACGAACGCCGGGATTTTCCGGGGCGGATTTAGCAAATTTAATGAATGAAGCCGCGCTTTGGGCCGCCCGAAAAAACCGAAAAGAAATTATTCAGCAAGATATTTTTGATTCCATTGAAAAAGTTCTGCTCGGACCGGAGCGCCGTTCTCGAGTCATATCCCAAAAAGAAAAAGAAATTACCGCTTATCACGAAGCCGGCCACGCTTTAATAACGGCCAGCCTTAAAAACGCCGATTCAGTTCATAAAGTCTCAATCATCAGCCGCGGCCGAGCCGGCGGTTATACCTTGAAATTACCGATTGAAGAAACTTATTTGCGAACTAAATCTCAATTTATGGCCGACTTGGCTGTTTTGCTTGGCGGCTATGTTTCCGAACAAGCGACTTTCGGCGATATTTCCACTGGCGCTTCCAGTGACTTGCAAAGTTCCTCTGAATTGGCGCGAAAATTAGTAACCAGATTCGGAATGTCGGAAAAATTAGGACCGATTACTTACGGCAAAACCGACGAATTATCTTTCTTGGGCAGAGAAATTTCTTCGGGAAAAAATTATTCGGAAAAAATCGCCGCCGAAATAGATAAAGAAGTTAAATTATTTATTGATAAAGCGCTGGAAACCGCTAAAAAAATCATCGCCTCCAAAAAACATATTCTTAAAGCCATCGCTCAAAAACTAATGGAAAAAGAAACCATAGAGCGGGAAGAATTTGAAAATTTGATAAAAAGCTTTAAACTTAAACCAATAAGTATTGAAATATAAATCTTTCTCTGCGTGCGTAGCTCAGTGGTAGAGCAGTCGTCTTATACACGACTGGTCGGGGGTTCGATCCCCTCCGCACGCACCACCCGCAAAAATCGCCCCCAGTTGAGGCGATTTTTAATGCGGCAAAATTGTGTCGCCAATATTAAAAATATATTGACAGATGTTATAATCCGTATAAACTAATAAAATATGTTAACTGTAAATATTAAAAAACCAGCTTCGGCAATCGGTCAATTAATGAAAACTGAACCAGATTTGATTTCTTTTTTAAAAGAAAGCGATTTAATCGATGCAAAACTTTTAAAAAAAGCGCCTCGAATAATTTATCTTGATTTGGGAAAATTCGGCACCGGAATTGTCTATGGCGCTGAATTTTTAAACGCCAAAACTATCATTAAAAATTTAAATATTGGAGAATCGGTAACCGCCAAAATAATCAGTCAAGAAAACGAAGACGGCTATATTGAGCTTTCATTAGCCGGCGCCCATAAACAAAAAGGATGGCAAGAACTCAAAGAATTAAAAGAAAAGGAAGAACCGTTAATTGTTAAAATAATCGGCGCCAATAGTGGCGGTTTAGTTGCTAATATAAATGAAATTAAAGCCTTTTTGCCGGTTTCTCAATTATTAAGCGAGCATTATCCCCGCGTTGATGACGGCGACCGAAAAAAAATTCTGGAAGAATTAAAAAAACTCGTCGGCCAAGAAATCAAGGTTAAAATTATAGATATCAATCCCCGCGCCAATAAATTAATTATTTCCGAACGAGGCGTTGCCGAACAAAACATTAAAGAAGTTTTGAATCAATATAAAATAGGAGATATCATCAATGGCATAGTTTCTGGAATTGCCGATTTCGGAGTTTTTATTCGCTTTATTGACCAACCGATAATTGAGGGAATGGCGCATATTTCCGAACTTGCTCATCTCTTAATAGATAGCCCAAAAGAAGTAGTTAAAATAAACGAAGAGGTCAAGGCAAAAATTATTGAAATTAAAGAAGGTCAAGTTTTTCTCTCTCTTAAGGCGTTAAAGCCAAATCCATGGGAAATCGCCGGCGATAAATTCAAAGAAGAACAAGAAGTCGGTGGTTTGGTTTATAAATTTAATCCCTTCGGCGCTTATATTAATTTGGAATACGATCTCCAGGGGTTGATTCATGTGGCGGAATTCGGCAGTCTAGAAGAAATGAAAAATAAATTGGAAATCGGGAAAAAATACAATTTTACCATTAAATCAATAAAGCTCGAAGAAAAAAGAATTCTCCTGAAACTTGTCGCTTAGAAAATAAATGATTGAAAAAGTTCGCTTAATTTACGAAGACGAAAATTTTTTGGCTCTTTATAAACCAGCCGGCACGCTCGTGCACGCGGTAGAGCTAAAAACTAAAAGCTTAAAACTAAAAGCTGAACCAACTTTAGTTGATTGGCTTTTAAAAAAATATCCCGAAGTTAAAAATGTCGGCGACCCTTCGGCAAGCTCAGGGCAAGTGAATATTAGGCCCGGAATCGTCCATCGCCTGGATAAAAATACTTCCGGCGTTATTTTAATAGCGCGCCATCAAAAATATTTTGAATATTTAAAAAATCTTTTTCAAACCGGCCAAATTAAAAAAACTTATCTGGCTTTAGTTTTTGGAAAACTTACACCAAGAACAGGCATTATTGAAAAACCAATCAGTATTAAGTCTGGAACCATTAAAAGAACAATTTGGAAGGGCAGAATGGAAAAACCGGCGGTTACGGAATATAAAGTTTTGAAATACTTCTGTCTAAATAAATCTGCGCCTCATCAGCGCGAATCTGTGTTCACTCTCGTGAAGGTAATGCCAAAAACCGGCCGGACTCATCAAATTAGAATCCATCTATCTTCTCTTGGACATCCAATTGTCGGCGATTCGCTTTACGGGTCAAAAACTAATTTATTTGAATTAAAACGCCAATTTCTCCACGCTGAATCTTTGGAATTCACCAGCGAAGACGGCAAAAAAATTAAAATTGAAGCCGGCTTGCCGGAAGAGCTTAAAAATATCCTCCATGTATTGACAAATTAATAAAATTGTGTACTATAAAAACAGTACATTATAAATATATAATAAGGTAGAAATTCCAAAAATAAAAATAGGGAGGTGTCAAAATGAAGATGAAAAGATTGTTGAGTTGCTTATTGATGGTTATTAGTTTGAGCTTGATAAGTTGCGCCGGCATTAGCACTGGGCCACGGTCAATGGAAGAATCTTTTCCGCTTCGCAATCAAGATCCGCGAGTTGGACTAATAATCAATCAAGGATCTGTTCATCTAAATCTTTTTATTTATGATGGGGCAGACCGGCTGATTGAAGAGATTTACATTGCGGGCGCTAATCGCTACTTAACGATTAACGGGCAAAATATCCCGCAATATTGGGGCAGGAGATTAGAAGTTGGACAGTACCATGTGGAAATTTACCCGTTTTATTATAGAACGAATATTATAAATCCGATTTTCGGCAGACCTGCCCGCTTCCGCGTTGATCTACCAAGGCAATTCGCATCTATCTATGTGGATAGAAATCCAAGTAATTATTATTACGGTGGCAGGCATTGGGGGTGGATTCTTTATTTGAATAGCGGGAATATCCCCGATAACGCTCAAGGCCCGGGAATTCCTGGAATTCAAATGAATTTCCAAGGCGAAGCCTGGAAAATTTTCGGAGATTAAAATAAAAGGGGGTGATTGAAATGGAAAAATGGGGAAATCCAGATAATAATATTACTGAGATTGATTGGCGGTGGCTTGTGAAATTTTTTATTTATAGCGCCGCCTATATAATTCTATTGATTGCGCTTTCTGTAATATTCCCCGGTTGCGCCAGATACCCACAAGTAATCGTTCACAAATACGACGATTACGCTGTAAATTATCAAACAATTTACGGGTCAGCGTGGGATGATCCAACTTTAGTTATTTTTAAAAACGATTCTTACCGAAAGGTGCGAATTGAAATAGACGGCCAAAAACCAATTATACTAAATTCTTACAGCGCCACGGCCAATTTATATTTTGGGATTGGCGAACACCAAGTTCGCTTAGTGATTGAAAAACCAACTGCTGCCCACGGCACTTGGGAGGTGATCCGGTTTTTAAAAATCTCTATCCAACCATGGAATCGCTCGCAAATAATTTCATTTAGCGAATAACGACTAGTTGGATATCTCCCCGCCTTTGTTTTCAAAAAACAATCGCGGGGTTTTTTATTTCGGCCAGCGAGGAGCGCCATGCAAACAAAGATGTTTGCATGGCGTCCGAGCAAAGACGAAACAAGGGGTTTAATACCCCTTATTTTAAAGTCTTGAAACTAATAACTAATAACTATAAACTAATAACTAAAATATGAAGATATTAGGTATTGACCCTGGGTCAACGCGGGTCGGCTATGGATTAATAAAAAAAGAAAGAAATAATTTAAAATTTCTTAAATCCGGCTTATTAAAAATTTCAAGCGACGACAAAAACCAAAGACTGGTTGAATTAGAAAAATCTTTTTCTGAATTATTAAAAAAGGAAAAACCTGATTTGGCTATTTTGGAAAAAATTTATTTTATAAAAAATATGAAAACCGCGCTGGAGGTTGCTCAAAGCCGGGGGGTCTTGACATTATTAATAACTAAACACAAAATATCTTTATTAGAATTTGCGCCCTTAGAAATTAAGCAGGGCGTTAGTGGCTATGGTTTGGCTGATAAAAAATCTGTTGCCATGGCGGTGATGAAAATTCTAAATATTAAAAAGATTAATGGCGGTGATGACGCGGCTGACGCTTTAGCCGCGGCTATCGTAGGAAGTAGCGACATTAGATTGTTAGCCTGTTAGCTTATTAGCTAAAAAGCTAACGAGCTGGTGGGCTAAAGAGCTATTTCAAAGGTCGATTAAAATTTTTAGCTTGCGCCAGAGGCACATCCGCCTCAGGCGGGAAAAGCTGATCCGCCCATGGCGGAAAAATTAAAATGATTACCGAATATATTAAAACAATAAATAATTTCAAGCTTCAAACAAAACCTTGTCCTACTTGCGGAGAAGAAGAAGTTGATGATGTCTGTCCGGCTTGTAATCCCGAAGAAATAGATGAAATAAAAGAAGAAGTTGGCGCCGATTCCGACGAAGAATTAATATAATTGTGGTTAAAAAAAAGCGCTTTTTAAAAATTACCGGCTTTTTTATGCTAATCCTTTTAGGGTTGGCTTTTTTTATTTTAATGATGGTTGCTAAAATTGCGAAAGAATTACCCAGCCCAGAACAATTTGCCGACCGCCGAATTAATCAATCAACAAAAATTTATGACCGAACCGGCGAAATTCTTTTATATGAAATCCATGGCGAAGAAAAAAGAACTATTATCCCTTTTGAAAAAATCCCCGATTTCGTTAAACAAGCAACCATTAGCGTTGAAGATCGGGAATTTTATTCTCACGCGGCTTTTGATTGGAGGGCTATTGTCCGAGCGTTATTCGTTAATATTATAAAAGGTCAAATTACCCAGGGGGGATCAACCATCACCCAGCAATTAGCCAAAAACGCTTTTTTAACTCCGGAACGAACCCTTAAAAGGAAAATTAAAGAACTAATTTTAGCTTCTTGGATTGAACAAAAATACTCAAAAGATGAAATTTTAAACCTTTATCTTAACCAAATTTCTTACGGCTCCAACGCTTACGGCATTGAAGCCGCGGCTCAAACATATTTTAATAAATCAGCCGAAAATTTAAATTTGACCGAAGCGGCGACCTTGGCGGCTTTGCCAAAAGCGCCGTCATATTATTCTCCGTGGGGCTCCCATAAAGAAGAATTGGAATATAGAAAGAATTATGTTTTAGATCAAATGTTTAAATCTAGTTTTATTGATGAAGAAGAAAAAGAAAGAGCTAAAAATTCTAAGTTGAATTTTACCAGACAAAATATCGGATCCATTAAGGCGGGTCATTTTACAATGATGATTCGCGATTACTTAATTGAAAAATATGGAGAGGAGACAATTGAAAAGGGTGGTTTGAAAATTATTACCACCCTTGATTGGCCTCTCCAAAAAATTGCCGAGGAAATTATTAAGGAGGGAGCCGAAAGAAATACCCAATTATATGACGGCCGAAATGCCGGTTTAGTCGCCCAAGACGCGAAAACCGGCCAAATTTTGGCACTAGTAGGCTCAAAAGATTATCTGGCAGCGCCAGAACCGATGAACTGCGAAACCGGCAAAAACTGTCAATTTGAAGGCAATTTTAATGTAGCAACCCAGGCTATTAGACAACCGGGCTCGGCTTTTAAACCCTTCGCCTATATTACGGCTTTTCAAAAAGGATACTCCCCGGAAACCGTTGTTTTTGATCTTCCAACTGAATTTTCCACTTATAGCAATATTTGCCCGTTGATTAATATAAATTTCTATGAAAATAATCCCTTATGCTTTCATCCGGAAAATTTTGACCATCAATTTCGCGGTCCAATTAATTTAAAAAACGCTTTGGCTCAATCAATTAATGTGCCTTCGGTAAAAATTCTTTATTTAGCCGGAATCAATGATTCAATTAAAACCGCCAAAAACTTTGGAATTACCACTTTGACCGACCAAAATCGCTACGGCCTTTCTTTGGTTTTGGGGGGCGGCGAAGTTAAATTAATTGATATGGTGGGCGCTTATTCGGTTTTCAGCCAAGAAGGGATAAAACACCGCCAGTCTTTTATTTTGGAAATTAAAGATTTTCAAGGAAGAATTTTGGAAAAATATCTCGATCAAGCCACTCAAGTTATTGAACCTCAATATGCCAGACTAATCAATGATATTCTTTCAGACGCCGAAGCGCGCTCGCCTCTTTTTCAAAACAGCCTTAATCTAACGGTTTTCCCTGATAGAGAAGTGGCTCTGAAAACCGGAACTACTAATGATTATCGCGACGCATGGACAATCGGTTATACCCCATCAATAGTTGTAGGGGTTTGGTCGGGAAACAATAATAATAAACCAATGCAAAAAAATGCCGGCAGTATTTTAGCCGCCATTCCAATTTGGCATGATTTTATAAATAAAGTTTTAGAAAATTATCCCGTTGAATTTTTTAATAAACCAGAACAAGTTAATCAAATAAAGCCGATGTTAAATGGAGAATATCTTTTTAATTATGGAGTTCATGATATTCTTTATTATGTTGATAAAAATGATCCGCTCGGTCTTCAGCCATTAAATCCAGAAAATGATTCCCAATTTTGGAACTGGGAATTACCTGTTAAAAATTGGTGGCAAAATTTACCGGGCTAACCCAGTAATTCAACTTCAATTATTGAAATAAAATTTAAATAAATTGAGGTTGTTTATTTTTTACTTAATTTTTATTG
>JBBUCW010000024.1:0-5320 GCA_038057615.1 Patescibacteria group bacterium
CGTTTCGCTACGAAAAATTATTATTCAGCGGGTCTATTTATTAAAAAATTAACCATATTTAGATTATATACTAAAATTTGCTATAGCATAAAATGGTATATAAAAGTTTTTTTTAGTCATTTTATGTTAAAATATATCAATGATTGACCATCCTCAAAAACCGATTCGGGTTCGTTTCGCGCCTTCACCAACAGGGTTTTTGCATATCGGCTCGGTTAGAACTACACTTTTTAACTGGCTTTTTGCTAAACAACATCACGGCGAGTTTATTTTACGAATTGAGGATACTGATATTGAACGCTCTAAACCGCAATTTGAAAAAGACATTATTGAAGGAATGACATGGTTGGGTTTAAATTGGGATGAAGGCCCTTATAAGCAAAGCGAACGATTAAATATTTACGAAAAATATCTACAAAGATTATTAGATGAAAAAAAAGCTTATTATTGTTTTTGCTCAAAAGAACAATTGGAAGGGGATAGACAAGCGATGCTGGCTCAAGGATTAGCGCCGAAATACAGCGGCCGCTGTCGCCATTTATCAATAAAAGAAAGCGAAGGCCGCCTTAAAAATAATGAACCGACAGTGATTCGTTTTAAAACTCTGGAAACTGAAATTGAATTTCATGACATTATTCGCGGAAAAATAAAATTTAACACATCTTTAATCGGCGACATTGTTATCGCCAAATCATTGCGACTTCCTTTGTATAATTTTTCCGTAACAATTGATGATTTTGAAATGAAAATCACTCATATTATCAGAGGCGAAGATCATATTTCCAACACGCCAAAACAGATTTTAATTCAGAGAGCTTTTGGTTTTGATGAACCGAAATACGCTCATTTGCCGCTTATTCTTTCTTCTGATCGCAGTAAAATGTCCAAGCGTTTTTTAGAAACCGCCTTGGCTGATTATAAAAAACAAGGATATTTACCCGAAGCCATTATTAATTTTTTAGCTTTGCTCGGTTGGCATTCTAAAAAAGACAAAGAGATTTTTTCTTTGGAAGAATTGATTCAGGAATTTGACTTAAAGCGCGTTCAAAAAGCCGGCGCGGTTTTTAATCTTGAAAAATTGGAATGGCTGAACACTCAATATATTAAAAAACTTAATTCGACCGATTTAATAGAAAAAATGAAAGAATTTATTCCGCCGGAATGGGGAAATGAAGAAAATAAAGAATTACTTATTAAGGTAGTTGCGATTGAAAAAGAAAGAATAAAAACATTAACTGATTTTAAAGAATTAGCGGATTTCTTTTTTAAATTACCGGATTATGATATAAATCTTTTGGCTTGGCCCAGACCAGCGGAAAAAACAGAAATTGATAAAGAAAAAACTCTCGCGAATTTAAATCTTTTAATTGAAGAACTTAATAAAATTTTTAAAACCGATTTCAACAAAGAAAATTTGGAAAAATCAATTATGCCTCTTACTGAAGTCTGGGGAAGGGGAGAATTACTTTGGCCATTGAGAGCGTCTCTTTCCGGCAAAGAAACCTCTCCCGGACCGTTTGAAATTATGGAAGTATTGGGAAAGGAAGAGACATTAAAACGGCTAGATATCGCGATTTCGTCATTGCGAGGAGTGAAGCGACGAAGCAATCTTAAATGAAAAATCACAAAATTTTTATTTTTAACAAATTTTTAATTAAGTCCCGCACTGATATACTTAAGTATATCAGTTTTCTATATCTAAAATTTAAAATCATTTTTACATTTTTAATTATTTTTTTCATTTTTACATTTTTCCTGCCTGCCGGTAGGCATGGATTTTTGCGTTTAACTATGGCCGCCGCTCCTTCCGAACTTAAAGAATCTATTGACCAAAAATCCCGTGAACTCCAGGAAATTGGCGGAAAAATCAAAGAAAACCAAAAAAACCTTGAAGAAATTCAAGGACAAAGCAAGACATTGGGACGAGAGGTTAATAAAATAGATTACAACATTAAACAAGCGGATTTGGGAATCAGATCAAGTGAGGTTATTGTTGATAAATTGGGCTTGGAAATCAATTCTATCGGATATGACATTGATGACGCCGAAAAATCCATTGTTTCCAAAAAAGAGGCTATTATAAAAATAATTCAAGAATTTCAACAAAAAGACGATGAATCTTTTTTAATTATTTTTTTAAAAAATAAAAGTTTAGCGGAAAGCGTTTTTGAAGCTCAAAATTTAACGGATATCAGTAATAGTTTATCAATGGAAATTATTGATCTATCAAATATAAAAACTATTTTAGCCGATAAATTAAAAGAAACCGCCGATAAAAAAGAAATAACCAAAATAGAGCAAGAAAATTTGAAAAATAAAAAAATAATATTAAACGATTTAAAGGATGACAAACAAATTGTTTTAAAACAGACTAAAAATCAAGAACAAATTTATCAGAAATTAATCGGTGATTTGGAAAAAAAGCAGGCGGAAATCGCGATTGAAATCGATAAACTGGAAGAAGCATTAAGAATATCCTTTGACCCTAATCTTCTGCCCGTTAAACGCCCGGGAGTTTTAGGATATCCGACCAAAGACATTCTTATCACTCAAGAATATGGGAAAACGGCTTTTGCTCAGAGAGCTTATAAAACCAAATTCCATAACGGCATTGACTTTAAAGCGCCTATTGGGACCCCAATATATGCCGCCGAAGACGGACAAGTGTTTGCGGTTGGTAATAATGGGAAGATTCAGTATGGAAGATTTGTTGTTATAAAACACAATAATAATTTAGCCACTCTTTACGCTCATCTTTCGCGACAAATCGTTAAAGAAGGAAATTCTATTAAAAAAGGGGATATTATAGGTTATTCCGGCAATACTGGATATTCTTTTGGACCTCATATCCATTTTGTCGTATATTGGGCGTTAAGTCTTAAAATGCAAAACTTTCCGGGAGCCGGCCTTGTTCCTATAGGTGTAACTATTAACCCGACGGATTATTTATGATACACTTTTAAAAATGGATATCATTCAAGCAATACTTAATTTTTTTAATTACGCCGCATCTTGGTTTGATCAAAATATTGCTTCCGGCATCGCCGGCTTTCTTAAATCTATAGGGGAATTAATTATTAAAATTCTAGAAATTATTATTGAAATTATTAAATGGTTGATTTCGTATTTGTAATATAGTCGCAAAAGATATATTTCGCGACACTTAATAAAACAAATTAATTATGGAAACAATCATTTATCCTTATCCCCCTAATAATGAGGTTCATTTTATTGGTATCGGCGGAATTGGAACCAGCGCTTTAGCCCGCTGGTTTTTAACGCATAATTATAAAGTAAGCGGCTCGGATAGCGAATCTTCTTTGATTACTAACGCATTAAAAAAAGAAGGCGTAAATATTTTTATCGGACATCGCGCTAAAAATATACCTCAAAAAACGGAATTAGTTATTTATAGCGCCGCTATTCCGACTGAAAATATAGAATTTAAAAAAGCGAATTCTTTGAGAATTCCGATGAAATCATACGCTGAGGCGCTCGGAGACTTAACAAAACAATATAAAACGATTGCGGTTAGCGGCAGTCATGGCAAAAGTACAACCACGGCTTTACTTTCTTTAGTTTTAATAAAAGCCGGTTTTGATCCGACGGTTATTATTGGCACGAAATTAAAAGAATTTGGTGATTCTAATTTCCGGGAAGGCAAAGGACAAAATTTAATTTTAGAAGCAGATGAATACAACGGTTCGTTTTTAAACTACTCCCCTTTTGCCGCGATTATTACCAATATTGACCGCGAACACCTTGATTATTATAAAAATTTAACCGCGGTTAAAAAAGCTTTTTTAAAATTTATTGATAATATCCGGCAGGGCGGAATTTTAGTCGTTAATAAAGACGACAAAAATTTATTCAGTTTGAAAAGTCGTATTCAAAAAATCGCCAAAAAGAAAAAGATTAAAATTTTTTGGTATGGTTTTCGCGTTGTTCCGCGTTTAATTCCGCATATTTCCGCGTTATTAAAAATACCCGGCGAACACAATCTTTCCAACACCTTAGCGGTTTATGCTTTAGCTAAAGTTTTAAAAATAAAAGAAAAAGATGTTTTTGAGGCGATAAGCAATTATTCCGGCGCTTGGCGAAGAATGGAATATCGGGGAGAATTAAGAATAGAGAATTTAGAATATAGGAAGAAAAAAATAAAAACCCCCCCCTCAATTCTAAATTCTAAATCCTCAATTCTCGTTTATGATGATTACGCGCATCATCCGACTGAAATCAAGGCTACTCTCGCCGGAATAGCCCAAAAATGGCCAAAAACACCCATAATTTGTGTTTTCCAACCGCATCAAGCAAAAAGATTGGCTATTTTATTTAAAGAATTTATAAGCGCTTTTAACAATGCCGATACCCTTATTCTTTTAGATATCTTTAAAGTAAAAGGTCGAGACTCTTCGGCTTCGCTCAGAGCAAGCGCTTCAACGCGCGATGTTAATTCTCAAAAATTAGCTGAATCAATTAAAAAACACATAGCCAAACTAAACCACGACACTAAGCTAAAAAATATCATATATCTCCCCTATCACGAAAAATTATTAAAAACAATAAAAAATATTATCCTCAATCCTCAATCCTCAATTCTCAATCCTTCGGCAATTATTATAATGATGGGCGCCGGCGATATTTACAAAATGACGGATAAACTGATAAAATAAATTCTTGCGAGACATTTATATTATGAATTATTTAAATCTTAAAAATTTTAAAGAAACAGCCGGTTATGAAATTGACGGCGCTTGGTATCCAAGAGTGACAAAAATTGTTGATATTAAAGCCAAACCGGCGCTTTATCGTTTTTACGCTGAAATGAATAATTTTGCCGAAGGCGAGGCGGTTAAAGAAAAATCAGCAACCGAAGGCACTTTAATTCATGAAATTATTGAAAAAATTTTCATCGGTGAAAAACCGTTTATTGATTCTTCAATTTCACCGGCGATTGAAGCGTTTCTCCAATTTTTAGAAGAAAAACATATTCAAGTTGATAAAGAACATGTTGAAAAACGGATTGTCCATTTTGACGAACGATACGCCGGTACTTTGGATTCACTGGCCTTAATTGACGGTAAGTTCGGCGTTTTGGACATTAAAACTTCGCAAGCTATTTATCGCGATTATAATCTTCAAACATCGGCTTATATGGCGGCTTTGCAAAATGATTTTAAAAATCTCCAGACTCGTTGGATTTTAAGAATTGACCAGATTAAAAATTGTTTTAATTGCAAAGCCGTTCTTCGCGAAAAAGGCGGCCGAAAGAAAATAAAAATTCCTTGGAACGGTAAAAGTTATGATTATCAATCTAAAA
>JBBUCW010000025.1:0-19093 GCA_038057615.1 Patescibacteria group bacterium
AATGCTTTCTGATACCACTTATGCTTCGCTTCGGCAATGCGAGGAAAAGAGATTGTTATTAAAACAACAGCGAAAATTATAAAAAAAATAAAATATTTATTTTGAAGCGGATTCATATAAATTTTATATTATTAAGTATATTTAAAAACTAAAAACTTCACAATAGCTAATTTGTAGATAATTTTAGATAATAAAAAAGGCGGGGAATAATTATTTTATTCCACCGCCCTAACGCATACCTAATTTTTTACCAGTGTTAAATTTTTACCTCCTTCGGAGATAGAAACTTTTCCTTCTCTGAGCGAGATTCTGGCCTCAACCGTTTCATTTTCATTCTGGGAAGGAAACCAAATTCTTAGATTATATTCCCAAAATTTATCAATTTCTGACGAAGCAGTTGTTTTCCCCTTTATCACATATAAGAAAGGGAAGACTGACTGTTTGGATTGCTCCAACGAAAGAATAAAAACTATTTTCCCTTGCCCCACAATCTGTCCTGTTTGAGCCTGTTCAAAGGTGTAAATCACTGATCCTTCGGGGGCTTCATATTTCCATTCCCCAAAGAAAGGTTCTGCAGCCATCGTTATCCCAGACCAAAAAATAACAACTGATACTATTATCAAATACATCAATAACTTTTTCATCTCTCTCACCTCCTCCCTTATTTATTTTTTAAAGATTTAATCTATTAATAATGATACAAGTGTTTTGGAAAATGTCAAGGGGTTGCGGTAATCTACATACAGAGTATATTTGGCGGGTTTTACGGGAGTTAAATAATTGTCAATCAACGAACCGACAAATGTCTACAATTAAACAACCAGCATATAACTGCGCCTTATACTGTATAATAAAAATATGCTTTTGCCAATTTTCTCGGCAATTTTGGGGATTTTAGCTTTTTTACCGTTTGATTTTTTTTGGATTTTTGGATTGATTTTTTTGGTTTTACTTTTTATTTTTTTTATTAAAGAGGAAAAATTTTGGCGGCTTATTTTGGGTGTTTTTATTTTCCGTTTTATTTTCATCTCGGGAACGGTTTATCAAACTCTTGAACCAATTGCTTGGTTAAGCTCAATCGGAATTTTTTTAGGCTTGCCGATTACTGTTTATTTTATTAAAAAATTAACTAATTTTCTTATTAAAAAATATAATTTAAATTACCAACTACTAATTACTAATTACTATCTACTATTTTTATTACCCTTCCTTTGGACTTTCTTTGACCACTTAGAAGCCCGCTATTCATTTTTGCCAACCTATATTATTGTCGCCGGCAATTCTTTGGGCTCATCGCCGTTTCTGGGATTGGCTTCCGTTGGCGGACTAATCACGCTTACTTTTTTTATCGCTCTAATAAATATTTTAATTGTAGCGATGATTTTAAATTTCAAAAATAAAAAACTCGCCGTTATTTTTACAATTATTATTGCCTTTATTCTTTTAGTCTCTTGGCAAATTTCAGTTTTCCAGCTTCAAAAAAATTCTTTGAATTATAAAAATTTAAGAAATTCTCTTAAAATTGCCGTGATTTCGGCTAATGAAGAATTTAATATCGCTCAATTTAATAAATTAAAATCAGAATTAACATATCAACGCGTTGATCTGGTTATTTTTCCGGAAGACATTTTAAATAATTCCACCAACACCTCCGCTAACGCCGATTTCTACCAAAACTTGGTAAAAGAAATGGAAACAAATTTAGTTTCCACTTTTGACACCGTTCAAAATCAAAAAAGATATAATTCAACTGTTTTATTTAACGCCAACGGCGAAATTGTCGGCATTTACAACAAAAATCGCCTAACTTTCATTGGCGAATATTGGCCATTTAATTGGCGGCCATTCTTTTTTAGCTGGATTTTAAAAACCAATCCGGAGTTCAAAGAATATGTTGTTTTTAATCCTCAAAACGCTTATTCTCGCGGCAATAAAAAACTTTTAATAATATCGGATATTCAATTCGCCTCCCTGATTTGTTTAGAAATCCATTATCCGGGCGATTTAAAAAAATATAAAAAGATGGGCGCGCAATTCATTATTAATCCCGCTTCCAACCGTTGGCTGAATGTCGGCAAAAAACATTTTTTTTATCTAACCAATAATTTAAAAAGAATTGAATCTGTCTGGCTGAAAATACCGATTATTTCAAGCGGCGTGAATGATTACGCCGGCATTACTTTACCCGATGGGGGAAAAAAATTAATAAATTATAACGACAAAGGAAAAAATTTTAATATTTTCTTTGGAGAAATCAGAATTTAAGGACTTTGAATTACGAAACTGCTTTCGAGCTATTTTCATCAATTTTCGTGATGAGGTGAAGCTTAAACAAATTAGGATTGAGGATTGAGGATTGAGGATTAAGAATTGAGGGATTTTTAAGCCCTAAATTCTATCCGCCAGCCGGCGGACTAAATTCTATATTCTGAAGTATAGCTAATTTTTTCAAGCAAGCCGAATAGAAAATTGTTGAAAAGAGCCGAAATGGAGTTCAAATAGGCAGTTTTGTAATTCAAGGTTAAGGAGTACTTGTCGCCTCTTGAAATTGTATGGCAAAAGCTCGATAACTATTGGACGATTTGCCGATTGATTTAATAAATTGACCGTCATTAGAAATAGTAAAATCGGAATTATTGGAAAATAATGGTTTAGAATAATTAGGATTTTTAAATTGTTTATACAATCCCCATTCAATACCGGTATCGGCGGCAAAAGCGGCTTTTGTTGAATTTGTGATATCAGAAGACAATCTTATTTTTAAAATCATTAAATAACCGGCAATAGTTGAGGCGCCTAAAATCGCGCCGCCTAAAATCAAAACCGTAAGCAACATTACTTGACCTGAATTAGGTTTTAGGTTTTGGGTTTTAGGTTTTAGGTTTTTTTCGTTTAACTTATCCTCTAATTTTCTAATTAACACATTCAACATTTTTTGAACTTCCTCCAATAAGACGTCTACTTTTGAATAATCAAGGTCGGGATATAATTTTTTTGAGATTATTATCTGAGTTTCTAATTCAGCGGAAGAAGCGTCTGCTATCCTTAAAAATTGTAAATATTCCGGCAAATCTTTTCTTCTTTGTCCTTCAGCGATATTTGAAGGAATAGAAACAGCCGCCCTTCGTTCCTGAATAGCTAAACCATAAGTCTCGTCTTTGGGAAAATTACCGGTTAAAATATAAACCTCTTCAACCAAATCAATGGATTTCTGCCAAACTATTAATTCTTTATAAGAATTTAACATATTTTCTAAAACCTAACACCTAACACCTAAAAACTAATCTAACTGTCCAACACTCTCGCGCTGATAGTTGTTTGAATATTGGTTAAAATATTTTCAAGATATTTATCTGTCGAACCGACGGATAAACCAATGGTAATTCTCGGCGAATAACCGTCGCCTACATTATTGCCAAAAAGGATAATGTTGAAATTGGCAACCTTAACATTATCAGCAGTAATTTTTTTGTAATCGTTCGCGGTTAAAACACCGGCTATTTCGTTTTTAGAAGCGCGCTCAATAGCGCTATTATTTAGGCGATACCAAACAACTATATTTTTCTGATTAACAAATTTCAAATCCGCGTCCGCATCTTTGCCTGTAAAATTATAACCTGTTCTGATTTCCCGCGCCATCTGTTCCAGAACAAGATTGGCGTTGTCATTGGCTTCCATTAAACCGACAATCGCCCTTTGAGTTCTCATAGCTTTAACAAAACCGCCAGTCGCAATTCCCATCAAAATTAAAAACAAACCCATCGCGACCATAAGCTCGACGATGGTAAAACCAGAATGGCGCCTTTTAAAACCTTCCGCCAAATTAGAACTTATTGAAATAGCTGCCCGACGCATTTGATTGACAATTCCGTAGGTTTCAGATTTTGGAAATTTATCCGTAAAAGAATAAATAAGCACGGCTAAATCCGCGGATTTTTGCCAAACCAATAAGTCTTTGAAAGATTTTAATTCTTGATTTTTCATACCTCTATCCTTAATTCTCTATTCTTTATCCTCATCTATGGTCTCCAATTAAAAAAATGATCCTCTAAATTAACTTCAAAATTGCCGCCGCCGCGGGTTGACCATTTAACCAAAGAATTAATTTTTATTTCATCTGAACCGACAAGTTGAATTTTAACGGTTCTAATAAAACTGGTTGGATTACCACTATCATAACTGTAAAAATTATTAGCCGAATCAAATAAAATCCGACGAGTTTGATTTGAATCCAAAATCATACTATTATAATCAGCTTCAAAATCTCCGCCTGAAAATCCCTGATTCCAAGGATTTCCCTTTATAATATTCGCGTCAATAATATTTTTGGTTATTTCAATACCTTCGGCCGCCAGATAATTTCCAATAAATTGATCGCTGATTACCCGATTAACGCTTATTGACCGAGAAAGCAAGGTCAAAACTCCCAAAAGCCCAACGACAATAATACTGATACCGATCATTGACTCAATCAATAATTGCCCTTTTATATTTTTATTGCGATGTGATTTGTCCGGCATTGGTAATTTTAATAATTCTCTCGCTTTGATCATCAATTGTTTTAATTTTAATCAAGGCTTCGGTTTTTGAAAGATTGTTATCTATAATAATTAAAGGATCCGGAGGAATAAAAATAATATCGCTTAATTGAAGTTCTCCAAACTTTATCGCCTTATTATCTAATTTAATTTCTTCAAACTTTTCATCGGAGCTACCATCATAGATATTATTAGCGGATAAACATCCCATATTTAAATCAGAAGGCAAATCTTTAAAAACGGTCATAATCATCCCTAATGAATCAAAATGAACTCCCCAACCGCAAGGAACATTAGTTCCAGTATCGCCGAAAGCGGCAATACTTAAAGATTTAGCGCGGGAAAGAACTCCAATAATTTTAGCTTGTTCTTTAAAAATAATTATTTGACGTTCGCCGGTGCGACTATAGGTGAGCATAACGGCGGAAAGCAAAGCAACAATACCAATGCTTACCAATAATTCAACAATGGTAAATCCTTTTTTCATCCCATTAGAAGCAGGTCGCGATCCGCGCCTGCAAAAAATTATTTTGATAATTAAACATTTTATTTTCTAAACATTAGTGATTATATTTTAGCGCGACGCAATCGCGGCTTCTAACGGGATTCATAGTCCGAATAATTTAAAATACCCGTTAATAATTTGATAACCAAAAAAGAAAGTTAAAGAAGCCCCTGCGACTAAAAATGGACCGAAAGGAACCGCTGATTTCATTTTTCTCTTTTTTCTAATCAATAAAACAACGCTGAAAAACGCGCCGATAATAAACGCCAAAAATAAAACCATTAAAATGTCGGGCCAACCGAAAATCAAACCCAACGGCCCAACTAATTTAAAATCACCCCAACCCATTGCCTTGCCTTTGGTTAATAAAATAATCGTTCCGAAAAATAACATAGCGATTAAAGCGGCGAATAAATGAGAATTGAGGATTAAGGATTGAGGATTGAGGAAAGGAAAATCAAAAAGCATAGCATAATGGCCGAGAAACGAGGATTGAGGATTAAGGATTGAGGATTGAGGATTGAAAAAATTTACGAATATTAAAACAATTCCCAAAATTGCCAATGACAAATTTATTGAATCGGGAATAATGTATTGGCGGAAATCAATAATTGAAAGTAAAAGGAAAAGAAGAAAAATTAAAATCCAAACAGTAATAAGAATTGAGGATTGAGGATTGAGGATTGAGGATAGCGCATATGGAACAAAAACAAAAATTAATCCGCTAAGGATTTCAACTAACGGATACTGAATCGAAATTAAATGACCACAATGACGGCATTTTCTTTTTTGAATTAAAAAACTAAAAATCGGTATTAATTCATACCAGACTAATGTTTTATGGCAAACCGGACATTGGGAACGACCGCCCAAATAAAGTTTTAAAGTTTTAAAGTTTAAAAGTTTAAAAGTCGGCCGATAACGCAAAGCAACGACATTAAGAAAACTTCCGATAGCCAAACCAAAAAAAAATAAAATAGGATAAATCACAATTTTTTAAGAAGAACAATTTTACGCTTTCCCTCTTCTTTAAAAAGAAGAGGGAAAGCGCAAACCCTCGTCTTTCCCTTCAAAATTAAAATGTCAAACAATATTTATTGGTTATACTCCCGCTTTTACTGCAAAGAGGATTTGACGGCGCTCCAGTGGCTGTGGGCTCGCAAGGAAAAGTCGCGCTTGATGAATATTGTTTTAAAGCGGCGCTTTCTAAATCTTCCAAATAAGCCGCTACCACATAACCGTATCCGTCCGGTGTCCGGCAATAACCATAATTCCAACCAACTATAGGATCACTGGGAATATCAGGAATGCCAATACCGGCGCCGGTTAAAGATGTTCTTAGAGAGCTCCAATCAGCAACATTTGGATAGCTTTGATTTTTAGAATAATAAAGTTCCAAAGCATTTTGAGTCTGATGTAAATCCGCAGTTCGGCGCGCATCCCGTCCTTTAGCTCTGGAAGAGCCAAGACCAACCAAAACTACCGAAGTTAAAAGCCCAATAATGGCGACGACTATTAAAATTTCAATTAAAGTAAAACCTTTTTTCATAGGATTTAGGATTTAGGATTTTTAAATTTCCTAAATTCTATATTCTATATTCTATATAATTATTTGTCTACAGACTACAGCTTACTGACTACAGCAAATTTTGTTAGCTGTAGACTGTAGTCGGTGGTCAGTAGTCAAAATTTTTCGACCTTTAAAAACTCTGAGCTAAATTATATATCGGAATTAAAACCGAAGCAAATAATAATCCGACGAAAATACCGATAACCGCTATTAAAATAGGCTGGATCAATTCCGTTAAATTATTTAATATATCATTTACTTCTCTAGTGTAAAAAGTCGAAATCCTTGATAAAATTTCATCCAATCGGCCGGTGGATTCGCCAATGGCAATCATTTGTCCGACCAAAGCCGGAAAATAATATTCATTTCTAGCTAAAAGAACCGACAGCAATTCTCCGCCCCTAACGCCTTCCGCCACCTCATGTAAAATGTCCCGATAAACAATATTACCAATCGCATGACTGGAAATTTCAATCGCTTGAGTTATCGGAATACCCCCTTTAACCAAAACAGATACTGATTCGGAAAATCGAGCGACATAAATTTTTTTAAATAAACTGCCGAAAACCGGTATTTTAATGACCAATTCATTAGCCACTATTTTCCCTTCAACGCTTTTAAAATAATCAATCAATAAAAAAACTAAAATGACCAATATTAAAAGAATCGCCCACCACCATTCCAATATAAAACTGCCGCTTGTTAAAAAAACTTTTGTAAGAAACGGCAATTCAACGCCGGTTTCTTTAAAAATCGGCGCAATTTGGGGAAAAACCGTGGTTAACATCACGCCGGCCACTCCCAGAAATAAAACAATCACAACCGCCGGATAAATCAAAGCATTTCTAATTCGCGAAATCCACATTGCTTCCTTATCAATATAATCCGCCAAAAAAACCATCGCTCCTTCCAATTGCCCCGTGATTTCAGCCGAACGAATCATATTAATATAAAATTCCGAAAAAATTTTACCTTGACGCTCCATGGCCTGAGATAAAAATAAACCGGCGTCAACATCGGAAGAAATTCCAATAACCGCTTCTTTTAAAATAAGATTTTTCGTTTGCTGTTGAAGAGTTTTTAAGCTATTGCTTAATGGAACTTTTGATTCCATTAAAGTCGCGAATTGACGAGTAAAAATCATTAAATCCCCAACTTTCACCCGATTAAAAAAATTTAAAATTTTGTCAATCTGGCGGATATTTTCAGTTTCTTCCAAACTTAAAATAAAAAGATTATGTCCGGTTAAAATAGCGGACGCCGTCTCGCGACTGGCGGATTCAATAAATCCCGCCTGTAGCTCTCCTTCTTGATTTCTGGCGTTATATTTAAATTTCATAATAAATCACCGAGTAACGAATAAATTACGAATTTACGAATAAATCAACGAGTAACAACTATGCGAACATACTAATTTATAAATTCGTATATTCGCACAAATTCGCTATTCGGTGATTTAACTTCGCTCCAATAATATCTTCAACTCGCTCGGATTCAGCGAATATAACTCCGCGTTTTCCAAAGAAATTTCTTTTTTTCTTACTAAGTCCGCCAAAGAACGGTTAAGCGTCATCATTCCCTCTTGAAGAGATGTTTCAACCACTAAATCAATTTGATAAGTCTTTCGCTCGCGGATTAAATTACGGATTGCCGAATTGGTAATCATTATTTCGCAAGCCGGCGCCCGACCGCCGTCAATTTTAGGAATCAAACGCTCGGAAACAACTCCTACTAAAACCGCCGCCAATTGGGAAGCAATCTGACTTTGCTGTTCAGCCGGAAAACTGTCAATAATTCTATCAATAGTCTGGGAAGTTGAATTGGTGTGAAGAGTCGCGAAAACTAAATGCCCGGTTTCAGCCGCCGTCATTGCCGTGGCAATAGATTCGGCATCGCGCATTTCACCGATCATAATCACATCAGGATCTTGACGCAAAAGAGAACGCAAGGCTTTATGAAAATCCGAAGTATCGGTTCTCACTTCCCGTTGAGAAATTATACATTTATCTTGAGTAAAAATATATTCAATCGGGTCTTCAATGGTAATAATATGGTCTGTCCTTTTATGATTGATTTCATCAAGAAGCGTCGCCAGGGTAGTTGATTTTCCATGACCAGCCGGACCGACCAATAAAACAAATCCTTGGAAAAGACGGGTAAAATCATAAAGAATCGGCGGTAAATTTAATTCTTCAATGGTTTTTATTTGAGCCGGAATCAATCGTAAAGCCGCCGCCGTAAAACCCCTCTGATAAAAAACATTTACTCGAAAACGAGCTTTATCTTCAAATCCATAAGCGAAATCAATTTCTTTATCTTTCAAAAATATTTCTTTTTGTTCCGGCGTTAAAATATTAAAAATTAAACTTTCCGTCATTTCCGGAGTTAAAATCGACTCCTTGCTTAAAGGAATTAAAACGCCGTCAATTCTTAAGGTTGGATGTCTGCCAACGGCCAAATGTAAATCCGAAGCATTCTGCCGCGCGGTGGTTAATAATAAATCGTTAAGTTTTTGTTTGTAGTCCATAGCGAAATTAGTTTAAAAGTTTATAAGTTAAGAAGTTTTAAACTTAAAAACTTACAGCGAAGCGAAACTTATAAACTTCATTCTATCACATTTCCACCGTCTCCTTCAATACCGTTTCAATTGAAATTAAACCGTCAAGCGCTTTCAAAATACCGTCTTGACGCAAACTTATCATTCCCTGACGGCCGGCTTCTTCAAAAATCCGATGTTCAGTAGGTCCGGTATTAACAATATTTTCAAGCTCGGGAGTCATTTTTAAAATTTCGAACATAGCGATCCGACCGCTGATGCCTTTATTCTGGCAGATTTTGCAACCAACCGAGTGATAAATAGTAAATGGTAATTTATAATTAGTAATTATTTCTTTTGGAAGTTTTTCTATTTCTTTTTTTATAATTTCCTGAATTTTTTCCGGAGCTTTTTCCGGCTTTTTACATTCTTGACAAAGCTTCGGCGCTAACCGCTGAGCAACCATTAAATTCAAAGAAGCGGGCAATAAAAACGGGTCTATTTTCATATCAATCAAGCGCGGAATTACACCAATAGCGTTATTAGTGTGAAGACTTGAAAGCACAATATGACCAGTAAGAGCGGCGTGAATCGCCAAGCCGGCGGTTTCCGCATCACGGATTTCGCCGACCATAATTACATCCGGATCTTGACGAAGAATCTGTCGCAATCCTGAAGCAAAATCATAACCAATTTCCGGCCGCACTTGGGATTGATTTAAACCGTCAATAAAATATTCAACCGGATCTTCCAAGCTAACAATATTAATATCTTCTTTATTGAGAAGCTGCATAACGGCGTATAAGGTGGTGCTTTTCCCGGAACCGGTCGGTCCAGTAATTAAAATCATTCCATAAGGCTTTTCAATTCCCTCTTTAACAACCTGATAATTTCTTCCTGTTAGTCCCAATTCTTCCAATCCTTTCAAGCCGGTAGTCGGATCTAAAACGCGAATGGCAACTTTCTCGCCCACTGGCGTTGGAAAAGTCGCAACCCGATAATCAATATCCCTGCCGAAAAGCACAGTCCGAAAACGGCCGTCTTGAGGAATTCTATTCTCATCAATTTTTAAATTTGAAAGAACTTTAACGCGAGAAACAATCGGTTGATGAAGTTCAATCGGTAAAGAAGAAACTTCCTGAAGCTCGCCGTTAATTCTAAATCTAATTCTGACTCTGTCTCTTTGAGGCTCAATGTGAATATCGGAAGCTTTTTGCCAAACCGCTTCTTTTAAAGTGGAAGCCACAATTTTTATAATCGGCGCTTCTTCAGAAACAACGCCAGTGGGCGCTTCTTCCAATTGAATAATTTTTTGAGTTGCCGTTAAATTTCGGCCTGAAGAAAAATTAAGAGATCTAACCGCGGCGTCAACTTCCCCCCGATAAGGAGAATAACGCCTTAACATCGTTTCCCATTCTGACCGAGTAATCAAATAAACCCCGAGGCTGATTCTCAATTGCTTGGCGATAAATTTTAAAGCGTCAAGAGCTTTGGTATCATCGGGATAAAGCATCCCAACAATTACGGTGTCGGCTGTTCGACTAATCGGAATAACTTTATAATTCCTGACGGTTTCTTCGGGAATAAGTTTTAAAAGCTCATCTTCAATTTCGTCAATTTTTATTTTTTTATAAGGAATGCCGAGAATTTTGCTTTTTGAATCAACTACGGTTTCTTCATTAATAAGCCGGCGCTCATAAATTAATTCTTCAACATTTTTTCTAACCAAAGAAGCCTCCTGAAGAAGCTTTTTGGCTATGTCATCCGTTAAAAATCCTTGTTTTATTAATTCTTGAAGGAGGGTTTTATTTTCCACGCTTCGCTAAATCGATGCTAATATACTAATTGATGCTAATAATACGAATTCGTATTTATTGGTATAATCAGCATGCATTCGTATATTGATATCGCAGTTTATTAGACCTACTGAGTAATAATTTTCGTAGCGAAATTTCATAATTTTGAGCGAGGCGAAGTAAAAATTTTGAAGGAATATACAGAGTATATTTCAAGAAATTTTTGCAAAGCCGTAGCCGAAATTCTGAAATTGCAGTAGAAAAATTATTACTCAGTAGGTCTATTGTTTTAAAAATGGATTTTCTTTTCCGACTTGTCCAATTTCTATTGGATTTACATATTGTTTTAAAATTTGAAAACGAGGATTATTGATAATCGCTTCCGGATCCAATTTTATTTTAGACAACCCCTTAATAGACTGGAGTTGCGGCGATGTCGATTTTTCAATTAAAGATGGCTGAACAAAAAATAAATAATACATTCCCCCGAATATTATTGTTATTATAAAAATAACAACGCCCAGCGCGAACCAATTAATTTGCCTTTTTTCTTCTTGGATTACGATTGCCATAAAATTAGAATTGAGGATTTAGGATTTAGGATTTAGGATTTAGGATTTTTAGCCCTAAATTCTATATTCTAAATTCTATATTCTATTACGGGGCCTGATAATAACTGTCAATAATCATTGTATATGAAAAATTCTCGCCGCCGCCTGCTCCGGGTTTAACTTTTATTCCTGATTCAATTTTTAAACTGACTAAATCCATCAAATTCATATTGGACTCCATATTTTGAATAAACATTTTTAAATTTTCATAACTGCCCGCCAATCGAAGATCAAATCTTAAAGTTCCCACTCCTTTAACCAAATTCGGTTGAGCCGAAGGTTTTATCGCCAATTGCCGAACTCCCACCGACTCAATTGACAATTTATTCAAATCAGCCAAACCGACAACCTGATTAATCGCCCGAGGAATATTTTGTTCCAAAGGCAAAATAAAAGAAATTATTTCTTGAACTTGAGCAATAGATTGATACTCGCTTAAAAGTTTTTGAACCTGTTCTATTGATCCTTTATTTTTATCAATAATATCCATTTTGCCGGCGGTTTCAGACCGCAAATTTTTAATTTCCGAATAAGCCGGTCGAATTAAAGAACTATAAACAAAAAGCGAAGCGATAATAATTAAAACCGACAATAAAATACTTAAAATTCTTTTGCTTGAAGCTTTCATAAAATCATCAAATAACGAATAAATACGAATATACGAATAAATTATATCACTAATTCTGGTTTAAATATCATCTGAATTGAAAAACGAATTCCTGTCCCCGTTTCTCCTTGTTTAGAATCATCCAAAAAAACCTTATCAATTTCCGGCGCCCGACGAAATAATTCCAACTGTTGAACTAAAACTTTATAATCAAAAGCATTACCTTCTAATTTCAATTTTTTTTCTGCCAGAGATAAATTTAAAGAAAGATAACTTATTTGCGAATGAGTGTTTTTTTCCAAAAAATCTAAAAGTTTTGAGGCAGTTGGATGATTAGCTAATAAATTTTGAGCATTGACCAATTGAGAATAAAAACCAATCAAATTTTTTTGCTGTTCTTCGCCGATTGATTCGGTCAAATTAGAAATTTCCTTATTAAGCCCTTTCACTCTTGAATTTAAATAAGGCTTATAACCAAAAGTCATTCCTGAATAAAGGAAAACCATAGCGCCGAAAAAAATCACCGCAAAAATTAAAAGTCGCCAAGGCCAACCAACCGGCAATCTTTCACCCATTTTCAATTGTTCTTCTAAAACCGACTTTGTATATGGCATACAATAATCACTAATCAATCGCTAATTAAATTCGCGAATATTCTCGAATAAATTAGAGATTGATTGGAGATTAATTTAGACAAACTCTTTCATCCCCAACCCAATAGCAACGGCGAAATTTGGTCCCAATTCTTTAATCATCGGCTCTATTTTCGCCGGATACTCCAATTTCCAAAAAGGATTGCCTATCGCTACGGGTAAATTTATCTGTTCTTCAAAATATTTCTCAATACCTAAAAGATTGGCGCCGCCTCCGGCCAACAATACTCGCTCAACTTTTATTCCCTGATTTTTCTCGTAAATAACTTTTACTCTTTTTACTTCATTTATTATAACATCTAAAAACGGGAAAGCCAGTGTGGATAACTCAAACTCGGCGCCGCCTCCCAAAAGACCTCTTTGCTTTTTCAATTCCTCCGCTCTTCTGACATTAATATTTAAACCGCTTGAAATCGATTGAGTCAAAGAAGCGCCGGCAAAATCCGTATGATCATTATATTTGAGAAAACCTTTTTCAACAACTGAAATATTGGTGGAACGGCCGCCAATATCAACAAGCAAAGACGGCGCCGGATTATTATCTCCAAGCGCTCTTGCCAAACTCAAACTCTCCACCTCCAAAGCCTTTAATTTAAGACCGGCTAATTTAAAAACCGTTTGATATCTTGAAATCAATTCATTAGGCACGGAAATTACCAAAATTTGCTGTTTAGTGAACCCGCTTTCATCTTCTCTGCTTCCGACTTTCAGCCAATCAATGGCAACTTCTTGAACCGGCAAAGGAATATGTTGGCTAATCTGAAACGACATTGTTTTCACCATATCAGCTTCGGGCATCTCCGGTATTTCCAATAAAGTTATAAAAGCGGAAAAAGCCGGAATTGAAGCGATAACTTCTTTAGATTTTATTTTTAATTGTTTCAAGAGTAGTTTTAAAAGCTCGGCGGTTTCTTTTTCCATTATTTTCAAACTAGCGGTCTGAATGGCGTCATTTAAACGCTCTAAATGCCCATAGCTTTCTAAAATGCCGTAGTTATCAATTTTGGGGCGATTTTTCCCCGAAGAAATTTCAATTATTTTAATTGAAGTCGTTCCAATATCAACACCGAGATAAGATTGAGCGCCGAAAAAAGATTTTATGGAATTAAACAAATTAGGATTAAGGATTGAGGATTAAGAATTAAGGGATTTTTAAGCCCTAAATTCTATATTCTAAATTCTATATTCTGAAGTATAATATAATTATTATACTATGTTTCCCTTTTTAATCAAAACTAAAAGCATTATATTGGACATCCTCTTTCCTCCAATTTGTCTAAATTGCCGCAAAACGCCTACCAACGCGGAAAATAACGCAGACTTGCGTGAAAAATTAATCTGTAAAGATTGCTTGTTTTTAATTAAATTGAATAATACTTTATTTTGTCCAATTTGCCGAGCCCGATTGGCGGAAAATAAAAAAATCTGCCGGCATTCTTATTATTATGATGGGAATACTAATGGAAAAAATAAAAAAAGAAGTTTTTATTATTTCTTGGCGGCGGCGGGAAATTATGATGATCCGATTATTCAAAATTTAATTCATTATTTCAAATATAAAAGCTTTGAAAGCATCGCTCCAATTTTAGGAGAATTACTTATAGAATATTTAAAACTTTTGAACTTTGAAACTTTGAAACTTTTAAACTTTGTTATTGTTCCCATTCCCCTCCACCCTCACCGCGAGCGAGAACGCGGTTTTAATCAGGCGAAATTATTAGCCGAAATAATTGCCTGCCATTTTAATTTACCGATGGTAAATAGTTTAAAAAGAATTAAAAACAACGATCCCCAAGCAAAGATGAAAAATTCCGAAAAACGAATAAAAAATATTTCCGGCTGTTTTGAAATAAAAAATCCTGAAGCAATTCAAGAAAAAAATATTATTTTGATTGACGATGTTTTTACTTCCGGAGCGACAATAAATGAGGCAGTGAAAATTTTAAAAGAAGGCGGCGCTAAAAAAATAATCGCTCTAGTTTTGGCTAAAACATAAAAAATCTTTTTCCATTCATCCGCCCACCGTAAATGCCGATATACTTAAGTATATCGCTCAAAACATATCCACGATAAATAAAAAATATTTTTTATAAATATAATTTATTTATTCTCCAGCCTTTCCAAAATTTTTGAAATCATTTCTTCTTGTTTTTCAAGATTTATTAAAATGGCTTCAATTTCTCTTTCGGCTTTAAGATTAATTTCAAAATCGTTTTCAGCCCGAAGTTCAGCGTGCCGCCCCTGTAAATTCTGACCAACCATAATCAAGGGCATGAAAAAAAGCTGAATCATATTGGAAATAAAAAGCCATAAAACAAAAGCCGGAAAAGGATCAAAATGAAATTCCGAAGGAGCGAAAATATTCCACAAAAGCCAAAGCGCCGTCCAAATTAAAATAATAATAAAAAATCCCATGGTGCCGATATGGTCGGTGATCCAAACGGCAAATTTTTCAATCCGCGTTAAACTTTCTTGATGTTTGATATTAACGCTTTTAATCGGTTTTCTAAGTTTTTTTAATTCGGATAATGTCGCTGACATATTAAATATAATTATAATACTCTTTCTCTAATTTTTCCAATTTATTATCCGCAATCGCTTCACGAATTTCAGTAAAAAGATTTTTGAAAAAATTAATATTATGGATAGTGGCAAGTCGTTGGCCTAAAATTTTTTTATTTTTTCCGCCCGAGGCGGATCCGCCTTTGGCGGAAAAATCTTCGCGGAGTTCACGCCTTGTAATTCCGTTGCGGCAAACCCAACAGTCGCAATTTCTATCAATCAATTTTCCGTCCTTGGCGAAAATTCCTTTTTTAATTGCCAGCTTGCCGGATTTTGTGTAAATAGTTCCATGCCGAGCTTCTCTGGTCGGCACCACGCAATCAAATAAATCAATCCCCTGCTTAACGGCGATAAAAATATCTTTAATTTTCCCAATGCCCAAAAGATGGCGCGGTTTTTCTTCGGGCAAACCGCTTAACGACCACCTTAAGACATCTGCCATTTGTTTTTCGCCGAAAGAACCGCCGATGCCGAATCCGTCAAAAGACAAGGAGCCGATAAATTTTGAAGATTTTTTTCGCAAATCCTCATAAATCCCGCCCTGAACGATTCCGAATAAGGCTTGTTGAATTTTTAGTTTTGATCCGCCAGCCGGCGGATTAGCTTTGAGCGAACGAATCGCCCATCTATGCGTCCGCTCCATTGATTTTTTAGTGTAAGAATGGCTGTGAAGCGGCGAAGTACATTCATCAAAAGCAAAAATAATATCGGCGCCGATGTCCTGTTGAATTTTTATGGAGCTTTCCGGCGTCAATTTATATTCTTTGTTATTCCCGCCTAAGACGGAAAAATTAAAAATAACTCCGTTTTCGGAAATTTTAACGGGGTTTTTTGATAATAAATTTAAATGTCCGGCGACGGAAGAAATGCCGTCGGAACGCGCCACCTTCCCTATCCCAAATACTTTCCCCCATCCCAAACTAAATACCTGAAACCCGCCACTGTCGGTCATAATTGGCTTCCTAAAACCAGACCACTTATGAATCCCGCCGGCTTTTTTAATTTCTTTAATTTTATCATTAACAAAAAGATGAAAAGTGTTGGAAATCGTCAAATCCGGATTGGCGCGCGAATAATCCGTTTTATTTAGAAGTTTGATTTTCCCGTGAGTGGCGACAATAGCCAGATTCGGCGTTTTAATTATTCCATGAGGCGTATCAAAAAAACCCGTTCGGGCCTGCCCTAAGCCTGCCGAACGGGCTTTTTGATTATTATTTTTTATTTTAAATTCAAACATTTTTATTAGACCTATTGCGTAATAATTTTCGTTGCGAAATTTCAGAATTTTGAGCGAGGCGAAATAAAAATTTTGAAGGAATATATGGGTATATTTCAAGAAATTTTTGCGAAGCCGTAGCCAAAATATGAAAATTACAGCAGAAAGGTTATTACGCAATAGGTCTATTATATTTTTTGGATAAAATCCTCGCAATTGCGAGGATTTTGTTATTGGCGGAAGGGGTGGGACTCAAACCTCCGATGCCGTTTCCGGCATACTTGTTTTTCCCGCACAAAGCGGAAGGTGGAGGATTCGAACCTCCGAGAGGATTTCTCCTCAACCGCATTTCAAGTGCGGCGCATTAGACCACTCTGCCAACCTTCCGCTTTAAGCGGGATTGCAATTTGTAAATAAAATTAATAAATTTTATACAAATTGGGAACAAGACAAGCCCTTTAAACCGCTCAGGCACGCTTCCATAATAAGCTCAAAATATTTTAACTCAACGCCAAATCAACCAAAACTTCATCATAATCCATTTTCCCTGATTTTACCATTACATCATAATCGGCAAGTTTTTTAATTAACTGAATCGGCAATTGATTCAAGCTGGCAAAAATATTAAAAATTTTAACCGGCTCTTCTTGAGCAATAAATAATTTTTCCAAAGCGATAATTCGCTGCGATAAGGACTTGTCCTGAGCCGAGCCGAATGACCAATTTCTTGAAACGGCATTGATATAACCGAAAATATCCGGCGACTCATATCCATAATCGCAAACTTTTTTCAAATCCTCAGTATCAATAGGAGAATTTTTGGAAATCAAACTTAATTTTTCCAATTCATTAATCAATCCCCAGCCGTCGCCGTAATAAATTTCCGATAAAAAACTTATCGCTTTGGGCGTTAAACTCCGACGTAAAGTCGGAGTCCCGACCAAAGCGTCGGGATTTAATTTTCTATCCGCTTCTTTTTGAATAAAAAATCGCCATTTTTCGGCGTCAAGAGTAGAAAATTCTTCTACTTTAAACGCTCCTTCTATTATAAATTTCAACTTCACGGGCGGCAGTTTATTTTCGGAAATCAAAATCGTAAAATCTTCAGACTTCAAATATCTTTCAAAAAATTCCTTCAATTCTTTTTCATTTGTTTCTCCGCCGAAGGCGGATCCGCCTCTGGCGGAAAAAACATTATTCAAAACCGCCATTTTTTTATTGTCAAAAAGTAATTGCTGGGCTGAAAATTCTTTTAATCTTAAAAATTCTTCCTGTCCCGCCGAAGGAGCTTGCCCTGAGATTGCCGAAGGGTCAAAATCAAAAAAATCGCAGGAAAAATTGGAATGTTTTTTCTGATATTCTTCAATAATCTGTCTTGTTTTTTTTTGCCGACGATAAGAATCAAAACCGTAAAAATAAATTAACATATAAATTTCTAGTGGCTAGTGGCTACTCTAATAAATTCCCTAAACAGCGGATGCGGTTTTAACGGCCGAGATTTAAATTCCGGATGAAATTGAGCGGCGACAAAAAACGGATGCTTCTCTTTTGGAAGTTCTATAATTTCCATCAATCGTCTATCCGGCGAAAAACCCGAAAAAATTATGCCCTTCTTTTCTAAACGCTCAACATAATCAGGATTAACCTCATAACGATGGCGATGCCTTTCGGAAATTAAATGCTCCTTATAAGCCGAATAAGCAATTGTCCCTTTTTTAAGAGATGCCGGATAAGCGCCTAAACGCATACTGCCGCCATAATCTTTTTTAGCTAATTTTTGATTTTGTTCCGGCAAAATATCAATAATTGGATAAGGAGTTTCTAAATCAACTTCCGTAGTGTTGGCTTTTTTAAAACCGGCGACATTTCTGGCAAATTCTATAACCGCCAATTGCATTCCATAGCATAATCCAAAAAAGGGAATTTTATTCCGGCGACAATAATTAATAACGGCGATTTTTCCTTCCACTCCTCTGCCGCCAAAACCGCCGGGTACAATAATACCGTCGTATTTTTTTAAAATTTTAAGTTTTGTCTGCCAACCGGCGGATTGAGTTTCAAATTCTTCAGCGTTCAACCATTGAATAACCGGCTTGCGATTAAAATAATAAGCCGCGTGCTTAACGGCTTCAATAACCGAAACATAAGAATCAGCCAGAATAAATTCGCCGGTTCCAAAATATTTACCGACAATGCCGATTTTAACCGGTTGTTTATCGCTCTTAATATTTTTAACCAATCGCCGCCAATTTTTTAAATCCTGTTTTCGCGGCTTAATTTTTAATTTATTTAAAATTAAATTTCCAAGATTATCTTTTTCAAAATTAACCGGCACTTCATAAATACTCTGAACATTAGGAGCGGAAATTACGCTTTCTTCGGGAAGACCGCAATGAAAAGCGATTTTTTCTTTCCGTTTTTTATCAAGCAGAAACGAAGTCCGGGCCAAAATAATGTCCGGCTGAAGACCGACTGAATTTAAATTGCGAACCGCATGCT
>JBBUCW010000026.1:0-15729 GCA_038057615.1 Patescibacteria group bacterium
ATAAAAAATTAGTTGAAGAGAGCAAGAAATATTTTCGGAATCCTTTGGGCGAATTTATTTATTATCGCACTTATTCTAATTGGATTGAAAAAGAAAATCGCCGCGAAACTTGGATTGAAACAGTGGGGCGTTACATCTCTTTTATGAGAGAGAATCTCGGCGAGAAGTTGACCAATATTGAATATGAAGAAATAGAAAAGGCAATTTTAAATCAAAGAGCGATGCCTTCAATGCGCTTGATGTGGGCTGCCGGCAAAGCGGCAAGAAAAAATAATGTTTGCGCTTATAATTGTTCCTATATCGCTCCGGAAAAAATTAACGATTTCGCCGAAATTATGTTTCTTTTGATGAATGGAGCCGGCGTTGGATTTTCCGTTGAGCATCAGACAACCCAGTCTTTGCCTCAAATTAAAAAACAAACCGGAGAATCATTGCCAATTCATATAGTTGGAGACAGTAAGGAAGGATGGGGAAATGCTTTAACCGCCGGATTGACCGCTTGGTTTGAAGGGAAAGATGTTAGCTTTGATTTCTCGGAAATTAGGCCGGCGGGAAGCCATTTGAAAACAATGGGTGGTAAGGCCTCTGGTCCTGAACCATTAAAAATTTTTTTTGAATTTTGCCGGCGGAAAATTTTAATTCATCAGGGGAAGCGTCTTCGACCAATTGATGTTCATGATATTGTTTGTAAAATCGGCGAAGTGGTGGTAATGGGAGGCGTGAGGAGAAGCGCTCTAATTTCATTATCTGATTTAGAAGACGAGATGATGAGAGAAGCAAAAACGGGTCAGTTTTATTTAGCGGAATCTCAAAGGAGTTTAGCCAATAATTCCGTCGCTTATAATGAAAAACCGACTGTTGATCAATTTTTAGAAGAATGGCTGGCTCTTATTAAAAGCAACGCGGGTGAGCGGGGAATTTTTAATCGAGGAGGATTGAAATATCAGGTTCCAAATAGGCGGTGGAAAATTTTAGGAAAAGAGGCGGCTACGGTTGGCGTTAATCCTTGCGGGGAAATTTATCTTCGGAACAAAGAGTTTTGTAATTTAACCGAAGTTATTGCCAGGTCGGAAGATACCGAAGAAAGTCTTTTGGATAAAATTAGAATAGCCGCTATTTTAGGCACTTATCAATCAACCCTTACTAATTTTCCTTATCTTTCTAAGGAGTGGAAAGAGAATTGCGAACAAGAACGGCTTTTGGGCGTTTCAATTACCGGACAATGGGATTGCCCAGCATTAAGAAATAAGGGAACTTTCCAAAAACTTAAAGAAAAAGCCGTTGAGATTAACAAAATTTATGCTGAAAGATTTAATATTAATCCTTCGGTTGCCGTTACTTGCGTAAAACCTTCAGGAACAGTATCTCAATTAGTGGATGCTTCTTCGGGTATGCATCCAAGGCACAGCCGTTATTATATTAGGCGGGTTAGAATTGCGGCCAGCGACAGTTTATTCCAAATGCTTAAAGAACAGCGAGTTTCTTATTATCCTGAAGTGGGTCAAAGGATGGATTCGGCTTCAACTTATATCTTGGAGTTTCCGGTTAAAGCGCCGGACGGTTCAATTTTCAGAAATAATATGAACGCTATTGAACAGCTGGAGTATTGGAAATTAGTAAAAGAGAATTATACCGAACATAATCCTTCAGTAACAATTTCAGTCGGCAAAGATGAATGGATTAAGGTTGGCAATTGGGTTTATGAGAATTGGAATATTGTCGGGGGACTGTCTTTTTTACCGCGCGAAGATGAAGACCATGTTTACGAACTCGCTCCTTACGAGGAAATAGATGAAAAAAAATATAATGAGATGGTGGCGGCTTTTCCGGAAATTGACTTTTCTCAAATAATTGTTTATGAAGAAGAAAATGAAACTCAAGGCGCTAAAGAATTGGCTTGCGTTTCGGGAGTTTGCGAAATTTAGTTTAGTTTAATAGAAGCGGATAAGCGCGGATTTAAAACCGTAGAAGCGGATAGACGCGGATATATATATGAATAAAAACAATTCTTTAATTTTATTAATTTTGATTATTTTTTTGACGGCAATTACCGGCGTTTTTATTTATCCTCAGGGGCTCGGTAAAAAATATATTCCCTGGCGCTTGGGGTTGGATTTGGTTGGAGGGAGTCATTTGGTCTATGAGATTGATATGAAAGACATTGTTTCAAGTGAAAAAGATTCGGTGGCGAGCGGTTTGCGGGAAGTTATTGAAAAAAGAGTTAATTTATTCGGTGTTAGCGAGCCGCAGGTTACGGTAGCCAAGGAAGGAGATTCTTATCGGTTGATTGTTGAGCTTGCCGGGATTAAAGATGTTTCAACCGCGATAAATGAAATAGGGGCGACGCCATTTTTGGAATTTCGCGAAATGATTGGAGCGGGAACTTCCACTCAATTTCTTTCAACAAATCTTACCGGTCGTTATCTTAAATCAGCTCAGCTTAATTTTGATCAAACTATCGGTAGTCCGTCTTTAAGTTTAGAATTTAATGATGAAGGCGCGAAAATTTTTGAAGAAATAACCGGCCGAAATGTCGGCAAACAACTTTGCACTTTTATTGATTATCAGCCGGCTGATTGCGCTACGGTTCAGGAAAAAATTTCCGGCGGGAAAGCGAGAATTACGGGTAAATTTACGGTTGATGAAGTTAAACAAATGGCTTCAAGATTCAATGCCGGCGCTTTGCCGGCGCCGATAAATTTGGCGAGCCAGCAAACTATTGGCGCCAGTTTAGGACAAGAATCGCTTGAAAAAGCTCTTTTTGCCGGCGCTTTGGGAATATTGATAATTATTCTTTTTATGATAGTTTATTATCGCGGCTTTGGATTTTTCGCTTCGCTGGCTTTGATAATTTACGCGATTTTAGTGGCGGGAATATTCAAATTAGGTATTACAATGACTTTAGCCGGTATCGCCGGATTTATCCTTTCAATTGGAATGGCGGTTGATGCCAATATTTTGATTTTTGAAAGAACCAAAGAAGAAATTAAAAGGGGATTGTCAAAAATGGCGGCGACTGAAGAAGGTTTTCGCCGCGCCTGGCCGTCAATCAGAGATTCTAATATTTCCACCATTATTACTTCAATTATTCTTTATTATTTTACAACGAGTTTTATTAAAGGATTCGCTTTGGCGCTATTGATCGGAGTTTTAGTTTCAATGTTTTCGGCGATAACAATAACAAGGACAATGTTGAGGGTATTTATTAAAAAATAATATGAATATTATTAAACATCGTAAAATTTTTTTATCATTTTCTAGTTTGTTGGTTTTAGTCAGTATCGCGGCCATCGCTGTTTTTGGTTTAAAGCCGGGCATTGATTTTGCCGGCGGCGCTTTATGGCAGATAAAATTGGCTACAGACTACGGACTACAGACTACGGGGAATTTAAAATATTTTTTTGAAAATGATTTGAGCGTTAAAAATATTATGATTTTTCCGGCGGAGAATAATGGTTTTCTTATTAGGATGTCTCATATTTCCGAAGAACAACATCAGCAATATCTTCAATCGCTAAAAAATAAATTTGGTGAGGTTGAAGAATTGCGTTTTGAAGGTATTGGTCCGACTATTGGCAAGGCATTAAAACAAAAAGCTGTTTGGGCGATTATTTTGGTGATCTTGGGGATTTCTTTATATATTACTTTTGCTTTCAGGAAAGTTTCTTATCCGATTAAATCATGGAAATACGGAGTGATTACCTTGATTACGCTTTTTCATGATGTGATGATTCCAGCCGGACTTTTGGCAATTTTAGGTTGGAGATTGGGAGTTGAAATTGACACTAATTTCGTCGTGGCTCTTTTAGTGGTGATGGGATTTTCCATCCACGACACTATTGTGGTTTTTGATAGAATTAGAGAAAATCTTTTGCTTCAAAAAAACCGTTTGGACTTGCCCGTTATTATTAATGACAGCATCAACCAGACCATAGCGCGTTCCATTAATACTTCTTTAACCCTTGTTTTGACACTTTTAGCTTTATTCTTTTTTGGTCCGACTGCTTTAAAATATTTTATTTTAACTATTTTAGTCGGTACGGTTATCGGCACTTATTCTTCAATTTTTGTTGCCAGCCCGCTTTTGCTTTATTTTGGATATTCCAAAAAATAGCCCTATTGCGTAATAATTTTCGTAGCGCCCAGCACCATTTCCATCAATAGATTTTCTAATATTACAATTATAAGGCGAAGCCGCCTTTCGGCTACGACTGATGGTTTATGAAAGTTTATCAAAAGAAATGGTGCTGGGTAGGCGAGGCGAAGCAAAAATTTAGCAAGTCCGCCAGCTGGCGGATCAAGAAATTTTTGCGAAGCCGCAGCCAATCCGCCAGCTGGCGGAGCAGTAGAAAGGTTATTACGCAACAGGGCTAATAAAAGCGGAAATTTTTCCGCCTTTTATTTATTTCGTCTAGCTAGTAATAAAATTAAAACCGCGTTTTTCATTTTATCCTAGCGACGACTAAACAAAGGTCAATACCTCGGGGCTTTGCCCCGAGGACCTTTATTCAAATCTCACTTTTATTTTTTTACTTCTTGTTTTATTGATTTTTGGCAAAGTGATTTTTAAAACGCCGTTTTTAATGCTTGCCTGGGTTCTATCGGGATCAATTTCTTGAGGAAGAATAATGCTCCGCGAAAATTTTCCCCAATAGCATTCTTGATGAATATAATCCTCGGTTTTTATGGTATCTTCTTTTTCGCGTTTGCCCTTAATGATTATTGAGTCTGATGTAAGAGAAATATCAATGTCTTCGGGTTTGACGCCGGCGATTGTTGATTCAATAATAAAAACACTCGGTGTTTGGTAAACATCAATAGCCAGCTCGCCTTCGGCTTCTTCAAAAATTTCATTCATTGATTCTTCCAGTTTTGTCAGTTCCGGTTTAAATTCTTCTTCATTGTGTCTGATGCCGGCTAATTTTTCAAAAAAACTTTTTGTGGTTTTATCCATAGAGTATTCGCTAATAATGCAAATTTTAAGCAAATAATGCTAATGAATTTATTCGCATTATTTTGAAACTGATTCGCATTATTCGCGATTACTTTTTATTTTCTCAAAATCCCAAAAAACAAATAACGCTATAATTATTAAAAATATTGTCGGATAAATTAAAATTTGTTCTCTGGATATAAGTATAAGATAATTGAATATCGCGTGCAATAGAGAAGCAATAGCAATTCCTTGAAATAAAAGTTTTATGAATATTTCGCGTTTATATTCCGCGTTATTTTTGCGAATAATCCATTTTGCCCAGTAATAACCGACTATTCCGGAGCTTAAAGCGTGAAGTAGGGTGGCGCCGACAAAACGGAGAGTTATGGCGACAATAACTTCTTGAAAATTTGAAATGCTCATCGCTACTCCAATGTTTTCTACTATGGCGAATCCCAAAGCGGCGGTAATCATATAAATCATCGCGTCAATTGGTTCATCAAAAAAATTGTTTTTTCTGATAATTAAATAGGCGGCCAAGAATTTAAAAATTTCTTCAATAATCGCGAAAGCGGAAAAAGAAAAGAATCCTAATTCTTTGATTTGAAATGAATTAAAAACATCTCGGAGCAGAAATTGGAAAACAGCGGCAAAAATCGCCATTAAAGCGCCGGCGATAAAAACTTTGGCAATTATTTTCTTAGGTTCCGGATGAGAGTCTTCTTTGATAAAAAAAATAAGCCAGGCAAACGATGGTAATAATCCAAATATAATAAAAAAGATATTCATATAAGATATTTAATATCAATAAGTATCAATCAATTATTTACCATTTTTCAATCATCAACATTTTTTTATTTTTAACTTGTCCTGAGTCGCGCCGAAGGATTGGTAAATTTTGCCAAATTTCTTCCGTGATAAATGGCATAAAAGGGTGAAGGAGTTTTAAGGCGGCGGAAAAAATTTCTAAATTAACTTTGAAAGCGGCGGCGCGTTCAATGATATTCTCGGAACGGAGGCGGGGTTTTGAATTCTCAAGAATTTTGTCGGCGAAAGTATGCCAGATATAGTGGTAGATACTATGAGCCGCGATATGAAATTTCAAACCCTCAATATCTTTGGTAATTTTCTTATGAATCGTTATTAGATCTTTTAGATTTTTTTTATCTTCTTTGGTAAATTGCGGTTTTATTTTTTCAAATTTTTGGTCGTAATTCATTAAAACAAAACGGCTGATATTCCAAATTTTGGTTGCGAAATTGCGATAGCCTCTGATTTTATCTTCCGAGATAATTGGATCATTGCCAGGGGTTGAATCCATTATTAAAGCCATTCTAACGGCGTCAGCACCGTAAATTTCCGCTACTCCCAGAGGATCAACAACATTACCTTTTGATTTAGACATTTTTTGGCGGTCTTTATCGCGAACCAAGCCATGGAGATAAACCATTTTAAAAGGGATTTTGCCGACACGATAAATTCCGAGCATTATCATTCTTGCCACCCAGAAAAACAAAATATCCCAGCCGGTTTCCATTACATCGGTCGGATAAAAATTTTTATAATCTTTTGAATTTGGATAGTCTAGCGCGAGATATGGCCATTGACCGGATGAAAACCAAGTGTCAAAAACATCGGGGTCTTGTTCAATTTTATTTCCGGAACATTTTACGCATTTTTTAGGTTTTTCTTTTTGAACAATAATTCCTCCGCATTCGCAAAACCAAGCAGGAATTTGGATACCCCAAATAATTTGCCGCGATATATTCCAGTCGCGGATATTTTTCATCCAGTGAAAATAAACCTTTTTAAATTTTTCAGGAATTATTTTTATTTTTCCGTTTTTAACGACTTCAATCGCCGGTTTTGCCAAGGGTCCCGTTTTAACGAACCATTGCGACATTAAGCGCGGTTCAAGATTATTTGAGCATTTATAACATAAAGCGGCGTTATGTTTATAATTATGGTCGATTTTTATTAATAATCCTCTTTTTTCCATTTCTTCGGCAATAATTTTTCTCGCTTCTAAAATTTTTAAACCATGATATTTTTTAGCTTCTTCGTTTTCAGAAAAATGCTCCAAAAGATTAAGTTTTCCGAATTTATCTATTACCTCAATAGGATGGGGAATTTCATTTTTATGTCTTTGCCAAATTTCAAAATCATTAAAATCATGAGCGGGCGTTATTTTTACGGCGCCCGTGCCGAAATCAGGATCAACGGCTTCGTCGGCAATAACTTTAATTTTCGTTTTACCGATAAGAGTGTCTATCTCAATTTCCTTTCCGATAAAATTTTTATATTTTTTATCTTTAGGATGAACGGCAATGGCCGTATCGCCGAATTTTGTTTCTAAACGCACGGTTGCTAAAATTATTGGCCCATATTTAATATAATAAAGCGGCGTTGTTTTTTCTTCATGTTTAACTTCCAAATCAGAAAGTCCAGTTTGATGTTTAACGCACCAATTAACTAACCGTTTGCCGCGATAAACTAATCCATCTTTATACATTTGAATAAAAGTGTCTTGAGTTTTAGAAATAATATCTTCGTCTAAAGTAAATTTTTTTCTCGACCAATCGCAGGAAGCGCCAAGTTTTCGTAATTGACTTTCCATTGTTTTTTTATTTGACAGCGTAAATTCTAATATTTCGCGATAAAGTTCGTCGCGGGGGATTTGGAACCGATTGCGACCCTCCTTTTCTAATTTTTTGTCAAAAACCGTTTGAGTTTCAAAACCGGCATGGTCGGCTCCCGGCAGCCAAAGGGTTTTTTTGCCGCGCATTCGTTGATAGCGAATCATCAAATCTTCTAAAGCGACAAAAAGAGCGTGACCAAAATGGAGCGCGCCATTGGCATTCGGCGGCGGCATTATTACGCAGAAGTTTTTAGATTTTAGTTTATAGTTTTTTCCACCCGAGGCGGATCCGCCTTTGGCGGAAGAAATGGGTAATTTATCCGGATTAAAATAACCTGATTCTTCCCAGAGTCGGTAAATTTTATCTTCAATTTCTTTTGGATTGTAAGGATTATTAAATTTATCTAATGGCTTCGGCATAAACTTTTGTTTTGGTTTGGTCAATATCTTCTAAATTTTTTGGAAAATTTATTTTGAATAATTTTTCTTCAAAAGCGGATATATTTTCCAATTCGGTTTTTGAAGCGCCTATCATAATTCCATAGCGACTGTATAAAAGCCCGATAATTCTTGTTTTTAATAATTTAAAAGCGTTATTATTGGTTAAAAATCCGCTCACAATAGTTTTTTCGGTTTTTATTTCTCTTAATTGAATTATCGGTTTTTGAAATTTTTCATTTGATTTCCAATTGAAATTGGCAAAAGAAATTTTAATTTCTTTAATTTTTTTGGAATCAATTTCAGCTAATTCAATCAAATATTTTATTTCGCCGGAGTAGATAAAAGAATTTTTCGCCAAGCTTTTAATTTTAGCGCCTTTATGGTCATAAATATCAATAATATATGAAAAAGAATCGGCGCCATAATTTAAATTCGGATTTTTGATTTCAGCGGCGATAATGGTTTGATTATCGGCGGGAAAATATTTAATCCACGATGTTTCCGGAGTTTGCAATGTTTTGATTTCGCAGGCCGAGCAGGAACCGCCGCAATCAATACCGGTTTCATTTTGATTTTGGCGGCCGTCAAAACAAGTCGGCGCCGGTTTAAACCAAATAAGATAAACAACAAAAATTATCAAAAAAAGAGTCGCTAAATATCCGGTTCCGTAAAGAATTTGTTTTACCAGTCGGGAATTCATTATTTTTAAATTATAACTTATTCCGCGAAAAAATTGAAGTATCTATTGACCCCGTTAGAAGTCAGACGCCAGTGGCGTCTGCCGATGCGCGAGCGCATCGGACTTCTAACGGGGTTGACCCCGTTAGAAATAGAACGCGGACATCGCATTATTTTTATGGGACAGTCATATTATAATTATTACAATAATATAAATATAAAATATCCGATAAGTGTTCGCGATTTCTAACGGGGTTGACAGCATTTTTTATTTAGCTAAAATTTAAACTATCAATGATAGATAAAAAAAAGGAAACGGTTGAGGGAATTATTATAGAAGCCTTGCCGTCGGCGACTTTTAAAGTTAGAATTGCCGGGAGCGAAGAAGTTCTTGCTTATCCTGCCGGAAAAATGAGAATGCATTTCATTAAGATATTACCAGGAGATAGAGTATTGATGGAGTTAAGTCCGGATAGAAGAAGGGGGAGGATTATAAGAAGACTATGAAGAAAAAAATAACCACAATTGAAAATTTAGCGGTTGTTGTTCAAAAAGGATTTGAAGAACAAGACAAGAGAATCCAAAAAGGATTTGAAGAACAAGATAAGAGAATCCAAAAAGGATTTGAAGAACAAGATAAGAGAATTCAAAAAGGATTTGAAGAGCAAGACAAGAGAATTCAAAAAGGATTTGAAGAGCAAAGCGAAAAAACAGATGAAAAATTTGATAAATTTGCGGCGATGGTTCAGCGCGGTTTTTTAGAAACTGCGACAAAAGCTCAATTTGAGGACTTGCGTGGCGAGATTAAAAATTTGCGTAGCGAAATTTTGGAAATAAAATCAGATTTGGAAGACATTAAATTAAGAATGGGGAATATGGTTTTTAGATTTGAAATTCAGGATGTTGAAAGAAGATTAAAGAGGGTAGAGGCAAAAATTGGTTTAAAATAAAAATGAAAGTTCGAGCTTCCGTAAAAAAAATTTGTAAAGATTGTAAAACCGTCCGTCGTCAAGGGCGGATTTATGTAATTTGCAAAAAAAATCCAAAACATAAACAAAGACAAGGGTAATAAGAATATAGGATTTAGAATATAGAATTTAGGGGTTAATTTCCCTCAATCCTCAATCCTCAATCCTCAATCCTAATGCGTTTAATCGGCATCAATATCCCCGACAATAAAAAAATTGAAATAGCGTTGACTTATATTTACGGTATAGGGCGTTTTTTAGCTAAGGAAATTTTAGAAGAGGCTAAAATTGATTTAAATAAACGGGCCAAAGATTTAACCCCTGATGAAATTAATCATCTTAGGCAGATAATTGAAAAAAAATATAAAATTGAAGGAGAATTGCGTCAATTGGTGAAGCAAAATATTGTTCGTTTGAAAGAAATACAATGTTATAGGGGAATAAGGCATTTAAAAAAATTGCCGTTAAGAGGGCAAAGAACAAAAACTAATTCTAGAACAATAAGGGGAAATGTTAGAAAAACAGTAAGTAGCGGAAAAAGGAAAACGGATCTAAAATAAGAATAGAGAATAAAGGAATAAGGATAAAGGAATAAGGATAAAGAATATAGAATTTAGGGCTTAAAAATCCCTCAATTCTTAATCCTCAATCCTCAATCCTCAATCCTCAATCCTCAATTCTCAATCCTCAATTCTCAATTCTCAATCCTAATTCATTATGGGAAAGAAAAAAGTCATAAAAAAAACTGAAGAAGAAGTTTTAAAAGAAAAAAATAAACTGGAGACAGCGATGGTTAAGGCCGTCGGAAAAAGCGTCGGCGTTACCGCTCCAACCGCGAAAAAAATAGAAAGCGGCAGGATTTATATTAATGTAAGTTATAATAATACCGTTTTAACCGCCGCCGATAGAAAAGGCAATGTTATTGCTTGGGCTACGGCGGGTTCGCTTGGTTTTTCCGGACCTAAAAAATCAACACCTTTCGCCGCTTCCAAGGTTGTCGCCGCTATTAGCGAAAAATTAAAAAAAATAGGAATTTCCAATCTTGAGATTATTGTCAAAGGAGTCGGCGCCGGACGCGATTCGGCAATTAGGTCGTTGGTTAATCAGAAATTTAATATTTTATCAATTAAAGATGTAACGCCGATTCCTCATAACGGTCCAAGACCGCCGAAAGTCCGTCGAGTTTAATTGGTAATTGGTAATTATTTTTAATTACTATTTACTGATTACTATTTACTAATTACTAATTCATTTGGATTTATTAATTTTAGAAAAAAAGATAGGCATTATTTTTCAGAATAAAGCCCTATTAAAAGAGGCTCTTACTCATCGTTCTTATCTTAACGAAAATCCTTCATGGGAGACACCTCATAATGAGCGTTTGGAATTTTTAGGAGACGCGGTTTTGGAATTGGCGGTTACCGAAAATCTTTTTATCAAATTTCCAAGTTATCCGGAGGGACAATTAACGAGTCTACGGGCGGCTCTGGTTAATTATCAGACCATGGCCGGCGTGGCTCGCAATATGGATTTGGAAAAATTTATTTTATTGTCGCGCGGCGAAACTAAAGACATCGGTCGAGCTCGGGAAGTGATTTTAGCCAATGCGATAGAAGCTTTAATAGGCGCGATTTATTTAGATGCCGGATATATTAAGGCAAAAAATATTATTGAAAAATTTGTTATTGATACCCGCTTAGAACAGATTATCAAAAATCATCTCTACAAAGATCCAAAGAGTCATATTCAGGAAATTGTTCAAGATAAATTTAAATTAACGCCAAATTATCAAATTCTTGAAGAATGGGGTCCTGATCATAAAAAAATTTTCAAAGCCGGCGTTTATTTTGGAGATAAATTAATTACTGAAGGCGAGGGTTATTCCAAGCAAGAGGCGGAAATTGAAGCGGCGAGAAATGCCTTAAAGGGCTTGGTCTAAATTTGGCATGTTTCTTAAATCCCTAGAACTTAATGGTTTTAAATCTTTTGTTCAAAAGACGATTTTAGAATTTCCAGACGGCATTACAGCTATTGTCGGACCGAATGGCAGTGGCAAGTCAAATATTATAGATGCTATCAGATGGCTTTTAGGCGAACGAGAGTCGAAAAATTTAAGAAGCGCCAAAGCCGAAGATTTAATTTTTAACGGCACGCCTTCCAAACCAAGAGTGGCCATGGCTTCCGCCGGTCTTTGTTTTGATAATAATACCGGTTTTTTCCCCATTGATTTTAAAGAAGTTTCCATTGTTCGCCGTGTTGGCCGGGACGGTCTTTCTCAATATCTTATTAATAAATCAGAAGTAAAACTCAAAGAAATAATTGATTTTTTCAGCCGTTCGCGGCTTGGAACCAAAGGATTGACGATTATCAATCAAGGCGAAGCCGATTTATTCGTTAAGGCGTCGAGCGGAGAACGTCAAACGATGATAGAAGAGATTTTAGGTCTTAGGGAATATCAGAATAAAAAAATAGAGGCTGAGCGAAAAATGAAAAATACTTCCATCAATTTGGAAAAAGCCAAGGCGATGAAGGAAGAAGTCATTCCTCGCCTTCGGACCCTTAAGCGTCAGACTAATAAATGGGAAAAAAGAACGGAAATTCAAAAAGAATTAAATGATATTGAAAACAGATATTTTTTTTATAAATTTAATGAAATTGAAGATGGTCGGAAAAAATTTGAGCCGCTGCTTGATTCTTTGGATAATCAAATTAAAGAAAAAGAGCGGGAAATTAAAATTCTGAAATTGGAGTTAAATAAAGTAGAGTCTCAAACAGGGGAGCGTCAGGAAATAAGGCAAATCAAAAATCAACAACAGCAATTATCGGCGGAGTGTTCTCAAATTCAAAAAGAGTTCGGACGAATTGAGGCAAAATTGGAATTTTTGGAGGCGCCTAAGGCGTCCGGCGGTAAAATTTTTAGAAATGAAGACTTACTTGTTCTTGTCAGGGAAGCCGGAGAGATTCTTAATGATTCTTTGTCGCGCTCGGATTTAGAATATTTTAAAAAAATAATCAAGGAATTGGCCGAGAAAATAGATAAATTTTTAAATCCTGTCAGAAATAACTTCAATCAACGCGGCGCGATTTCTAACGGAGTAAATTTAGAAAAAGATTTAGCTGATTTGGAAAATCTTAAAAAAAGTTTGGAAGTGAAATTCAGCATTATTGAAGATGAATCAAAGAAACTGGAAGCTCAAGAGATGAAAATTGCCATTGGGCTGGAAGAGTTTAATAAAAAATTTCAAGCGGCCTTTGAGTCGGTTGAATTAAAAAGAAAAGAATTAAGAGCATTGGAAGAAAATAAAAATAAAATTTTATTTGAGAAAGAAAAATTAAATTTAAAATTTCAAGATTTGGAGAATCAGTTGCGGCAAATTGGAAGAAATATTGCGGAATTTGAATTCGGGGAATTAATCCTCAATCCTCAATCCTCAATCCTCAATCCTCAATTTGACGATATTGAACGGAAAATGTTTAAATTAAGAGCGGAGTTATCAGCCATCGGCGAAATTGACGAAGCCTTGATAAAAGAAGCCCAAGAAGTTGAAACTCATTATAATTTTTTAATAAATCAATCGCAGGATTTGGAAAAAGCCATTATTGATTTAAAAAATCTAATTAAAGAATTAAACGAGAAAATTAATTTTGAATTTAACTCTTCGCTTAAATTAATCAATGAGGAATTTAATAAATTTTTTAAATTAATGTTTGGCGGGGGGAACGCAAGGTTGAGGATTAAGGACAGAGAATTAAGAATTAAGGGGGTGGACGATAATGAGATTGAAGAGAAAAATAACGAAGACGAACAGAAGGAAATTTTGGCCGGTCTTGAAATTGATTTGAATTTGCCGAAAAAGCGAATTACTAGTTTGGAAACGCTTTCCGGCGGAGAGAAAAGTTTGGTTTCCATCGCCGCCCTTTTTGCTTTGATTTCTATCAGCCCACCGCCATTTTTAGTTTTAGACGAAATTGACGCGGCTTTGGACGAAAATAATTCCGGAAGGTTCGCCAACTTAATCAAAGAATTTTCCGCAAAGACGCAGTTTATTGTAGTTACTCATAACCGAGCGGTAATGGAAACGGCAAACGCGCTATATGGAATAACTACCGGGGAAGACGGAACATCTAAAGTATTGTCATTGAAATTGGAATAATATATCATAAAATAAACTAGTATCTTGTATATGGTATTTAGTATCTTGTATGGAAGACAAAAAAGATAAAATAAAATCTTTTACAGATTTATACACTTGGCAAGAAGGGCATAAATTAGTTATCATAATTTATAAAGAAACAGAAAAATTTCCTCAAAAGGAAATTTTTGGATTAATTAATCAAATGCGAAGAGCAGTGGTTTCGATTACCTCTAATATCGCTGAAGGTTTCAGCCGTAATACCACAAAAGATAAGTTTCAATTTTATTCAGTAGCTCAAGGTTCTTTAACGGAATTACAAAATCAATTAATTATCGCTCGCGATGTTAATTATTTAGATAGCGAATCATTTAAAAAAATTGCCAACCAAACAATCATCGTCAATAAATTACTAAACGGCTTGAAACGCATTAGATACAATAGTATCTAGTATCTGGTATTTAGTATGAAGAACGATACAAAATACAAGATACAAAATACAAGATACATGATACAAAATACAAAATACAAAATACAAAATACAAAATACAAGATACAAGATACAAGATACACGAAAGCCTTCACTCTTATTGAAGTTCTCATCTACACCGCCCTCTCCGCTGTTGTCGGAACATTAATGGTCGGTATTTTATTGACTATCACTCAAGTCAATCTGCGGGAATCCGCTTCAACCGAAGTTACCAGTCAGTTAAATTTTGTAACTCAAACTTTTGGCCGATTAGTTAGAACGGCTTCCAATATTGAAATCGCCGCCGGCGTTTCCACTTCCACCATAAAACTCCGGATGCAGGACTCTGCCAAAGACCCAACTTGTCTTTCTTTGGTTAACGGCGTGATTAAACTGGCCGAAGGTCCGGGAACTAATCCCAATGATTGTAATACCGTTACTTCCGATTTAACCAATACTCGCGTTATTGTCAATACTTTAAATTTTAAAAAATTTACCCAATATCCCGGGCACGATACGGTTTCTTACGATGTTCAAATGACTTACAACAGCCAGAACCCCAAAGCCCAAGTTCAAAGAAGTTTGTCTTCGGCAATTGCCCGAGTTTCCGCCGCCACTTTTGATTCCAACATTTTACCCGGCTCTTCTTCTTATGAAATCGGCCAAACCGGTTCTCCCTGGTCAAAAACTTATCTTAACGACGGCACGGCGGCCAGTCCTTCTTACACCTTCGGCAACGACACCGGTCTGGGGATTTTTAAAGTTTCCGGCACCAGCACCATCGGTTTTTCCACGCAAGGTTTGGAAAGAATGAGAATCAACTCTACCGGCAACGTCGGCATAGGGACGACGGCGCCGGGGGTGCCGCTTGAAGTATATGGGAATCAAAACGGTGCTACTTTCATAAACATTCACAACCCTAATGGAGGGATAAGTGCATCGGCAGTATTGAATTTCCAAAACCCCGTCAGTTTATACGGGGGTCAGCTATTTTTGAATCCGAACAATGCGGGCGCGAGCTACGGCGGCTCGAACACTTTCAATATGTATAATTTTCTCAATGCGCCGATCACTTTCGGGACGAATAGCTCCGAGCGCATGCGTATTGATGCCGCCGGCAACGTCGGCATCGGGACGACAGGGCCGGGAGACCTACTGCATATGGCTTCCGGCGCAACAGGCGGAACAGTACTGCGCATCCAAAATACTTCCGCGGGAGGAACAACTGCTGCCATTAATTCTACTGGTTCCGGATCCGCCTCGGGTGCTGGTGATATATCCATAGAGGCCCCAATTGGCACTACGAGGATGCTTATTCAGAGTGCGGATGGCAACGTCGGCATCGGGACGGCAAATCCGGGAAGCAAACTTGATGTGTACGCTCCTTACGGAAGCGGTATTCGGGTAGGCGACTCTGCTCTAAGACAATGGACAATAGGATTGTCAATAGGCGGTGCGTTAAATAT
>JBBUCW010000027.1:0-11060 GCA_038057615.1 Patescibacteria group bacterium
ATGTTTATGTTCATTGATTGAATTTTAAAACAATAGCAATGTATTTACAAGAAATATTATTACCATCAAGAATTGATTTAAGGCGGTTTTTTATTATAATTAAAGAAAATGTCCCGCAAGAAAAATAAACAAAAAAATAAGGAAATTCAAAAGCAAAAAGTCGGAGATTTTCCCGCCGGAAGCGGAGAAGAATCAGGACTCCATCCAGACACTAAAAAAGGCGTTTGGGCACTGGCATTTTTAGGTGTTTCAATGGTTTTGATTTTAGCGAGTTTCCATAGCGCCGGGCCATTCGGCAATTTTTTATATCGGATTTTTGAAAAATTTTTCGGCTGGGGATATTATCTTTTACCTTTGATTTTTTTGATTATAGCCGGAGTGTTTTTAACTTCGGAGCGCCGGAAAATATATAAAATTACTTTTTTGGGAGCCGCTATTTTTGTCTTGGCGGGTTTGGGTTTGATTGATATTATTTATCCCGACCGCGGCGGATTAGCAGGTAATTTTATCGGTTTATTGGAAATTCCTTTTGGTTATATAGCCAGTCTTGTTATAATTATTATTATTGTTATCGCCTCATTGCTTATTACTCTTAATATCCCCATTAAAATAAAAAAGCGGGAAAAAGATTTAAAAGAATCTAAAATTGTTGAGCTTCCACCAATAAACGAAATAAAATTGCCTCCGGAGATCAAACCAGAATTAAAATCTTCCGAGGAAAATATTTCCGCTAAAGAAGGCGGATCCACCTCTGGCGGAAAGGCGGTAGTTAAGCCATTAACTATTAAAACTCAAAATTCAAAACTTAAATCTCAGGGCTATATCGCTCCGCCCTTGGACTTATTAAGGTCTTCCGTCGAAAAACCGACATCCGGAGATCTTCGGGCTAATGCCAATATTATAAAAAGAACGCTTGATAGTTTTGGTATTCCCGTAGAAATGGGAGAAATTAATATTGGACCGAAAGTGACGCGTTATACTTTAAAACCGGCCGAGGGCGTTAAGCTTTCTCGAATTATAGCGCTTAATCCGGATTTGGCTTTGGCTTTGGCGGCTCATCCAATTAGAATTGAAGCGCCGATTCCGGGCAAGTCTTTAGTTGGAATTGAAGTCCCCAATAAAGCTAGCGCTTTAGTAAGACTTGGCAGTTTAATGGCTTATCCGGAATTTTTCAGTTCCGGACCAATGGGTTTTGTTTTGGGACGCGATGTCAACGGCGATCCGATTTTTGCCGATATTGACAAGATGCCGCATCTTTTAATCGCCGGCACAACTGGTTCCGGCAAATCAATTACGATTCATTCGCTTTTAATTTCTTTGCTTTACAAAAATTCGCCTCAAACGCTTCGCTTGATTTTAATCGATCCAAAACGAGTGGAGCTTTCTCTTTATAATAATTTACCCCATCTTGTTTCGCCGGTGATTATTGAACCGAAAAAAGCCATGGCGGTTTTCCGTTGGGCGATTCAAGAAATGGACAGAAGATATGAATTACTTTTAAAAGCCAGCTCTCGGGACATTCAAAGTTATAATAAAAAAAATCCCGAAGAATTTCTACCTTATATTTTAATCGTGGTTGATGAGTTGGCGGATTTGATGTTTTCTTACGGCAGAGAAATCGAAGGTTCAATTATTCGGCTGGCTCAAATGGCCAGAGCCACAGGCATTCATTTGGCGCTTTCCACTCAACGGCCTTCGGTTGAAGTGGTAACCGGCTTAATTAAGGCCAATATCACGACGAGAATCGCCTTGCAATTGCCTAGCCAAGTTGATTCCCGAACTATTTTGGATATGTCCGGAGCGGAAAAATTATTGGGCGGCGGAGACATGCTTTATGTTTCTTCGGAATCTTCCAAACCGAGAAGAATTCAGGGAGCTTACATAACCGAGGAGGAAGTTAAAAAAGTTACGGATTTTATCAAAGAAAATAATAAGGATTTGTCAGAGTCCGCCGGAGGCGAATCCGCTCTTTCTGGCGGAAAAGAAAATTCTTTCAGCGGTTTGATTCCCGAAGAAATTTTTCTTTCTGAAGAATCGCTTGAGAAATATTCCGGAGACGAAGAAGATGATCTTTTTGATGAAGCGGTAAGAGTAGTTAGCGAGGCAAAAAAGGCTTCCGCTTCTTTGCTTCAGCGTCGTTTGAAAGTGGGCTATGCCCGAGCCGCCAGACTTCTTGATATAATGGAAGATAAGGGAATTATCGGGCCCGGAGATGGCGCTAAGCCAAGAGAAGTGTATATTGACCAACAGCCAATAACCAACAACCAATGACGAATGACCAATCTAAAACTTTAGGCGAGCTTATTATTGAGGCTTTAGAGCTGCGGAATTTAAGCGTGGAAAAATTATCGGAATTAACGGATATCCCGGCGCATTATTTAATCGCTTTGAAAAATGATGATTTGAATAAGCTTCCTTCGGCTCCTTATACTCGCGGTTATTTAATAAAAATTGCCGAAATTCTAAAAATAGACATTAATCGGATTTTGACGGCTTATAAATTGGAAATCTCATTGCGACCGATGAAAACTTCCGGCTCTTCAGATAAATTACCATTCAATCGTTTCTCTTTTGGTCGTTTAGCTGGAAAAAATGTTATAATTGCGGGAATAATTTTAATATTAATTTCTATTTATTTAATTTTGCGGACTTCAGCTTTTTTAGGAACTCCCAAAATTGAAATTATAAATCCATTAAATGATAATGTCATTATTAATAATTCAACGATTAATCTTTTGGGGAAAATTAGCGCCAAAGATAAATTAATTATTAATGGCGAAGAAGTTTTAGCCGAAGAAAATGGCGGCTTTGAAAAATATTTTTCGCTTCAGCCGGGGATTAATACTTTCGAGTTTAAAGTTAAAAGATTTTTAGGAAAAGAAATAAAGGTTATCAGACAAGTGATTTATCAGCCCCATTAGAAGTCCGATGCGCTTGCGCATCGGCAGACACCGATGGTGTCTGACTTCTAACGGGGGTTAACCGTAATAAATATGGATATTTATTTTTTTAATATTATTAATAGTTTTGCCGGCAGGTGGTGGGCATTGGATTGGCTGGGTATTTTTTTGGCTAATTATCTTGGTTATTTTTTAGTCGCCATTGCTATTTTGATTTTAATCAAAGAAAAGGACAGGCGCCGGCAAATTTATTTTTTTTCTTTGGTAATGCTTTCGGTGATTATTAGCCGTGGAATTATTACGGAAATAATCAGATTTTTTTATTATCGTCCCCGACCATTTTTAGTTTTAGAAATTAAACCGTTGATCAGCCATATTTCAACCGCTTCTTTTCCCTCCGGTCACGCCGCCGCCTTTTTCGCTTTAGCTTTGGCGGTTTTTTATTTTAATAAAAAAGTGGGTTGGTGGTTTTTAATCAGCGCGGTTTTTATGGGATTGGCTCGGATTTTTGTCGGCGTTCATTGGCCGAGCGATATTCTAGCAGGTATGATTGTTGGCTTGGGAAGCGTTTGGCTGGTTAGATTTATTTTTAAAATCGAGCGATAATATGTTCTTCCAATATTTCTTCGGCTATTTCTGGAAATAATCGTATAATTGCGCCAATCAAATAAGATTCTTCCGTAATATCAGCCTTTTTTAATTCTATATTCATAATCAATTCTTTTGTTTTGCCGCCGAATTCTTTTTTGTTTAATAATTCATCAAGTCTTTGTTTTTGACGGATATTTAAAACAATGCCTTTTTGGGCAATTGATGAATGGATATATTCAGGTACTAATTTAAGCAGAAGATATTCAATATCTTCATAAAGAACAATATTTTCTTTATTAATTTTATTTTCAAGCGTTTTTTTTATTTCCGATCTAATATCGGCATTTTTTGCGCGAAATTTTAATTTATTAAGTATTTCAACGGGAAGTGAAATTCCGATAAATTTTAATTTTTCCTCTTTTTCTTTTTCGGAACTGATTTTAATGCCCTTTTTAAATTCTTTATTATTTATTTTGACAAGCAATTCCATTATTGGCGATTCTACGAGTTGACGATTTAATTTTTCGATAAATTCTGATTTTTTATAGTAGTCGGCGTCATGTAATTGAAACTCCAATAGAGATTCTATTTTTAAGGAAATTTTTTTTAATGTATGCTTATCAGTTTTAGATAAAAATTCTTTAATATCCGCTTCAGAGCTTTTTGTGTTTAAGGCAAAATTTTCTAAATAGAAGTTTAAATCGTTTAAAAACGAATTAATCGCGAATTGCTCATCTTCTGTCGCGTCTTTTTCTGTTTTTATTTTTTCTTGATAATTATCGATTTCTTTTTTTGGAGTTTTTTTATATGCGGCTAATTCGGAGGAATTTATAAATTTTTCTCCATATTTTTCACAGCTTAAACTTTCGCAAGTCCCATTATCAGAAAGAAATGTCTTGCAATAAGGGCATTTATCTATTTCGGTTGATTCTGTGGCTCCTTCAGCTTCATTTTTTTCAGATCCCATTTTTTTATTTTCCATACTCATATTTTATTTATAACTTATTTCTTTCACTCCTTCAACTTTTTTAATTTTAAAAATAAACTTTTTAATTTTTTCTTTGTCGGCGATATGACAATGTATTTTTATAAGGCGATGATTGCTTTGAGGAGCGGTGTTGGTGGAAATAATATTAATTTTATTTCTTGAAAAAACCGAGGCGATATCCTTAAGAAGACCAAGGCGATCAATGGTAATAATTTTAAATTCTACCATTTTTGACTTCTTTTGTCCAGAGGGTGAATATTTTAATGAATCTTTCATTAGTTGGGATTTAATTTTTCTTTTAGCGGCGTTGGTTTTGACGAATTTTAACCATGATTCGGACGGCTTCTTACTTTTTTGAGTTAAAATTTCAACTAAATCGCCGGATTGAAGTTTGTGGTCCAGAGAAATAATTTTATTGTTGATTTTGGCGCCAATGCATTGATCGCCGATTTCAGTATGAATGGCATAAGCAAAATCAACCGGCGTGGCGCCGGCCGGCAAATCAATCACTTCTCCTTTTGGGGTAATGGCAAATATCCGGTCTTTAAAAAAGTCAATTTTAAGCGATTGGAGAAATTCTTCGGAATCGGGTATTTCTTTTTGCCAATCCTTTAATTGATTAATCCAAGCTAATTCTTTTTTTTCGGCAAAAATTGCTTTACCTCTTTGATAATTTTTTGTGTCTTTGGCTTGGGTATATGCCCAATAAGCGGCAATGCCGTTTTCCGCTTCTTCGTGCATTTCCAAGGTGCGAATTTGGAATTCTATCGGTTTATTATCAAGGCAAAAAACCGTAGTGTGAATACTGCGATAACCATTGGGTTTGGGAAGGGCGATATAATCTTTGATTCGTCCGGGCATCGGCGGCCAAAGTTGATGAATAATTCCCAAAGTCGCGTAGCATTCTTCAATGGTTTTGACGATTATTCTTAAAGCCACTAGATCGTAGACTTGTTCTATGTTCATATCAGAGCGAAGAAGTTTTTTATACAAACTGGAATAGCGCTTGGAGCGAGCATTAATAATTATGGGCTTAATGTTATTTTCTTTGAAAAATTTTTCAACGATAATTTTAACTTTTTCTAGATATTTTTCTCGTTCTTCATATTTTTCTTTAACATTTTCAATAAGCCACTGATATTCCTCGGGATGAAGATAACGGAAAGCTAAATCTTCCAGTTCTCCGGCAAGATTCGCCATTCCCAAGCGATATGCTAGCGATGCGTAAATTTCCGATGTTTCCAAGGCGATTCTTTTTTGTTTTTGAGGAGGCAGGAATTTTAATGTCTTCATATTATGAAGACGGTCGGCCAATTTAATAAGAATAACCCTAATATCTTGGCTGATTGCTAAAAGCATTTTTTTAAGGTTTTCCGCTTGTTTTTCTTCGGGTGTTCTATATTTTAAATGGCCGAGCTTGGTTACGCCTTCAACCAAAAAAGCGATTTCTTCGCCAAACTCTTTTTTAAGATTTTCAAAACTGATTCCGGCGTCTTCAATTGCATCGTGAAGTAAAGCGGCGGCGATTGTTTCGGCGTCAAGTTGCCATTCGGAAATTTTTAAGGCAGTTTCAAAACAATGATTAAAATAAGGCTCGCCGGATTTCCTTTTTTGACCTTGATGAGCTTTTTGCGTAAAATTAAAAGCTTTTTCAATAAGACTAATTTCTTCTTTGGAAAAATTATTCGCCCCATTAGAAATTCCATTTCTAACGGAATTTGATTTTCGGATATTGGTTAATTCATTGACTTGCATATTAAATATAGTATAAAATAATGATTAGCAAATTACCATAAATCATAAGGAGGAGGTGATAGTATGGGAAATGTAATCACCACGGGGATTAGTTCAAGAAGAGTAGAAAAAGAAACAAATACAATAGCAGAAAGAGAATTTAAAATGGGTGCTTCAAGGGTCTATTTTTGCGGCGGTTGCAAAATGGAAATAAAAACGACACCTTTTTTTATTAAAGAAAATGATGTTTGTCCGTATTGCCATGCGTCATTGGGCGAAAATATTGAGATATATTCTTCGCATTAATACAAACATACCAATGGATAATTCAATTTATCCATTGGTATTTTTATTTCGACTAGCGAGGAGCGCCATGCAAACGAAAACGTTTGCATGGCGTCCGAGCGAAGATAAAGTAAAGGGTTTAATACCCCGACCCTCTGGGGCGGGAGAGCGCGAGTCCGTGAGCTCATACATAGGCGCAGGGCTTGCCCTGCGGTTTAATACTCTTTATTACGCTGATTTTTTATGAGATTAAATAACAAAGAGCGTAATATTAAGCTGAATATTTTTAAATATGTTAAAATTGAAAGAAATGTTAATTGATAATTTTAAAAATTTAGCGAAAAATTCTCTTCGCCAAAAAGCGCTTTTGATTGCCGAGGCGGGTTATGAGGCGATTGAGATTGAGCGGGTAGTTTCGGAGCGGATAAAATTGGAGAATAATTATTTAGAACTTACTATTCAGCGGGATAGTATGGAGAAAAATTTTAAAATAAATCTTAATAATTTTAAACGGGTTTTTCTTGTCGGTGTTGGCAAGGGCTCGGCTTTGGCTTCGATAAGTTTGGTAAAAATTTTAGGCGATAAATTAACCGGCGGAATCGCGCTGGATATAAATAAACCAACGACCAACAACCAACAACTTACAACTTTTATCGGAACACACCCGTTCCCTTCAAAACAAAATATCACCGCCACTCAAAAAATTATTGAATTAGTAAAAAATTTAAATAAAGATGATTTATTGATTACTTTTATCTGCGGCGGCGGGTCGGCTTTATTATGCGGGTCGGAGAAAGAATTAAAAGATTCGGTTTTGGCAACGAAATTATTAACGCAAGCCGGCGCCGATATTTTAGAATTAAATACAGTTAGAAAGCATTTATCTGAAATCAAGGGCGGCGGCTTAGCTAAATTGGCCTATCCGGCAACAATAGTCTCTCTAGTTGTTTCCGATGTTTTAGGTAATAATTTATCAATGGTTGCTTCTGGTCCCACGGTTTTTGATAAAACAACGAATAATGATGCGAAGAATATTTTTAAAAAATACAGTCTTGAACATAAAAATTTTCATTTTCACGAGAATCCGAAAGAAAAAAAGTATTTTAAAAAAGTAAAGAATATTTTATTTTTATCAAATCGAGAGCCACTTTTGGCGATGGCGGAAAAAGCCCAAAAATTGGGATTTAAGCCGAAAATTTATTCTTATTCATTACGGGGAGAAGCAAAAAATGCTTTATTGCCGCTTTCTTCGGCACTTCCCTATAGGGAAGTGCCGAAGACAATTTTAGCCGGAGGCGAAACAACAGTTGTATTGAATAAAGAATTAAGAATTATGAATGATGAATTAGGGAGGGGCTATGAATTAGGCAAAGGTGGCCGCAATATGGAGGCTGTATTAGGAGCGGTTAATTCAATGCATAATTCATTATTCACGCTTCATAATTCAATTATAATGTCTTTCGCTTCTGATGGCCATGACAACACCAAAGCCGCCGGCGCGATTGCCGATTTTTCTACTATTCAAAAAGCCAAAAAATTAAAATTAAACCCCGAAGATTTTTTAAAAAATCATAATTCTTTCAATTTTTTCAAAAAAACCAATGATTTAATTTTTACAGAGCAGAAAACTTTTAATGTGGCGGATTTGATGTTTGTCCTAAGCGCGCCGAAGGAGTAATATAAAATAATGAATTTTTTTATTAAACAACTCAAAAATGTTGGCATAGAAGATGTTCCGGAAGTCGGCGGGAAAAACGCTTCGCTTGGCGAAATGATTCAAAATTTAACGCCGAAGGGAATAAAAATTCCGGGTGGGTTTGCGGTAACAGCCAGCGCGTATAGATACTTCCTTAATAAATCACAAATCACAAATCACAAATCACAAAACTTAGAAAATTTTATTAAAGAAACATTAAAAAATTTAAACACAAAAAATCTTAAAGATTTGTCTCGGCGGGGGAAATTAATCCGTGAGGCGATTAAAGGCGCGGAATTTCCCGATGATTTGAAAAACGAAATTACTAAAGCGTATCAGGAAATGGAAAAAGAATATGGCAAAAACGCGGATGTGGCGGCGCGTTCCAGCGCCACGGCCGAAGATTTACCCGGTGCTTCTTTCGCCGGTGAACATGAAACCTATTTGAATATCCGCGGAACTGATGAAGTTTTAAAAGCGGTTAAATCGGCCATGGCTTCTCTTTTTACCGATAGGGCGATTTCTTATCGAGTTGATAAGAGTTTTGATCATTTTAAGGTGGCTTTATCGGTTGGCGTTCAGAAAATGGTGCGATCGGATTTAAGCTGTTCGGGCGTGATGTTCACTTTAGATACCGAGTCCGGCTTTAAAGACGTTATTTTAATAAACGGTTCTTGGGGGTTGGGAGAAATGATTGTTCAAGGCGAAGTGACGCCGGATGAATTTTTAGTTTTCAAAAAAACACTGGGTAAATCTGTGAATCCGATTATCAGCAAAAAAATCGGCGTTAAAAATCAAAAAATGATTTATTCGGAAGGCCGCGGTATTTCTATAAAAAACGCGAAAATTATAAATACTTCGCAAAAAGAAAAAGAAACTTTCGTTTTGTCTGAAAAAGAAATTATGCAATTAGCAAAATGGGGAGTTTTAATTGAAGAGCATTATTCAAAAAAATATAATAAATGGACTCCCATGGATATGGAATGGGCAAAAGACGGCAAAACGGGAGAATTATTTATTGTTCAAGCGCGTCCGGAAACAATCCACGCTTTAAGGGATTTTTCAAAAATTAAGGAATATATTTTAGAAAGTTCAAAAGTTTCAAAGTTTAAAAGTTTAAAACCGATTGTTAAGGGGGCTTCAGTGGGAAGTAAAATTGAGACAGGGAAAGCTCGAGTAATTTTGGGCGCGAAAAATATTGGACAATTTAGGGCCGGCGAAGTTTTGATAACTGATATGACGGACCCTGATTGGGAGCCGATTATGAAGATTGCTTCAGCTATTATTACTGATAAAGGAGGGAGAACTTCGCATGCGGCAATTGTCAGCCGTGAACTTGGTATCCCTTGTATTGTCGGAAGCGAGAACGCCACTAAAAAAATAAAAACCGGACAAATGATTACGGTTGATACAACTGGTAGTGAGGGTTTTGTTTATAGTGGTGTTTTGAAATATCAAATTATTGAACACGATGTCAAAAAATTTCAATCCGCCAGCCGGCGGACGAAAACTAAAATAATGATGAATATCGCCACCCCGGAAACCGCCTTTGAAAAATCATTTTTACCGAATGACGGCGTTGGTTTGGCAAGAGAAGAATTTATTATTGCCGGCGATATTGGAATTCATCCTAACACGCTTATCAATTACAAAAAAATGCCGGCAAAAATTAAAAATTTAATTGATAAGAGAACAATCGGCTATCAAGATAAAACTCAATTTTATATTGATAAGCTGGCTTATGGCATCGCTAAAATTGGCTCGGCATTTTATCCCAAGCCGGTGATTGTTAGATTTTCTGATTTTAAAACCAATGAATATCGTTCGCTTATCGGCGGAGAATTGTATGAACCGCAGGAAGAAAATCCGATGATCGGCTGGCGCGGGGCTTCAAGATATTATCATCCGGATTTTGCCGAAGCGTTTATTTTGGAAGTCAAAGCCATTAAAAAAGTCCGCGAGGAAATGGGACTGGATAATGTGGTTGTGATGATTCCTTTTTGCCGCACAGTTGAAGAGGGCAAAAAAGTGATTGAAATAATAGATAAATATAAATTAAGAGAAAATAAAAAATTCCTATATTCTAAATCCTATATTCTAAATCCTCTTAAAGTTTATGTCATGTGCGAGATTCCTTCCAATATTATTTTAGCCGATAAATTTTTAGAAATTTTTGACGGGATGAGTATTGGCTCAAATGATTTAACTCAATTAACCGTTGGCATTGACCGAGACGGCAATGAAATGATCCGCGGTATTACTAATGAAAACGACGAATCAGTTAAAAAACTTATTGTCGAAGTTATAAAAAAATGCCGCGCCAAGAAAAAATACATCGGCATCTGCGGTCAGGCGCCGAGCGATTATCCGGAATTCGCCGAATTTTTGGTTGAACAAGGCATTGAAAGTATTTCATTAAATCCGGACACAGTAATAAAAACTACTCAAAAAATTTATGAAAAGGAGAAGAGGAAAAAATAATGAAAAAGAAATGGAATTTTTTAAAATTATTCTAATTTATCTATTTATACTTTTTGGTTCAATGTGGTTATTGCTATTTATCGCTAATGATCGTGATTTATTTTATATTGGGACAATATACGGTATTTGGATAACAATTTTTACTTGGTGGTGGTTTATTAAAATTCCAGGCAATATAGCTAAAAAAGAAAGAAAGGAATTTGAAGAGATGGCTAAAAAATAGAGAAGTAAATTAGAAGACTACTAATATCCCAATTCCGCCGGCCATCAAAAAATTTTTGAACTGGTCAGGGATTATTTGATTGACAATAAAATTATTTAAACACAATATCATCTGGTTTTCTTAATTAGAATGTTTTTATTTGTAAAATTGAATTAAAATGAT
>JBBUCW010000028.1:0-13558 GCA_038057615.1 Patescibacteria group bacterium
AAGGTCGGTTTTACTCCCATCTATAAGGAAGTGAACCCGGGGGATGTGAGGTTTTAGGTTGTTATAATTATTATATGTATTATAATAATTGCAGTAGGTTTTAAGAGTAAAGGTCGGATTATTAATTAATATGGGTCTATTTATGAAAAAAATTACTATTTTCAGCCTTTGGCTGATAATTGTTTCGGTGATGATGTTGGGGTCTTTTAATTTGGCAATGGCGCATGAACATGAATCTGGCAAACAAGCGACATCAACAATAAAAGGCATTCGTCAGGATGCGCGTCAGCAGATTAAAGAAGTTAAACAGAGTGTTAAAGGAGAAGTAAAAGAATTAAAGCAAAATGTCAGAGGGGAAATAAAAGAATTAAGACAAAATGTCCGAGAAGAAGTTAAGCAAGGCAGAGAGACGATAAAGAAAGAATTTGAAGCGAAAAGAATGGAGGTGAAAAATTTAATGGAGATCAAGAAAGAAGAATTTAAAAATAAAGTTGAAGCTAAAAGAGAAGAAGTAAAATCAAAAATTGAAGCAAAGAAAGTGGAATTGAAAGAGCGTTTGACCAAAATTAAAGATGAACGCAAGAGGCAGGTTGTTGAAAGAATTTATAACCAGATTAATGAATTGAATAAGCGCCGTTTGGATCACTTTTCAGCTGTTTTGGAAAAATTGGAAAAAGTTTTGGATAGAATTTCCGGTCGTTCCGCCAAAGCGGAAGCCAATGGTCGCGATATTAGCGCTGTCAAAATTGCTATAACAGAAGCGACCAATGCTATTGCTTTAAGCAGAACGGCGATTCAAAATCAAGCCGGAAAAGTCTATGCCTTAATTATTAGCACTAGCACTGTCGCTATCACTAATACCAGCACCAGCTCTATCGCCAACACTGAAAGCGTTTTAAAAATTGATGTTGGAGAGATTCGTAAAGCTCTTCACAGAGATTTAGATAGTGTTCAAAAAACCGTAAAAACCGCTCAAGAAGCGATTAGAAAAGCCGCTACAACTTTAGCTAAAATTCCAAAAGTTGATGAATTAGAAGTGGAAATTTCAACGCCGGCGACTTCAACAATCCCGGTAATTCCAGGAGCGACAACGACCCAGCCAGTCCAATAATAATACAAAAATATGGAACAAAACACAGAACCCAAAATGGTGCCAAGCATTGAACCAAGTATTGAACCAAAAAGCAAAAAATATTCTATTGTTCTTATAATTGGAGTAGTGGTTATTTTAGTTGGTTTGGGAATTTGGTATTGGCAGGTTCAGAAAAATAAGGTAATTATTCCTATTATTCCTTCGGCAACTTCACCAACAGCTCCGATAACTGTTAAGGAAGATTCTGTTTCGGCTATTAATCAAGAATTGAATAGTATTGATGTCGGCAATTTAGATAAAGAATTTCAAACGATTGATACAGATTTGAATTCTTTGTAATAGAAGCGGATATACGCTGATTAGAATCCGTAGAAGCGGATTAACGCGGAAATAAAGGTTCCTCGGGGCAAGCCCCGAGGTATTGTTGGAACTCGCTTCGCTCGTTCAGTCGCGCAGCAAGCTGCGCGGTATTAACCTTTTTTGCGTCTTCGCTCGGACGAAATGTAAAAGAGTACTTTTCCATTTCGCTCCTCGCTAGACGCAATAAAAAAATCCCGAATAATCGGGATTTTTTTATTTGTTTTTTTATATCCGCTATGTTAGTATTAAATTAGATTTAATATATTGACAATATAATAAGAAAAAAAGGAGGCTTTATGGGAAAAAAAACCAACCCAATAATATTCATCTGCAAAAGACATTGGAAAATACGCAGAATAAAAGAATGGATAGACGCCAGAGATGTTATTCCCCATATGGCGAGCAAGGGATTAGGTCTTGATGATTTTTCTTTAACAGAAATAGAATGTCCGGAATGTTCGTTAGGCGAGAAATAAGTTTTATTTTATAGACCCGCTGAACAATAATATATTCTACTGCAACGCAAAAATTTCGGCTGCGCCTTTGTGAAAATTTCTTGAAATATACGCTGTATATTCCTGCAAAATTTTCACTTCGGCTCGCTTTAAATTTTTGCGTTTCGCTACGAAAAATTATTATTCAGCGGGTCTTATAAATAGTATCCCCGCAATTTTTTCATTGCGGGGTTTTAATTTGTCAATGGTTTTGATATAATTTTCTTAATGGAAACAATATTTTTAATAATTATTCTATCGGTTTTAACAGCCGGTTTGGTTACGATTTTTTGGTTTTTAAAAAGTCGTTTGGCGTTGCCTAAAAATGATGAGCAGCCGCTTTTAATGCTTCAAAATCAAATCAATGAAATTACTCGGACGCTTGATAATAAGCTTGGCGAGTCAACGCAAATTATTCAGCGTCAGTTCGGAGAGAGCGCCAGAATTATTAAGGAAATCACGATTGAATTGACCAAAGTCGGCGAGGGCCAAAAACAAGTGGTTGATATTGCTAAGCAATTGGAAAGTTTGCGGGATATTTTAAAAAATCCGAAACAACGAGGAGTTTTGGGAGAGTATTATTTAAAAACGGTTTTGGAAAATGTTCTGCCGCCGGGAACTTTTCAAATGCAGTATAAATTTGAAGACGGCAGTATGGTTGACGCGGTTATTTTTATTAAAGATCAAATTATCCCGATTGATTCAAAATTTAGTTTGGAAAATTACAACCGGATTTTAGAAGCAAAAGACGAGGCGGAACGAAGCCGTTTAGAAGTCGTTTTTCGCGACGATTTAAAAACGCGCATTGATGAAACCGCTAAATATATTAAGCCGGCGGAAAAGACCATGGAATTCGCTTTTATGTTTATTCCGTCCGAGGCGATTTATTACGATTTATTGGTTAATAAAATTGGCGCGGTTAAAGCTAACACGCGCGATTTAATTGAATACGCCGCCGGTGAAAAAAAAGTGATGATTGTTTCACCGACGACCTTTTTGGCGTATTTGCAAACTGTTCTTCAGGGATTGAAAGCATTGCAGATTGAAGAATCCGCCAAAGAAATCCGTAAAAGAGTTATAGAATTGGGACGGCATTTATCCAGTTACGAAACTTATATGAAAAAATTAGGCGTTCATTTGGGCACCTCCGTTAATATGTATAATATCGCTTATAAAGAATTGGGTAAAATAGACAAAGATGTTTTAAAAATTACCGGCAAGGCTGTTGGTATGGAGCCGATTACTTTGGATAAGCCAAAAGAAGAGGAAAAAGAATCAGAAAATGCATTCTAATTTAAAACTTGACTATTTTAATCAAGTGTGCTAATCTAAAATTAGTTCATTGTAATTTTAATATGGCTAATGAAAGGTAAAAAATAAAAATTCCAAATTAAAGGGAGGTATTATGAAAAGGATATTGGTTGTTGATGATGACATAATGATAAGAAAAGTTTTGAAAATTATATTAGAAGACAGGTATGAAGTTGAGATTGCGGAAAACGGCATTGTGGCGCTTGAAGGATTGGAAAAATTTCATCCAGATATGGTAATTACAGATTTAGAGATGACGGCGATGTCGGGAATAGAACTGGCGGAAGAAATCGAATGTTTTGATATTTTGAATAAGTCAAATATTAAAATAATTTTGATGTCCGGCAATTACAATGAATTGTGTCGGATAGAAGAAAGCGCGCTTTATAAAAATATTGACGCGTTTGTCTCAAAACCCTTTAATGTAATTAATTTTTTAGCAAAGATAGAAGTTCTGTTGCGGTAATTTAAAAATAAAAAGAGGAGGATGTTATGGATAAAAAAAGCAAGAGAGAAGAATTATTTGAAGAGTTAAAGGAATATATCGCCAAAGAGGGTGAAAATAAGATTGGAATAGATAGATTTATTGATTTATGGGATTATCTTGATTATGATGATTTTGTAAAGGCAGGTATTCAAGAGAGTAAGATGGAAGAATTAATGTTGGAAATAATGCCTCCTCCTGCGAGAAAAAAAGTCACTTCTATTTGTGGTTGATGAATATCTACGAATTTTTAAGCTCCCAATCTAATTTTAATGGGAGCTTTTTTATTTTGGACCCGCTGAACAATAATTTTCCCTGTCAAAATAGCATAATTTTGGCTGCGACTTGTCAAAAAAAGCTCGGAAAATTCTCTGAATGTACCTCGCTTTTTTTGACGGCGTCTCGCCCGAAATTCCGCAATTTTGCCGACGGGAAATTATTATTCAGCGGGTTTTTAGATATTAACCCTGCGTCTTTTTCTAAAAAAGGCGAGGGATTGACAAGTCATTTTTTATCTATAAAATAAATAGAATGAATATTAAACCTCTCTCCAATCACATTTTTCTTGAAGCGATTGAGGAAGAAAAAATCACTAAATCCGGTATTATTTTGCCGGAAACAGCGGAAAAAGAAAAGCCGATGAAAGGCAAGATTATCGCCGTGGGTTTGGGAAAATTAAATGAAAAGGGCGAAAGGATTCCGATGTCGGTCAAGGTTGGCGACTTAGTTTTATTTAAAAAATATGGTCCTGATGAAATTGAAATTGAAGGCAAAAAATATCTGGTCGGAGAGGAAGAGGATATACTTGCAATTTTAGAATGATTTTGACTACGGCTTACCGACTACAGTCTACGGCTTTAAATTTTTGCTGTAGTCGGTAGCCTGTAAGCAGTAGACTAATTTTTATGGCCAAACAAATTTTATTTAACGAAAAAGCGCGAATCGCGCTAAAAAAAGGGGTGGATAAATTGGCAGACGCCGTTAAAATTACGCTTGGACCAAAGGGTCGAGCGGTGGTTTTGGAAAAAGGCTATGGCGCGCCGACGATTACTTATGACGGCGTAACTATTGCCAAAGAAATTGAACTTGAAGATAAGGTTGAAAATATGGGCGCTCAACTTATTAAAGAAGTGGCTTCCAAAACAAACGATGTTGCCGGAGACGGTACCACGACTGCCACTTTATTGGCGCAGATTTTAATAAGCGAAGGATTAAAAAATGCCACCAGTGGCATTGATGTCATCGGAATGCGCGATGGCATGACAAAAGCTTACGAAGCGGTTTTAAAATATTTAAAAGATTCATCTAAAAAAATTACTACTAAAGAAGAAATCGCCCAAGTGGCGAAAATTTCCGCCCGCGATGAGGAAATTGGAAATTTAATCGCGGATGTCATTGATAAAGTCGGCAAAGACGGGGTGGTAACGGTTGAAGAATCGCAAACAATTGGAATTTCCAAAGAAATGGTGGAAGGATTGCAGTTTGACCGCGGTTATGTTTCTCCTTATATGATGACCAATCCCGAAAGAATGGAAGCGGTTTTGGAAGAGCCTTATATTTTAGTGACCGATAAAAAAATTTCTTCCATTAACGAACTTTTGCCGCTTTTGGAAAAATTGGTTAAAGCCGGCAAAAAAGAATTGGTTATTATTGCCGAAGATATTGACGGTGAGGCCTTGGCGACTTTAGTGGTTAATAAACTTCGCGGAATTTTCAGCGCTTTGGCGATTAAAGCCCCGGGCTTCGGCGATCGGAGAAAAGAAATGTTGGAAGATATCGCTATTATTACCGGCGCGGATTTTATTTCCGAAGATGTCGGGAAAAAATTGGAAAATGTTGATATTGATTCTTTGGGACAAGCTCATCGGGTTGTTTCCAATAAAGACAATACAACGATTGTCGGCGGGAAAGGTTTAAAAGAAGAAATTGCGAAGCGCGTCGCTCAAATTAAAGTTCAAATTCATAAAAATGAATCGGAATTTGACAAAGAAAAACTACAGGAAAGGCTTGGAAAATTATCCGGCGGAGTGGCGGTGATTAAAGTTGGAGCCGCTACCGAGGTTGAACAAAAAGAAAGAAAATATCGGGTTGAAGACGCGGTTAACGCCACTAAAGCCGCCATTGAAGAGGGAATTGTTCCGGGCGGTGGAGTGGCTTTGGTTAGGGCCAGTGATGCGGTTAAAGAATTAATTGAAAAATTTAGCAAAGAGCAATTAACAGAAATCGTTGGCGCAAAAATTGTTTTGGAGGCGCTTTATTCTCCGCTTAAACAAATTGCGGAAAACGCCGGTTATAACGGCGCGGTTGTTTTAGATAAAATTCTTAATCAAAAAGACGATTATGGTTTTAACGCTCTAACCGGCAAATATGAACATCTTATCAAGGCCGGAATTATTGACCCGACAAAAGTTACTCGTTCGGCTTTGGAAAACGCCGTTTCCATCGCTTCAATGTTTTTAATCACCGAAGCGGTCGTTGCCGATTTGCCGGAGAAAAAAGAAAAAGGAATGCCCGGAGGCGGAATGATGGGGGAGGAGTATTAGATTAGCTCGTTAGCTCGTTAGCTCGTTAGTTTTTTAGCTTATTAATTAGAAGTGGATAACAAAAAACTCCGCGGAAATTGCGGAGTTTTTTATTTTGAAAATTTGACAAATACAATAACGATATGTTAAAAATAAAGTAGATGTCTTTGAAAATAGAATAAGGATAGAAAATAAAAATAAGGAGGAAGGTTTATGATAAACAGACCGAGTTGGGATGAAAGATTTATGTTTGAAGCGATAAGCGTCGCCACAAGACATTCTTGTTTAAAGCGTGGAGTAGGATGTGCGGTATCAAAAAATAATCGTCCACTTGCCACAGGTTATAATGGCGCGGCCAGAGATATTAAGAGTTGTAAAGAGTTGGGATATTGTTATTATGAATTTTTAGCGCAAAATGAAATGAAGAATAACGGCGGTGATAAGGAATTAATTAAAGAAAGGTTTAAGATTTATTGCCAAGCCGTTCACGCCGAAGTGAATGCTCGCGCTTTATGTTCTCCCGAAGAACTGAGGGGTTCCACATTTTATATAACCAATATGCCTTGTCCAAAATGCACGCAGGATGTCTTAATCACCAGTCAGGTGGCTAAGGTCAAGGTTTGGAAGGGTTATTTAGAAAACACTGCTCTTTCTATGGATGAAAAAAGAGCAAGCGAAAGAAAACTTCTTGAAGCCGGCATTTCTTTGAGTTTTATCAGTTTGACTTCGGGAAGAATTATGGAAATCGCGGATTATATGGCTAATAATGTTGGCGAAAGAACAGATTATAAATTCAAAGGAGGTGAATGAATTGGAAGAAAAAAAATGGCCGATTTTTAGCGCAAAAGAAGTAATAATTGGCAATCCGGAAGCGCAAATAGCAGTATGTACTTTATGGTCGCCAAGAGAACATTTTATCAAAAAATATCTTGGCGACCTAATGAATAAAATTGCCGTTGTCGGCAATTTATATTCTATTTTTGGAATTGGCATTTTGGTTAGAAATTGTATTGCCAATCCAAATATACAAAAGCTTATCGTTAGTGGAACAGAGTTGGGAGCAGCTCTTACTACTTTAAAAAGATTATCGGCCATTGATTCATCTTTGGCTGCAATTTTCTTTTTAGAGTGTTGTCATTTAAAGCGATTTCTTGAGCAGGTTGAGATTTTTTATCTTAAACCTCAAGAGATTGCCGATTTTATTTGCAGTTCCAGTTCGGCTGTTTCGATAAGGCAATCATCTTTTGAGCCATTGATAATTCCCTTGCCAGAGCCAAAAGCTAAAGTTTTCCCGGCGGCTCAATCGGGGCATCTCATAAGAGTGGAAACAATAAAAGAAGGATATTTAGCGCTCTTAAAAGAGATCAGATTTTTTGGCCATATCACAGGTCAAGACTCCGAAGGGCATCGCAGACAGGAGCTTTGGGAGCTAAATATGGTAATAACTGATCAGGATCCGTTAGATTTTGTTTCTGTGCCACATCCGGAATACGATATTCCTTACATTAAAAAATATTGTGAGGATTTTTGGGATGGTACCGAGCCAAGCGATCTTGCATATCGTTATGGTCATATTATTAAGTTTGGTTTTGGCAATCAAATGGAAGCGGTTGTAAAAGCTTTTAAAGACAAAGCGGAAACTTTTCGGACAGTAATATCTCTTTGGAATCCGCGAGTTGATGGAGGTTCGATTACAGCCGATGATCCGCCTTGTCTTACATTAATTCATCCAAGAATCATAGGCCAGTATCTTCATCAATGGGCATATATTCGGACGAACGATATGTTTGGAGGTTGGCCGTTAAATGCTATGGCACTTCGCTATTTTCAATATCAGCTTTTGGAATGTTTGAAAATAGAATTGAAGCGTCCGGAATTAAAGCTTGGGGAACTTGGAGTGACTTCCGGATCGGCTCATATTTATGAGCGGGATTGGATGAGGATAGATGCTTTTCTTGCCGATCAAAAACCGGAGAAATTCCATCCAGATTCAAAAGGTAATTTTGAGATTAGAGTGGAAGACGGGGAAATTGTAGTAAAACATTTCAGTCCCGCCGGCGATAAATTGCTTCAAATTTTTCGCGGAAATAATGCGGAAAAATTAAGCAAAGAAATGGCGTTGTTTATTTCTGATATCGGGAACGCTCTTTATATCGGGCGAGAGCTGAAAAAAGCAGAAATTATATTAAATGGAGGTGTGAGATGAAATGTTATAATTGCAAAAATTATCTTTTTTTTAAACCAATACCGGATGATACTTTTGTATGTTGTTCCGGTTATGGAGAATCGGTTAAAGATATTAATTTATATAGCGGAATGTCTCCGGCTATTGAAAAATATTATTGTTTTGAAAGCGAGCGTTGCAAAAAATTTCGCAGAGGTAAAAGCTCTTGCTCGCCGCCACATTCAAAGCCGTTTAATATTCCCGATATCAGAATTGCCGGCGAAGCTATATTAATTAAACTCTTATTAGATGTTAGCAAAAGCCGAAAAAAGGAGGTAGAGATTATGGAAAAAGCAGAGAGTATTGATAATATAGATGCCGTAGCAAAAGTTATGTCTTTTTCAGTCCATAATGTTGTCTGGCCGAGCGGTAAAACATCTGGAAGCGGGAAAGTATATCACATAGTCGCTCCTCATACGAAGGAAAAACCTTCTCAAATTATTATTCAGGAATATGAGTAAAATAGATGACCGGCGCCGATAAAGAAATTTTTCGGCGCCTTTTTATTTTTGATTTTTATGATATAATGTAATCGTAATATGAAAAATGATATAAATTTTCTTTATGAAATAGGTTGTTTAAGGTTTATTCAAAGAACATGGAAACACTTTTTGAATGCGGATTTTTCCAATGTTTCGGAACATATAATGAGAGTAACTTGGATTGCTTTAATATTGGCAAAATACGAAGGTGTTAAAAATACGGAAAAATTATTAAAAATGGCTTTGGTTCATGATATTTCGGAAAGTAGAACGGGCGATGTCAATTATATTTCCAGGCAATACACAGAAAGAAAGGAATTGAATGCTATTTGCGATATTTTAAAAAATACCGTTTTAGAAGAAGAATTTACGAAATTATGGGAAGAATGTGAAAAAAAAGAATCCCTTGAGGCAAAAATTATCAAAGACGCTGATAATTTAGATGTTGATTTTGAATTACAAGAACAATTTACCAAGGGTAATACTATAGGTAAAGAATTTAAAGAAATTCGCGAACATGTCGCGAATAATAAGTTTTATACGGAAACGGCTAAAAAATTATGGTTGGAATTACAAACTTCAAATCCTCATGAATGGCACAGGCAAGGAAATAATAGATTTAATTCGGGAGATTGGAAAAAATAAAAAGGTCGCAAAATAATAGCTCGTTAGCTAATAAACCAATAAATTAAACTTATGAATTACTTAAATTTGACCAATATTATTATCACTATAATCATCGTTATCGCGTTGTGGCTTGTTTTGGTTTACAACGGTTTGATTCGCCGGCGCTTTCGCGTTAAAGAAGCATGGTCGGATATTGATGTTCAATTAAAACGAAGATACGATTTAATTCCAAATTTAATTGAAATGGTTAAGGGTTATATGGCACACGAGCGGACGGTTTTTGAAAAAGTGACCGAGGCGCGGACAAAAGCCATGGGAGCCAATACAAAAGAAGAAAAACTTGGCGCCGAGAATATTTTATCGAGTACTTTAAAAACTCTTTTCGCGGTTTCGGAAAATTATCCGGAATTGAAAGCCAACACTAATTTTTTGGATTTGCAGAGAGAATTGGCGGATACGGAAAATAAAATTCAAGCCAGCCGCCGGTTTTACAACGGCAATGTGATGGATTACAATACCGCGATTGAAATTTTCCCGACCAATTTAATTTCCGGCGTTTTCGGTTTTAAAAAAGAGGAATTTTTTGAAATAGAATCGGAAATTGAAAAGGAGCCGATAAAAGTAAAATTTTGATAAATGAACCCCGTTAGAAATCGCGAACGCTTTATCCAATTTTTATATTGTGTGTATTATAATAATTGCGATAAGTTCCAACGCAGAAAAAAATATTAATGTTCGCGTTCTATTTCTAACGGGGTGAACCCCGTTAGAAATTTTATAAATCAATCAACTGATATAAAAAATATAAAATTGATATGACAAAACAAATTTCTAACGGGGTGAATAAAATATCGGTCATAAGTTTGGATAAAAAATTTGAGAAATTTAAAAAAGACGCGGAAAAAGTCGCTTTGAAAATTCTTAAAATTTCAAATAAATCCGATATTTCGGCGGAAATTTATTTAATTGGCAATCAAAAGATGAAATTTTTGAATAAAAAATTTCGCGGTAAAGATAAAATAACCAATATTTTAAGTTTTGAAGAACCGCTAAATTTTATTTGTCCTCCGCCAGCCGGCGGATTGAAGCATAAAAAAATCGGAGAAATATATCTGAATTTAGAAAAGACTATGGACTACGGACTACAGACTACGGATAAAAAAGCTGTAGATTGTAGTCTGTTGACCGTAGACCGCTTATTAACTCATGGCTTTCTTCATCTTTTCGGCTATAATCATCAAAAGAAAAATGATAGAATGAAGATGGAAAGAATAGAACAATTTATTCTTGCGCGGCTTTAGTCGAGCTAATATCTATTAATATCCATTAGTATCAAATAGTATCAATTGATATTTATAGATACTAATAGATACTTGTTTAATCTAAAGATTTCGCGATAAATTCAATGTATATTACAGCTCTTGACCTCGGAACATCTCAAATTAAGGTTTCGGTGGCTGAAATTCAAAAGGACGGCAAGCTCTCTTTGTTGAGCGTTTTTAAAATGCCTTCAGTTGGATTGCGAAAAGGAGAAATTATATCTCTTGAAGAGGCGGTTAAATCTCTTCATCGGGTAATTAACGAGATAAAACAAATTAATAAAGCGGCCGCGAAAAATATTTTTATTAATGTTGGCGGCGGCAATATTAAAATTCAAAATTCTCGAGGTATTGTCGCGGTTTCTCGGGCTGATAATGAAATTTATTCTGATGACATTGATCGCGCGATCAGCGCTTCGCAAGCCATTAATCTCGGTCCCAATAGAATGATTCTTCATTCTATTACTCGGGAATTTGTTGTTGATGGAATCGGCGAGATTTCAGACCCATTGGGAATGACCGGCAGTAGACTAGAAGTGAATTCTTTAATTATTGACGCTTTTAAACCGACCGTGAATAATCTGATTAAAGCTGTTGAGTTGGCCGGCGGAAAAATCGGGGGATTAATTTATAGCCCCTTGGCTGTTGGTCGTTCGGTTTTAACCAAAGCGCAAAAAGAATTAGGGGCGGTGGTTATTGATATCGGTTTTGGAGCGACATCAATGGCGAGTTATGAAGAAGGCAAACTTATTCAGGCCGCGGTTTTTCCGGTTGGCGCTTCAAATATCACTAATGATTTGGCGATTGGTTTAAAATGTCCGATTAAAATTGCCGAGACGATTAAACTTTCTTTCGGTTCGGCCATGGCAAGAGAAGTTTCCAGTAAGGAAAAAATTGACCTTCATCAAATAGACGAGTCTTTAAAATCAATTATCAATAAGCATTTTATTGCCGAAATTATTGAAGTCAGACTTGCCGAAATTTTTGAATTCGTTAATAATGAATTAAAGTTTATCGGCAAATTAGGGAAATTGCCGGCCGGCGCGATGATTGCCGGTGCCGGCGCCAAGATGCCGCACATTATTGAATTAGCCAAACAGGAATTAAAGTTATCCGCTCAACTTGGCATTCCGGAGCTTTCTGATATAGAATTTACCAATAGTGAATTTGAAGCTCAATTGGGAGATTCGGAATTCAGCGTTTGCGTTGGGCTGTTACTTTGGGGAGCCGACCAATCTTTAAAAGAAAATGGTTGGTCAATGACAAAAAAGGGATTATTTTCAAAAATTTTAAAGCACTTTTTACCATAAAGGGCTTTATTGAAAAATTTAAATAGAAGGTGTAGAATTTTTTATAATTATGGCAAAATTGAAATCAAAAGAAAATCTTTCGGCTAAAATTAAAGTTATCGGTATTGGCGGATGCGGTGGAAACGCGATTTCTCGAATGTATGAAGATTTTCCCAGAAGCGTTGATTTGATTGCCATTAATACGGACATTCAAGATCTTAATGGCGTTAATGCCAGAAAAAAAATTCACATCGGAAAAAATTTAACCAGAGGATTGGGAACCGGAATGAATCCGGATTTGGGCAGGCAAGCGGCCGAGGAAAGCCGTTCGGAGATTATTGAAGTTTTGAAAGGCGCGGATATGATTTTTATTACGGCCGGCGAAGGCGGTGGCACCGGTAGCAGCGGAGCTCCGGTAGTGGCGGAAATCGCCAAAGAATTGGGAATTTTAACAATAGCCGTTGTCACAAAACCTTTTTCTTTTGAAGGATCTCAAAGAATGCGAATAGCTCAAGAAGGAATCACAAAATTAAGGGGGTGCGTTGACGCCTTAATTACTATTCCTAATGACAAGATATTTTCCGTTATTAACAAAGATACCTCCTTGCTTAAGGCTTTTGAAGCGATAGATGAAGTTCTTAAAAGCGCGGTTCTAGGAATTACTGAATTAATTATGTCTCCGGGCATTGTCAATATTGATTTTGCCGATGTTAAAACTATTATGAATGAAGCCGGTTCGGCAATTATTGGCATTGGAGTTGCCGGCGGTCAGGAGCGCGCCAGTCGCGCCGTTAATATGGCGATTAATTCGCCGCTTTTAGAAACTTCCATTGAAGGCGCTAAAGGTGTGCTTTTTGGAATTTCCGGACATAAAGATTTAAAAATGAGCGAAATTAATGAAATCGCTAAATTGATTTCTGAAAGTGTTGACCATGCGGCGAAAATTATTTTCGGCGCTTACCATGATCGGAAACTTAATAAGGGGCAGTTAAAAATTACTTTAATAGCCACAGGTTTTAACGGAGACTTAAGACAGACAAGCAGTTTATCTTCAAGTCTTTTTGCTTCTAATGTTGATGGTTCCGCGGATTTAAAATTTATTTCTGAAAAACAATTGGAAGAATCAAACCCCTCAAATTCAACTAAGTTGAGTTATGGGGCAATTAAAGAAGAAAAGAAAGAGGAAAAATCTAAAAAAGAAAAATCAGAAGAAATTTGGGAAATACCGGCGTTTTTAAGAAAGAGAAAGCGATAGTCATTATCCGCTAAGGGTATATCTATATTTTGAATTACAAAATTTGTGTTATGAGCAGAGCCTTGCGCAGCGCGACGGCGCGAGCAGAGCAAATTTTC
>JBBUCW010000029.1:0-3656 GCA_038057615.1 Patescibacteria group bacterium
TCGCGCTGAATATGTACGGACCATATTATTTATTGCCGGCTTATATTTTCGCCTTGCCCAGTCTGATTTATTTTTTCAATAAATCCCTCACCTTTACATGGGATATTAAACCCGCGCGGAAAGGATTGTTTAATATCCATTCATCTCCGCCAGCAAGCTATGGAGTATTCTGGAAAGGTGAGGGATAAAAAGAGACGGCTTTCACCACCCCTTAATTACCAACAAGCTAACGAGCTAATCAGTTATTTCTATTCCCATCGATCTCGCCGTGCCCTCTATTATCTTGCAAGCCGCTTCAATATCATTCGCGTTTAAATCCGCCATTTTTTTCTCGGCAATTTCTTTAATTTGAGCTTTAGAAACTTTTCCCACTTTATTTTTTAACGGATCGCCGGAACCTTTTTCAATACCAGCCGCCTTACGAAGCAAATCCGAAGCCGGCGGAGTTTTTAATTTAAATTCAAAAGTCCGATCTTGATAGATTGTAATTTCCGCCGGAATAATACTGCCTGCCATGTTTTTGGTAGCTTCATTAAATTGTTGACAAAACTGGGCAATGTTTATGCCATGCTGTCCCAAAGCCGGACCAACCGGCGGAGCCGGATTAGCGGCGCCAGCGGGAATTTGAAGTTTTATTGTTGTTTTTATTAGTTTAGCCATATAAGTTTGTAAATTATATTCTCTGTACCTGCAACGAATCCAATTCCACCGCCGTTTCTCTTCCGAAAATCGGCGCCATTATTTTCAACTTACCGCGATTTTCATCTATTTCGCCAATCTTTCCTTCATAATCTTTAAACGGCCCGTCAATAATTTTAACCATCTCGCCGACCTGAAATTCAATTTTGAATTTTGGCTCATCTCCTTTCATTCTACTCATTAAAGATTCAACCTCTTCTTTAGAAAGCGGTGTCGGTTCCGTCGGATCAGGACCGACAAAACCGGTAACGCGCGGAGTATTTCTCGCCACATACCAAGAATCTTCGCTCATAATCATATCTACCAAAACATAACCGTGATAAATTTTTTCTTCAATCTCCTTTCGCTTACCGTTTTTTATTTTAATCTTTTTCTCTTTAGGAACAAGAACATTAAAAATCTTATCATTCATTGCCAAAGAGTCAATTCTTTGACTTAAATAGCGCGCCACTGCGTCTTCATAGCCGGAATAGGTATGAATCGCATACCAATGACGTTCGCCTTTTTTTTTAAGTTCCTGCGGAACCGAAGAAGATTGTTTTTCTGTATTAGTTTTTTCCATATATATCCGAACGATGAATAATCGTTAATATTGCTAATTACGAATAAAATTTATACAATAAATTCCTTCAATAAATAAACAAACATCATATCTAAAAAGCCCAAAAAAATCGCCACCCCTATTGATACGCTGATTACAATTAAAACCAATCGGACAACTTCTTGCCGCGTCGGCCAATTAACCCGATGAAATTCCTGATAAGAATCTTGAATATATAATTTTAATTTAGATAACATATTAATTAAACGTCTAAATTTTTAACCATGGTCGCTTGGCTTTGAATAAAATGCTTGCGAGGCTCCACTCGTTCGCCCATTAAAATATCAAACAATCTTTCGGCTTCTTTGGCGTCATCAATGGCAACCAATTTTAAAGCGCGTCTTTCCACATCCATAGTTGTTTCCCAAAGCTGATCAGGATTCATTTCGCCCAAACCTTTATAACGCTGGATATTGATGCTTGCTTCTTTTTTTCCGCCGACAGTTAAATATTCTACTATTTTATTTTTTTCTGTTTCATTATAAGCATATTTAACCTCTTTGCCAAGTTGAATTCGAAAAAGCGGGGGCTGAGCGATATAAAGATAACCACTCTCAATAATCGGCAGAAAGTAGCGATAAAAAAGAGTAAGCAAAAGAGTCCTAATATGAGCGCCGTCAACATCGGCGTCCGTGGCGATAATAACTTTATGGTATCTTATTTTACTGACATCAAATTCATCGCCGATGGCCGTGCCAATCGCCATCACTAAAGAACGGATTTCTTTATTTAAAAGCATTTTATCTATTCGGGATTTTTCAACATTTAAAATTTTTCCGCGCAACGGCAAAATTGCTTGGGAATGCCGATCGCGAGCGCTTTTCATTGAACCGCCGGCGCTGTCGCCTTCGCAAATAAATAATTCCGACTCTTCGGGATTACGACTTGAACAATCTGCCAGTTTCCCCGGCAAAGTCATTCCTTCTAAAATACCTTTCCGCAACACTGTTTCTTTAGCGGCTTTGGCGGCTTTTCGAGCTTTAGCGGTCAAAAGGCATTTCTCAATAATTATTCTGGCATCAGAGGAATTTTTTTCCAAAAACTCTTTTAATGATTCAGCCACCACCACTTCCACCGCGGTTCTCGCCGGCGGATTGCCCAAGCGCGCCTTTGTTTGACCTTCAAATTGAGGTTCTCCAAGCTTAACCGAAATAATCGCCGCCAAACCCTCTCTAACATCATCTCCGGTAAAATTTTCTTCCGCTTCTTTAATATAACCGCCAGTTCTCGCGTAATCATTTAAAGTTCTTGTTAAAGCCGAACGAAAACCGGTTAAATGCATACCGCCGTCAGGAGTATAAATATTATTGGCAAAACTTAATTCCTGAATTTCAATTTCCTGATTATAGATAAAAACCGCCTCCACTTCAATATCTTCATAAGTTTTATGAACATAAAAGGCCTCTTTTTGAATCTGTTGATTGGAATGATTTAAATAATCAATAAAAGACAGCAAACCGCCTTCAAAATAAAAAGCATAATAAAATGGCGCTTGTCCTGAGCTTGCCTGCGGTGAGCCTGTCGAACCCGCCGAAGGACGCTCATCAATAATTTCAATTTTAATTCCCTTAGTGAGAAAAGCCTGCCGGCGAAGATGATCAACTATTATTTTCCTGTCAAATTCAATTTTAGAAAAAATTTCCGGGTCCGGACTGAAAATAACTTTTGTGCCTGTTTGCCCGGGTAAACATTTTCCCTCTTTTTTAACGCTATATTTTGGTTTGCCTTTTTCGTATTCTTGAGAATAAAGGTTGCCGTCACGGCAAACTTCAACCCGTAGCCACTTTGACAAAGCGTTAACCACTGAAACGCCGACGCCGTGAAGCCCGCCGGCGACTTTATAAGACTCACCGCCGAATTTTCCGCCGGCATGCAAAGTGCACATAACCGTTTCCAGCGCCGATTTTTTCGTATGAGAATGCATATCAACCGGAATACCGCGACCGTCATCGGTAACCGCCACTTTATTGTCTTTTAAAAATTCTACTTTAATATTTTTTGCGTGACCGCCCATGGCCTCATCTAAACAATTATCACAAACCTCCCACACCAAATGATGCAAGCCATCAACGCCGGTTGAACCGATATACATTCCCGGCCTTTTTCTCACCGGTTCCAATCCTTCCAAAACATAAATATCCTTGGCTTCGTAAGAGCTTTTAATGGAAACTTTTTCTTCTAATTTAACGATTTTTTTAACCATTTATTATGAATTTAACAAAAAAATACTCTTTTGCGAGTATCTTTATCTTATCAAAAATTTATTTAAAAAACAAGCTTAATTACTTTGAATTACGAAACTCGTGTTATGAGCAGAGCCTTGCGCAGCGCGACGGCGCGAGCAGAGCAAATTTTC
>JBBUCW010000030.1:0-11806 GCA_038057615.1 Patescibacteria group bacterium
ACAATCCTTTCCGCGCGGGTTTAATATCCCATGTAAAGGTGAGGGATTTATTGACAAAATTGAGATTATAGGATATTTTTATGGCAGGATTTTAAAAAGTTAATATGGAAAAATAAATAAATGGAGGTGGAAAATGAGAACAAGTCTAATTCAGGAGTTTAAGCCGGATTTTTTTGGTAGAACATTAGATGATGGAGGGGGTTTATTTCCAAAAGACAATATAGATGTGAAAGTGGATGAATCGAGCAAAGGATGCGGGAAGGCGTTTAGCACAGATGCTCCCCGTTTTCATGAAAATTTAAAGAATAATATAAAATGAATAGGAGGATGTATGAAAGAAACAATTATTGCGGTTTTAAAAGATTTGAAAGGGAAAACTCCCGAAGAAAAAGTTCTTAGTATTCATCGTCAGCTTGGCGTGCAGGTAGCAGAGATTGAAACGACATATTTTTTAGATATTCTTAAGGGAATTATTGAAGCAAGAATCATTGATTTTTGCCCGATTTGTAAGGGTTTCGGGTTTGATGCGGAATTTAAAGAATGTTTTATTTGCAATGGCGTTGGATATTTAAAAGCTGTTGAAGCGGAAAAAAGAATGTTATTGTGGAAGGCAAAAAAAGATAAAGAATACAAAGAATACAAAGAGAAACTAAAGGAGAAGATCGAAGTTTTTTGGGAAGCATATTTTTTATTAAAAGAAAAGATGGGAACAGATTTTTTTCAGAAAGATATTGGAACCAATATTTTAAAGAAGATAGATAAATTAAATTGGAAAATTTATCTATCTTAATTAAATGAAATTTTTATTTTTATCGCGGGTGGCATAGCAAATGCCACCTTTTTTTGTTAAAATGAAAAAATGAATAATTATAAGTCCACTATTGGCTTGGAAATTCATACGGAACTTAAGACTAAAACTAAAATGTTTTGCGGTTGTTTGAATGATTTTAATGAAAAACACCCAAACATAAATATCTGTCCGATTTGTATGGGGCATCCGGGGACGCTTCCGACAATAAATAAAAAAGCCGTTGAATCAGTTTTGAAATTGGGGCTGGCCTTAAATTCAGAAATTCCCAAACTTTCTAAATTTGATCGCAAGAATTATTTTTATCCGGATTTGCCCAAGGGTTATCAAATTTCTCAATATGACAAACCGCTTATTATCGGTGGCAGACTCAACAACATAAAAATTACAAGAATTCATTTAGAAGAAGATACGGCGCGGTTGCTTCACGCAACCAACAACCAACAACTAATAACTAACAACTATTCACTGGTGGATTTTAATAGGACAGGCATTCCGTTGATGGAATTAGTTACTGAACCGGATATTAAAACAGGCGAAGAGGCGGTTGGATTTGCCAAGGAATTGCAATTAATTTTACGTTATTTGGATATTTCGGATGCGGATATGGAAAAAGGGCAAATGCGCGTTGAAGCAAATATCAGCTTACGGATTACAGACCACAGACTACAGCAAAATAAAGAAGCTGTAGACCGTAGTCTGTCGACCGTAGTCATACTCGGGACCAAGGTGGAAATAAAAAATTTAAATTCTTTTCGGGCAGTTCAGGAAGCGATTGATTATGAGATAAAAAGGCAAACTGAAATTTTAGAAAAAGGCGAGAAAGTTTTACATGAAACTCGGGGTTGGGACGAAATTAAAAAGAAAACAGAGCATCAGCGTCTCAAGGAAGAATCTCATGATTATCGTTATTTCCCGGAACCGGATTTACCGATTTTAGATTTAGCTGATTTTAATTTAGAAAAATTAAAAGTTGAAATTCCCGAGTTGCCGTCGCAAAAACGAGAAAGATTTGTAAAGGAGTTTGCGTTAAAGCCGGAGCAAGCTAAAATTTTAGCGGAAGATCGCGCTTTTGCCGAATATTTTGAAGAGTCGGCGTCGGAATTATTGGAAGAAATTCCAGACGGCGATCGCGATAAAAATATTCAACTTTTATATAATTATTTTTCAAGCGACTTTAAGGGATTAATGAATGAAAAAGGAATAGCTATTATTAAAGAAATAAATCCCGTTAGAAGTCAGACGCCAGTGGCGTCTGCCGATGCGCAAGCGCATCGGACTTCTAACGGGATAAATATTACGCCGGAGAATTTCGCCGATTTAATAGTTTTGATGATTAAAAACGAAATTTCCAGCCGTTCGGCAAAAGATATTATAAGAGAAATGGCGGAAACTGGTCTTGATCCTCGCCAAATTATTAAAGAAAAAGGATTGACAAAAATATCAGATAATGATATCCTTAAAAAAACAATTGATGAGGTTGTAAGTGAAAATCTCGGCGCGGTTGAAGATTATAAAAAAGGTCAGGAAAACGCTATTCAATTTTTAATCGGTCAAGCGATGAAAAAAATAAAAGGTCGCGGTAATCCCGAAACATTAAAAGAATTATTTAAAAAACAATTAAAATTATGATTGAAGGATACCCAAATAATGAGAAAGAAGGTGATGAAAACGCTATAAAATCTAAAGTTAGTAGTTTCAAAGAAAGTCTTGAAATTTTAGAGGGTCGTTTAGGAGGAGAAAATAAAAACACCATAATAGCTATTGAAGCTCAAATAAGAAATAAACAAGAAGAAATTAGAGAATTAGAAGAAAAGTTGGAAGAAATGAAAAGCGGTCATGCTTAATTTTTTAAAAATTGTTTTACGAATTTAAAAGTTATTTTTTTGCTTTCAATCCAGTGGATTTTTTTGTCTTTTTTAAACCATGTCATTTGGCGTTTGGTGTAGCGCCAAATTTCTTTTTTTAATATTTCAATCATTTCTTTTTTGCTGATTAAACCGCGCAAATAGCGCGAAATATAGCGATATTCAAGACCTAAATCATCTAAGCGTTTCCAGCTTAGATTTTGCTTGCCCCTCCGCCCTTGGCGAGCCTCGCCTTCCGCGGGAGCAGAGTAGAAAGGTTGATGAAGATTTTTCACTTCTTCAATTAATCCCTGTTTAATCCGTTTTTTCAATCTTTGAGTAATGAGTTTTTTTAATTTTTCCGGAGATTTTTTAATTCCGATTTTCAAAAAATCATATTTTGATTTTTTGTCCTGAGCTTGCCGAAGGATACCTATAGGTTTTTTAGTAGTTAAAATAATTTCTAAGGCTCGAATTAAGCGCCGCCGGTTATTTTTATCAATATTTTTTGCTCGTCGGGGGTCTAATTTTTGAAGTTGTTGAAAAAGTTCTTCTGTTAATTTTTTTTCAAGTTGTTTTCTTAATTTTGGTTGAGGTGGAACATTTGGCAATTGATAATCGTAAATTAACGCGTCAATATATAGTCCCGTTCCGCCGCAGATAATCGGAATTTTTCCGCGCTTGATAATTTCTTTGAGCGCTTTTTTGGCGAGTTTTTGGTATTGAGCAACGGTAAAAGTTCTTTTCGGCGAAGCGACATCCAATAAATGATGAGGAATTTCTTTATAGAAATAGGATTTAGGTATTTTTTTATCTCGCAGAACCTTTCCACTGCCAATATTAAGCCCATAATAAACTTGCCTTGAATCTGCGGAAATAATCTCGCCGTTGAATTTACGGGCAATTTTGACAGCCAATTCAGACTTCCCCGAAGCGGTTGGCCCGAGAACAACGATAATTTTATGGGAGGTTGACAAATGATTAGGCATTGCTGTATAATTTTAACAGAAACTGAACAAAAAAATAAGGAAAGAAAGGGAGGTGTGAATGAATTTTAAGGTTTTTAAAACAAAAGAAGGAAAGAAAAAGATTCCGATTGAAGCTTCTAAAAGGTTTCATGAAGTTCCAATTGGAACAACGCACGTTCATGTGAAAGCCGGAAAAATCTCTTTTGGTTTTTCGTCATCTATTGATGGCGACAAAAAAACTAAAAAAGGGAGATTTATTAAAATTCCGTCCGGCGCGTTTGCCATTTCTTTTCCAAAGTATTGTAGAGATGTTGCCGGTCACTATTATGGTGAACCGCAATGGGCGATATTCCCATCAAGAGTAAAGACTTATTTTACTTGATTAATTTTTTATCAGGTATTGACAAGTGATTAAATTTGCTGTATACTTTTAGCAGAAATTTAATAAAAAAGGAGGTGATGGCTATGAGAGAAGAAAAAGGAGGACTTAGAGTAAAAATCACTTGAATCCAGTGCCCATGTGCCCATGCAACATTAAATTCACTATGTGAATTTATGTGAATTCCCCACAAAATAAAAATAGGGGAAAAAGGAGGTGAATTTCGCCGGGTAATAGTCTCGAAAACTACGGAAAGTGTCTGAAACATACTCGCGTTAGAAATAACGCAAAAGAGTTTTAGAAAACTACCGCCGCCCGGAAAATGTTCTTTAAAAATTTTTTAATTTGTTCGGCCGCAAGAGAGAGCTATTGTTTTACTCTCTTGCGGTTTTTTTATTTCGGCTAGCGAGGAGCGCCATGTAAACGAAAACGTTTGCATGGCATCCGAGCGAAGACGAAACAAAGGGTTTAATACCCCGCCCCTCTGGTGGCGGGAAAGCGCGAGTTCGCGAGCTCATATATGGGCGCAGGGCTTGCCCTGCGGTTTAATACCCTTTATTTTTGATTATTAATTTCGCCAATTATTTTTTCAATAAGTTCGTTAATTTTTATTTCCCCTTCCTGTCCGCGGCGATAATGCCGGACATTAATAGTTTGATTTTGAATTTCTTTGTCGCCGACAATCAAAATATACGGAATTTTTTGAAGTTCGGCTTCGCGGATGCGTTTGCCTAAAGTTTGATTATCATTGGAAAGATTAGCGCGAATGTTATATTTTTTTAAGGCGTTAAAAATTTCTTCGGCGTAGGTGTTTTGTTTTTGCGAAATGGGAATAATAATAGTTTGAATTGGCGCCAGCCATAATGGAAATGCTCCGGCGTAATGTTCAATAAGCAGGCCGATAAATCTTTCATACGAACCAAAAAGAGCTCGATGAAGCATATACGGCCTTTCTTGCTCGCCTTTTTCATTTATATAGTTCATATCAAATCGTTCGGGAAGATTAAAATCAAACTGCAGTGTTGAACATTGCCATTCTCTGCCGATAACATCTTTAATTTTGAAATCCAGCTTTGGTCCGTAAAACGCCGCTTCGCCGATTTCTTCTTTAAATTTCAATTTTTTCTCTCGGGCGACTTTTCTCAGTATGTCTTGGGTAAATTTCCAGCCTGCGTCGTTTCCGGCATACTTTTTTTTATCTTTTGGATCTCGTAATGACAGATAAACATTCACGCTGTCCATGCTGAATCCGAATGATTCGTATATAAATAAGATAAAATCAATAACTCGTTTTAATTCGTTTTCTACCTGATCTTTTCTGCAAATAATATGCGCGTCATCTTGCGTAAATCCGCGCACTCTTGTAAGTCCGGAAAGTTCTCCTTTTTTTTCAAACCGGTACACGGTTCCGCATTCAGCCCAGCGAAGCGGTAGTTCCCGATATGATTTGGGATTATTTTTATAAATTTGGATTTGTAATGGACAATTCATCGGTTTAAGCAAATATTCTTCTGAAATTTTCGTTTTCTTATTTTGCTGGCGTTCTTCCAGTGTTTGTCCTACTTCAAGAGGGGGATACATAGATTTGTTATAAAATCCCCAATGCCCCGATGTTTCCCATAGAATACGGCTTCCAATGTGCGGCGTGCGAACAAGTTCATATCCATTTTCCAAATGTTTTTTATACCAAAATTCTTCAATTATTCTCCACAAAAGAGCTCCTTTTGGATGCCAAAGAGGCAATCCCAGTCCAACAGTTTCATCAATATGAAATAGATCAAGTTCTTTCCCAAGTTTTCGATGGTCTCTTTTTTCGGCTTCTTCTTGTAATTTTAAATATTCATCCAATTCTTTTTTGGTTTCAAAAGCGATGCCGTAAATTCTGGTGAGCATCGGATTTTTCTCACTGCCTTTCCAGTAAGCGCCGGCGATTTTGGTTAATTTAAAAGTATCGGGATTGATTTCTTTTGTTGATTTAATGTGCGGTCCGGCGCAGAGATCTACAAAACCGCCGGTTTTGTAGATGCTTATAGTCGACAGTCTACGGACTACGGCTTTTTTATTTTTTTTCTGTAGTCTGTAGCCTGTAGTCTGTAGCCCTTTAATCAGTTCCAATTTATACGGTTGGTTTTGAAAAAGTTTCTTTACCGCGATAGGGGATATGATTTCTTTTTTGAATTTTAAATTTTGCTTAATTAATTCTCGTATCCGTTTTTCTATTTCTGACAAATTTTCTGGAGCAATCCGCATCAATCCGCTTCTATCTTTTTCTTTTCCGCGCCTATCCGCTTCTATAAATTCAAAATCATAATAAAACCCGTTTTCAATAATAGGTCCGATGCCCAATTTCGTTTTTGGATATTTCTCTAATATCGCTATTGCCATTAAATGGGTAAGGGAATGGCGTATTTTTTCAATATTATTTATTATGGACATTAGTTTATTTTTAATGTATACTATTTTTAGTAATTTTTTGTATTATTTAATATTACAAAATTTTTGAAAAATAAAAAAGGGGGGGGTGAAAAATATGAAGATAGTTTTTTTAACTTGCGGTCCGCGAGGGGCTGGAAAATCTACTTATTGTGAAAATATTTTAAAGCGCCAATCAGATTTAGTTATTATTAGTCGCGATAAGATTCTTGTTGAATTATTTGGAGAAACAGAACTTTCTCCATATGGTGGTGGACATTATCATGCTATAGATATTATGTGGGAAAGAATGAATGAATATTTATTTAAAGATAATAGCATTAAAATTATTTTGGATTGCTGGAATGGGTTTCCGGAAGAACGGAAGAATATTATCAGTAGGCTAAAAAAGGCTGGTGCGGATAAGGTGTTGGCGTTGGTTTTCACGACGCCATTGGAGAAAGTAATCCAATGGTTTGACATAAAAACCAGAGATAAATTTAACGGAAAAGAAATGAATGAGTCGCGAAGCCGCCAAGATTATGCATTGTTCAATAAATTGGCGGTGAATATAGAAAAGGAGGGGTTTGATAAAATTGTTTATATTAATCCACTACAAATAATTTTGATTTAAAAAAAAGGAGGTGATGAATAAAATGGAAAATAAAAAAGATATTAAAGAGGCATTTGAGAAATGGTATAAAGAAGTGCCATTCAAAGAACTCACGCCCAAAACCTCTGCGGCGTTTGCATTCATGGCAGGTATAAAGTTCGCCGAAAGAAAGTTTCAACTATCATTATATTTACCTTATCGCGGTGATTAAATTATTATTAAGGATGCAAAATATCGCATCCTTTTTTATTTTTATAATTCCGTCGCTTGATTACAAATAAATTTCGGTTCGCCATTTCTAAAAGAAAGCCGGCCGCTTGCCAAAATAATTTTATTTTCCTGCCAGATAGCCGGATTTTTTTCAATAGTATCGTTAAAAACCACTATCTCCAGAGAATCATTTTTATCTTCAATTTCAACAAATAAAACCGGTTGACCTGTTTTGGTTATGACTTTTTTGATTTTAGAAATAACGCCGAGAACCCGACTGCCATTGCCGTTGAATCCTTTATTCTCCAGCACTTTTTTTATCGTTTTTACATTATCGCCGTTTATTTTATCAAAATACTGATCTAACGGATGACCGGAAATGTAAAGCCCTAATAATTCTTTTTCCCAAATAAGTTTTTCTTTATTGGAGATTGGATTGCTTTTAGCGTTAATTTTTAAAAAAGCGGGAGCGGAATAATCAGCGCCGAAAAGACTATTTTGGGAATTTTGCCCGTTTCCATCGTGGCCCTTTTTTATTTTTTGGCTAAAAGCGAGAATCTCTTCAATGCCCGCTAAAAGCCGGCCTCGGTCGGTATTTTCAGCAGAAGGCTGATTTGCCTTCAACGGTAAAGAATCAAAAATTCCGGCCTTAATTAAGCTTTCCAGAGATTTTTTATTAAGGTCTTTATGAAAAACTCTTGTCAAAAAATCGGTAAAATCGGTAAAGGGTCCGCCAATTTGTCTTTCTTGGATTATGGCGTCAACAATATTGGCGCCGACATTTTTGACGGTTAAAAGTCCAAAGCGAACATTTTCGTCTTCGGGAATAAAATTGACAAAACTCTTATTGATATCCGGCGGCAAAACTTTAATATTATTTTTTTTAGCTTCGTGAATCAAAAAGGCGATTCTTTCTAAATCGCCGCTGTCGGCGTTAAATAGGGCGGTCATAAATTCAATTGAGTAATGCGCCTTAAGATAGGCGGTTTGATAACCGATCATGGCGTAGCAAGCGGCGTGGCTTCTATTAAATCCATATCTGGCAAAAGGCGGGAAAAGTTCCCATATTTCTTTAGCAGTTTTTTGATCAATGCCGTTATCCATCATTCCTTTGATTAATATTTCTTTTTGACTATCAAGTAAAACTTTAATTTTTTTGCCGATGGCTTTTCTTAAGATGTCGGCTTCGGCGAGCGTAAAACCAGCTAAGTCTCTGGCGATACGCATCATTTGTTCTTGATAAATTCCAATACCATAAGTATTTTTTAAAATAGGCTCCAGTTTCGGATGGATATATTGCACTTTTTCTCGGCCATGTTTGCGGTTGATAAATGAGGGAATAAGTTCCATCGGCCCCGGCCGATAAAGGGAAACCATAGCAATAATATCTTCAAATTCATTCGGTTTTAATTCTTTAAGATTGCGTCGCATACCCGATGATTCAAATTGAAAAATGCCAGTAGTGTCTCCTTCTTGAAAAAGCTTAAAAGTTTTTTTATCGTCAAGCGGAATTTTTGAAATTTCAATTTTTTCATCGCGAAGTTCTTTTATTAAGCGGATAGTTTCTTCAATAATGGTCAAATTTTTAAGACCCAATAAATCAATTTTCAATAATCCCAAATCCTCAATACTGTGCATTTCAAATTGAGTGATGATTATGTTTTGATCTTTGGGCGCGCGTTGAAGAGGGATTTGATTTATTAGGGGTTCTTTGCCTATGACTACTCCGCAGGCGTGAACCGAAGCATGGCGAGCCACTCCTTCCAGTTTTTTGGCGGCGTCAATAATTTTTTTAGCGTCGGGATTATTTTTATAAAATTCATTTAATTCCGGAACTTTTTTAATCGCCATTTCCAAATTTTCGTTAAGAGGAATTAATTTAGCCAGTTGGTCGCATAAACTATATGGTTGTCCCAAGGCTCGGCCGGCATCGCGAATGGCGGCTCTGGCGGCCATAGTTCCAAAGGTGATGATTTGGGCGACTCGGTCTTCACCGTATTTTTGTCGGAGATAAGCGAAAACTTCGTCGCGTCTGGTGTCGGCGAAATCAATATCAATATCAGGCATAGTGATTCTATCGGGATTTAAAAATCTTTCAAAAAACAAATCGTATTTTAAAGGGTCAAGGTCGGTAATTTTTAGAATATAAGAAACTAAACTGCCGGCGGCCGAACCTCTGCCTGGACCAACCACTATTCCTCTTTCTTTTGCCCAGTTGATAAAGTCTTGAACAATCAAAAAATAATCGGCAAAGCCGGTTTTCTCAACAACCTCCAATTCATAATTTAATCGCTCCATCACCTTAGCATTAGGGCTGGAAAAACGGTTAGTCAATTTTTCCATCACTATTTTTTTAAGGTACTCAATGGCAGAATTTTCATTTTCGGGTAAGGAAAATTTTGGCAGGAGAATTTGATAGAGCGTTAAATTGACATCGCAGCGTTCGGCGATTTTAATAGTATTTTCAATCGCTTCGGGGAAGTTTTTGAAAAATTCAATCATTTCTTCTTGGGGGCGCATTGAAAAATCGTCTATTTTTATGCTTAATCGGTCGCTGTCTTCAACTTTATTATTGGTCTGAACCGCCAATAAAATATCCTGATATTCGGCGTCTTCGGATTTAATATAATGAATATCTTGAGTGGCGACTAAAGGAGCGCCGGTTTTTAAAGAAAGTTTTTTCAGGCCTTCATTAATTTTAGCGACTTCGGGAATATTTGGATGATGGCCGATTTCCAGAAAAAAATTTTCTTTGCCGAAAATATCTTGATATTCTTTTATGGTATTTTCCGCTTCTTCTAATTTATTATTTAAAATCAGTTGCGGAATTTCGCCGGCCGGACAAGCCGAAAGAGCGATCAGCCCTTCGTGATATTGGCGCAATAATTCTTTGTCCATTCTCGGTTTGTAATAAAATCCTTCCAAATGAGATTTAGTGACTAATTGAATAAGATTTTTCCAGCCGAAATTATTTTGGCAGAGGAGGATTAGATGAAAATAATTTTTCTCGCCCTTTTTTATGGGTTGTTTTTCCAGACAAGAGCCTTTGGCGATATAAGCTTCAACGCCTAAAATCGGTTTAATGTCTTCTTTTATGGCTTTTTTATAAAATTCAATCGCGCCGTAGAGATTGCCGTGGTCGGTTAAAGCCAAAGATTTCATTCCCAATTCCTTGGCGCGGCCGATGAGGTCGTCAATTTTAGCAAGGCCGTCTAAGAGAGAATAATGACTATGAGTATGTAGGTGTACGAATTTCATAATATAAGTGAGTACTTGTCCCGCGCTAAAACGAAGTTTTTAGCGAGGGATGGAGATGAACAAATCGCATATTTTTAAAGTTTAAAAGTTTAAAAGCTTAAAAGCAAGTTTTATTTTAAATTATAGTATAATTCAAAAATGACAAAGAAAATTAAATATATTATTGGGATTGATGAAGTTGGAAGGGGACCGTTGGCCGGACCTGTAACTGTTGCCGCTGTAGCGGTAACAGTTAATTCAAAATTCAGAATTAAAAATGCAAAATTAAAATTAAAAGATTCTAAAAAGTTATTGCCAAAACAACGGGAAGAATGGTTTTATTTTATAAAACAACAAAAAATTTCTTTTGCCATAGCAAGCGTGTCTCCAAAAATCATTGATAAAATTAATATTTCCAATGCCGCTAATTTAGCGGCAACAAGGGCTGTTAAAAAACTTTTAATTAGCAACCAACAACTGATAATCAATAGCTGTAAAATTTTTCTTGACGGCGGATTGTATTTAAATAAAAATATCCGCGTCTATCCGCTTCTAAAAAAATTTAATCCGTTTCTATCCGCTTCTACAATTATCAAAGGAGACGAGAAAATACCCGCAATTTCTTTGGCTTCCATTGTCGCCAAAGTCGCTCGCGACCGGATGATGATGAATATTCATAAAAAATATCCGCGATACGGTTTTGACAAACATAAGGGATATGGAACAAAACAACATATAAAAATGATTAAAAAATACGGTTTATCGCCGATTCACAGAAAAAGTTTTCGTTTAAAAAAATAAATTGGCTTTTTGGGATTTTTATTGTAATATTTAGAGAAATGCGGTGGCGTTATTTTGTTATAATTTTAATTATTTTTTTAACGGGAATTACTTATTTTACCGCCTTTTTCATTAAAAAAGAACGGTCTTTTGACGAGAATGCGCGTTTAAAGCAGGAGAATGAAGAGTTGCGGGCGCAGATACAGAAATTCTCAATTTTTAATTCTAAATTAGAAATTCCGCGAGAAAATTTTTTCGCGATTAAAGTTTTTTCCACTTATCCTTTTAATATTAAAAATCAAATTTCAATTAATGCCGGCGAGAAGCAGGGGATTAAAATATCAGCGCCGGTGATTTTAGGAAAAGATATTTTAGTCGGACAAGTGATTGAAGTTTTTGAAAATTACAGCGTTGTTAAAACAATTTTTGACCCTAATTGGCAATTGCCGGTTAGAATCGGCAAAGATGAAATCAACGGTCTTTTTCAGGGCGGCGGAGAGCCGAAAATAAATTTAATTGATAAAGAAAAACCGGTTCAAGCGGGCGATATTG
>JBBUCW010000031.1:0-6908 GCA_038057615.1 Patescibacteria group bacterium
CTAAAAGAATCGGCGTAGATTTCGCCGGTCGATATTGGTCTCGCCGTAAATGGCGTTTTTATATTTGTGAAAAATTTTTGGAAAGTGTTGGGAAATGATAAAATAAAAATATGGCGAAAATATACGATGTTATTGTTATTGGCGGGGGAGCGTCTGGGATGATGGCGGCGGGACGAGCGGCGGAATGCGGAAAGCGCGTTTTGCTTTTAGAAAAGAATAAAAATCTCGGCGAAAAGCTTAAAATTACCGGCGGAGGGCGCTGTAATATAATCAACGCGGAAGAAAATGAGCGCGCTCTTCTTTCGCGCTATGGGAAAGCGGAATCGTTTCTCTATTCTTCTTTTTCGCAGTTTGGAATGAAAGCCGCATTTTCTTTTTTTGAATTACGAGGTTTGCCTCTTGCAATATATGCCAATAAGCGCGTTTTCCCAAAAACTGAAAAAGCGATTGATGTTTTGCGAGTGCTGGAAAAATATCTTAAAAAAGGAAACGCGGAGATTCGTGTGAACGCGAAAGTAAGCAGGATTGTCGGCGTTAATGGCCGTATTGAAAAGATAATTATCGGCACAGAAGAATTTTTTGCTTCGTCGTATATTTTGGCAACTGGTGGCAAGTCTCATCCGGAGACGGGCTCAACCGGCGATGGATTTTTATGGCTTGAGAAACTCGGGCATAAAGTGCAGAAGCCGACACCTACGCTTGTGCCGCTCGAGGTTCGCGAGGCTTGGGTTAAAGAATTAGCAGGGGTATCGCTTTCGTCCATGAAAATTACTTTTTTTGTCGATGACAAAAAGAAATTCGCGCTCAAAGGGAAAATATTGTTTACACACTTCGGCCTTTCCGGTCCGCTTATTTTAAACGCGGCGAGGAAAGTTTCGGATATGCTTCACGAAGGGGCGGTAACCGCTTTTATTGACGCGTATCCCGATATTGATTTGAATGCTCTTGATAAAAGAATTATTAAAGTATTTGACGAAAATAAAAACAAAACGCTAAAAAATGTTTTTAAAGATATCGCGCCGGACGGCGCCGGTCGCGCTATTTTAACATTGCTTAAAAATATTGACTTGGACAAAAAAACGCACAGCGTTGCAAAAGAAGAGCGAAAACAAATAACGCGTCTTTTAAAAGAGCTTCCGGTTAGCATCTCCGGACTTATGGGTTATGATAGGGCTATTGTTGTTGATGGAGGAATTTCGCTTGAGGAAGTGGACGCAAAAACAATGCGTTCAAAACTTTATAACAACCTTTATATAACAGGGGATTTGCTTAATATCAGTCGTCCGTCCGGCGGTTTTTCATTGCAACTTTGCTGGACGACTGGATATGTAGCCGGAAGCCGAGCTTAATAATGTCCCGATAAAAAATTGTAAGATATGATAAAATAAATTTTATGAATCCCGTTAGAAGCCACGATGGCATTGCGCTAAAATATAATCACTAATGTTTAGAAAATAAAATGTTTAATTATCAAAATAATTTTTTGCAGGCGCAGATCGCGATCTGCTTCTAATGGGATGAACGGGCAAAATAGGGAAAATATAAAAATCGGTTTAATGGTGGAAGTTGTATTAAAAGCGGACCAAAGAACCGGAAAACTCACCCGCGGAATAGTGGCGGAGATTTTAACAAGCTCTAATTTTCATCCGCGCGGGATTAAAGTTCGTTTGGAAGACGGGCAAGTCGGTCGGACGCAAAATATTGCGCCGTTTATAAGTTAATATACTTTGAATTACAAAACTCATATTATTCGCAGAGCTCGCATAATTTTCTGCTGAAAATTTGCTCTGCTCGCGCCGTCGCGCTGCGCAAGGCTCTGCTCATAACACAAGTTTCGTAATTCAGAAATTAATGGATTTAATTCAATTAAAAACAATTTTAGCGGACAAACCGAAGTATCGCTTTAAACAATCAAAAGAAGCGGTTTTTAAGAATTTAGCGGAAGATTGGTTGGAGGTGATAAATTTTCCACCATCGCTGCGGCTGGAATTAAATGAAAAATGTTCGCTGCGAATTAACGGAAGGATTGATGAATCAGCCAAAGATAGCGGTGTTATGAAAGCGATTATTATTTTACGCGATGGTCTTAAAATAGAAAGCGTTTTAATGGCGCATGAGCGCGGGCGTTTTACGGTTTGCGTTTCGTCGCAGGTCGGTTGTCCGATGAAATGCAAATTTTGCGCCACTGGCGCTTCTGGTTTTAGTCGTAATTTAATGACAGAAGAAATTGTTGAACAGGTTTTGTTTTTTGCGCGATATCTTAAGAAAAACGGCGGTCTGCGTATCACGAACGTTGTGTATATGGGAATGGGCGAGCCATTTTTGAATTATGATAATGTTTTAGCGTCAATAAGAATTTTAAACGACAAAGACGGCTTAAATATTGGAGCGAGAAAAATATCCATTTCTACTTGTGGCATAGTGGATGGGATAGAAAAATTGGCAAAAGAAAATTTGCAGATTAATTTGGCGATTTCGCTTCATTCTCCGGATACTGACTTGAGAAGCGCGTTGATGCCGATTAATATAAAATATTCGCTCGCGGATGTTTTGCGCGCCGTTGACATTTATATTCAAAAAACCTCACGACAGGTGATGTTTGAATATATTTTATTGAAGGGCGTAAACGATACTCTGGAGCATGCTCAAAAACTAGCCAAATTGATGCGCCGTCCGCTTTATTTTGTAAATCTTATTATATATAATCCCATCGGCAGAGAAGGGATGTCGCCGTCTATCGCCAAAGATGTTAAAAAATTTAAAGAAATTTTAGAGAAGGCGGGCGTGCCGGTTTCCCAGCGCTATAGTTTTGGACGAGAGATCAAAGCCGCTTGCGGACAATTAGCCAAGACAATCTAATTTATATTTATGGAACCGCTGGCAATAAAAATCAGGCCGAAAAATTTAGATGAATTTGTCGGACAAGAACATCTTATCGGCAAAGGAAACCCTTCGACAGGGCTCAGGGCGGGGCCGTTGAGAATTGCCATTGAGCAGGGTCATTTATTTTCATTTATTTTATGGGGACCGCCCGGCGTGGGTAAAACTACGCTGGCGCATATTTATTCAAAAAGTTTGGGCGCGAAATTTTATGAATTGTCCGCGGTTTCCGCCGGCAAAGCCGATATTAGAAAAATTATTGAAGATGATTCGGAAAACAAATCAAAGGTTTTATTTTTGGACGAAATTCATCGGTTTAATAAGGCCCAGCAGGATTTTCTTTTACCTTTTACGGAAAACGGTGAAATTACTTTAATTGGCGCGACTACGGAAAATCCGAGCTTTGAAATTATTTCTCCGCTTCTTTCGCGTTGCCGCGTTTTTACTCTCAATTCTCTTTCGGAAGAGGAAATTAAAAAAATTATTTTTCGCGTTGGATTTAAAATAGACAATGAGTCTTTAGAGTGGCTATCGGCCATGGCAAACGGCGACGGCCGACAGGCGATTGCGATGATTGAAAGTACGAATAAATTATACGGCGTCATCACGATTGAAAATTTAAAAAATACGCTTCAGTCAAAATTCTTGCGTTATGATAAAAAAGGCGAAGAACATTATAATATCATCAGCGCGTTTATTAAAAGTATGAGAGCGAGTCAGTCGGACGCGGCGCTTTATTATTTGGCGCGGATGATTGACGCCGGCGAAGATCCGAAATTTATCGCTCGGCGGATGGTAATTTTTGCTAGCGAAGATATTGGCTTGGCGCAACCGGCGGCTCTTATGGTGGCAAATGATGTTTTTAGAGCGGTGGAAATAATAGGCTTGCCGGAATGCGGAATTAATTTAGCGCATGGAGTAGCCTATCTTTCTCAATGCAAAAAAGACAGGAGCGCTTATGAGGCGTATATGGCGGCGGCGGAAGATGTTAAAAAATACGGCAATCTTTTTATTCCTTTAAAAATTAGAAACGCGCCGACCAAACTTATGAAAGAATTGGAATACGGCAAGGGGTATGAGAAATATACCGAAGAAGATTTTATGCCCAAGGAACTGAAAGGCAAAAAATATCTTAAAAAATAAGGGAGAAAAATTAGAATAAAAAATAAAAAAAGATGGTATAATTAGCGTATGGATGTATTTTCTCACGGGCTTTGGAGCGTGGTGATTTATAAAGGCGCGAATTTAAAAGTAAAACAACAAATGAGGGCGTGGCTCGCGGTTGTTTTTGGTATTTTCCCCGATGTTTTTGCTTTCACTCCTCTTTTTGTTCAGCTGTTTTGGGGTTTGATTTTTGGCAGTTTAAGTTTTTCCGATTTTCCGCGTCCCGTCGAGACAGAACCGGCAAGACAAGATACTTTTCTGATTTTTAAAATTACAAGCGCGCTTTACAGCTTTAGCCATAGTTTGATTATATTTCTTATTATTTTCGGCATCGCTTATCTGATTTTTAAGAGACCCATTTGGGAGATGTTCGCCTGACTTTTACATATTTTAATTGACATTCCAACTCACAGCTACAAATTTTACCCGACGCCGTTTTTGTGGCCGATTTCTAATTTTAAATTTGACGGTTTTTTATGGAGCGAGCCGTGGTTTATGATTTTAAATTATTCCGCGCTGGCGATAGTATTTATTTTATTAAGGAAAAAATATAAAGAGAGAAAGATATTAAATTTGGATTATGAAAAAATTAAACCCCGTTAGAAGTAATCAGCCTCGGGTGGATGCCGGTTTACAAGCAGGCCGGACTTCTAACGGGGTAAATCAGACAGAGTTTGAAAAAATTTTGAAAAATAACGGTATCGGGGTTTTGGCGACGGACACGATTTATGGATTGGTTGGTTCGGCTTTGTCTAAAAAAGCGGTAAAAAGAATTTATAAAGTTAAGCAACGGCGGGGGAATAAGCCATTTATAATTCTGATAACTTCGTTTAAGGATCTAGAATTTTTTGATATAAAATTAAGCAGGAGAGTTTTAAAGTTGTGGCAAAAAATTATTCCTTTCGGCGTTAGCGTTATTTTACCTTGTCCGAGTAAAAAATTTTATTATCTCCATCGCGGTAGTAACAGTCTGGCTTTTAGAATTCCGAAGAATTCGCAATTTAAAAAAATACTTTCAAAAGTCGGACCTTTAGTCGCGCCCAGCGCCAATTTAGAAGGAATGCCGCCAGCTGAAACGATTAGTGAAGCGAAAAAATATTTCGGCGATAAAGTTTATCCTGAGCGGGACCGAAAGATTGATTTTTACAATGATGAAGGTAGAATAAAGGGAAAGCCGTCAATAATTATGGAATTAAAAAGGCAATAAATATGGAAATTGAATTTTTTGGACAATTGATTTTAGCGGTTTTTTTGGGCGCGTTAATCGGATTGGAAAGAAGCTTGGCTCATAAAAAAGCCGGCATGAGAACTTTCGCCTTTGTCGCTCTCGGTTCAGCGCTTCTTTCAATTATTTCCGCCAACGCGGCGTTAGGTTTTGACCCGACAAGAATTGCCAGTCAGATTGTGGTCGGTGTCGGTTTTATCGGCGCCGGAGTAATTATTTTTTCTCGATCGCAATTACATGGAGTAACAACCGCCGCCAGTCTTTGGCTATCGGCGGCAATCGGAATGGCGGTAGGTTTTAAATTTTATGCGGAGGCTATTTTTACAACTTTTTTGGCATTGTTCGTTCTTACAATTTTTTGGGTTATCGAAGAAAAACTTATTCAAAAGTTTGCTTTCAAATCAGATCAAAATGATCTAAAAGAGTAAAAATAATAATTTTATAATTTACTCTAATATCCAACGATTGCTGGATATCATAGTAAATTAATATTTGCGAGTTAAGGTTTTCAAGTTAAAAATGCGTGTTTAAAACTCGCATTTTTTGTTATAATGATTTTATGTTTATTAAGAAGGTTAAATCATTGATTTTAACAAAAACGGAAGAGGCGATAAATAAGAATTTCGGCAAAAAACCAAAAATTCCTGATTTAATTTATCCGCCAAATGTTAGTTTTGGCGATTTTGCGATTGGGTGTTTTTCTTTGGCAAAGGAGTTTAAAAAATCGCCGGAAGAAATTTCCAAAAATCTTAGCGAAGCGATAAAGCCCGATGAAATTATTAAAGAAATTCAGGCTGTCGGTCCTTATGTAAATTTTAAAATCAATAAAGATTTATTGTTCAAAGAAATTTTAGGAGAAATTTTTTCCGCCAAAGGCGGACCCGCCTCTGGCGGAAGCGGAAAAAAGAATTTTGGTAATTCGGAAATAGGCGAAGGCAAGCAAATGATGATTGAATATCTTTCGCCGAACACTAATAAGCCATTACATTTGGGACATATTCGTAATGGCGTTTTGGGAATGGCAATTAGCCGTTTATTGAAGAGCGTTGGTTATAAAATTATTAAAGCTAATTTAATCAATGACCGCGGTATTCATATTTGCAAATCAATGCTGGCTTGGCAGAAATGGGGAAATGGAGAAACGCCTAAATCAGCCGGTATAAAAGGCGATCATTTTGTCGGTCAGTGGTATGTCCGTTATTATAAGGAAGCTGACAAAAGTTTGGAGGCAAAAGAACAGCTGGAAAAAGAAGCTCAAGGAATGCTTCAAAAATGGGAAGCCGGCGATTCGGAGATAATTAAACTTTGGAAAATGATGAATGAATGGGTGTATCAAGGGTTTGAAAAAACTTACAAGGAATTGGGGTTGGAATTTGATGTTTTAAATTATGAAAGCGAAACTTATAAATTAGGAAAAGAAATAATTAAAACTGGTTTGAAAAAAGGCGTTTTTGTAAAAGCCGAAGACGGCGCGGTGATTACGGAATTAGAAAATAATCAAAAAATTACTTTGCTTCGGCAGGATGGTACCGCGGTTTATGTTACGCAGGATTTGGGAACGGCAAAATTGAGATTTGAAAATTATCAGCTTGATGAATTGATTCATATAACCGGCATTGAGCAGGATTTTTATTTTAAA
>JBBUCW010000032.1:0-20295 GCA_038057615.1 Patescibacteria group bacterium
CAGCGTCCAGTTTGGCGATGATTGATATTTTGGCGGATTTTTTTCCGAAAATTTCTCCGGAAGAAGCGAAAATCAGCGCTTATTTTTTGCGCGGGGAATTGGCGCCGGCTTATGAAGATTTGGAAATCGGTTTGGCCGATAAAATGGTGATGCGGGCGATTGCTAAGTCCGAAAATATTGGAATTGAAAAAATAAAACCTTTATTCAACAAAACCGGCGATTTAGGTTTAGTGATTGAAAAACTTTATGATTCTCGGAATCATAAAGGCGCTAATTTAAATATTGAAGAAGTTTTTGAAAAATTAATTGAAATCTCTAAAATAGGAGGCGAAGGTTCGCAAGAAGGAAAAATTATTTTTTTGGCGGATTTATTTTTAAAAACTTCCGGTCTTGAGGCAAAATATATTGTTCGGACTATTTTAGGAACTTTGCGATTGGGCGTGGGTGAAATGACTTTTCTTCAGGGATTGGCAAAAGCGTTCGGAGCCGGTAAAAAAGATAAAGAAACTTTAGAATACGCTTTTAATGTTTTATCGGATTTAGGCGAAATAGCTTATATAGTTTCAAAATCGGGAATTAAAAAAATTCTAGAAATTAAACCAAAAGTTGGCGCGCCGATTAGAGTAATGTTATCTAATAGAGTTCAGGAATTGGAAGAAATTAAAGATCATATTCCCGGTATGGTTTCGGTTGAAGAAAAATATGACGGAGAAAGAATTCAGGCGCATATAAAAAAAACCGGCGAAATATCTCTTTTTTCTCGGCAACAGGAAAATATCACCCATCAGTATCCGGATATTATTGAGGGTTTGAAGAAATCTTTTATTGGCAAAGAAGCGATTATTGAGGGAGAGGTGGTGGCTGTGGCTTATGATGTTAATAAATCCCGACGCCCTAAAGGGGTCGGGACTCCGACCGCAGCGTCGGAGGAAAGATTATTGCCCTTTCAAATTTTAATGTCGCGAAGGCGAAAACATAATATTGAAGAATATATCAAAAAAATTCCGGTTCATTATTTTTTGTTTGATTTGCTTTATTTAGACGGTAAAAATTATTTAAATCAATCATTAAAAGATAGAAGGGCGGCTTTAGAGCGTTTTTTTAGAAAAATTAAACCAATAGATTTTGGCAAATACGCGATTACTGATGATTTGTCGGAGATAGAGTCTTATTTCGCCGATTCAATTAAACGAGGAGCGGAAGGCGTAATGATTAAAGATTATTCGGGAATTTATCAGGCTGGCAGTCGAGGTTGGCTTTGGATTAAATTCAAAAAAGAATATAAAAAAGAATTAGCGGATAATTTTGATTTAGTGGTGGTTGGCGGACTTTATGGCGCCGGTCGTCGGGCAAAAACTTACGGTTCGCTATTAGTTGCGGCTTATGACCCGAAACAAAATAAATATTATTCTTTTACCAAAGTCGGTACCGGTTTTACCGATGAAAATCTGGCTCAATCATTGAAAATGTTTGAAAAATATAAATTAAAAGAAAAACATAAATTAGTGGAAACCGGAATGAAAGTTGATGTTTGGTTTGAACCTAAAATTGTGCTGGAAATTTCCGGCGCGGAAATTACTATTTCGCCTATTCATACGGTGGCAAAAGACAAAATTAAGAAAAGCCTGCCTGCCGATAGGCAGGGCGGTTTGGCTTTAAGATTTCCGAAATTTTTAAGATGGCGGGAAGATAAATCAGCTGAAGATGCCACTACGGTCAATGAAATTTATGAACTTTACAGAAAAATTTAAGTAAGGAAGATAATAATTGCGGCGATCATAGCAATATTTTTATAAATAATAAAAAAAAGCGCTCTTTTTTAGAGAGCGCTTTGAATAAATCCTCGGCAAAGGATTTATAATTTAGAAAAAAAATATTACCAGAATATAACCTGATTGGAACTTATGGCGGTTTTAATCCCGCCCTTAACTTCGCCAACGACAAATGCCGGTTCTGATATATTAAGCCGGTATTTACTTACCTCTTTTGTTAAGAGGTCTAAATCAAAAATTATATTTCTTTTTTTATGAAAAGAGATTGGAATGGTTGAGTCTTTTATTTTCCCTAAGAAGGCGATTTTTCTTTTTGCCTTAAAAATTAGAGAAGAATGAATCAACCAACTATCTCTTATTAGGGATGAAATTTGTATTTCCCTAATTTCTTTCTTATAGCTAAAAATAATAGAATATTGATCTATGTGTTGGTCCATGACCCTGATGTTTTTAACATCGGGGTCATAAATGATTATTGAGTTTGTTATATTATTAAAACCAACGACGAAAGTTGTCGGTTTATTAAACATTGGTGAAGGATATGGAAAAATGGCACTTTTTAAACCGCTTTTTTCCATTCCCTTAAGAATGGAGCTTATCACCATTCTTGTTAGATAGTTAGCATTGCCGTTAAACAATTCGGCAATGATTATTTGGTTTTTATGGTGGACGCTGATTATCCACTCATATTCATTGATATTGCATTCTTCCGGAAGTTTTTCGGAAATAAAATCTTTTAAAACCACCGCCACAATTTTTTTATCGGCTGTGTAAGGCACGCCGACCCCTATTAAGAGTTGGGGATCTATTTCCTCCAGCTCTTGTGAATAATCTAACTTAATCAATTCAATCATTATTGTTGTTCCTCCATTTTTTATTTTCCTTTGCCGAGGAAATTATTGTTAAAGAACGAAGTTTTTTTATACCAAATTAACATAAAAAAATCAAGAGGTCTTGAATTAATACATTGGGTAATTTTAAATAATTTAGTATCATATTAAATGGTATAAAACTATGGCAAATAAAGAAAAATTAATCCTCAATAAATTTTTTATAAAATAAGATTATATTATACAATATATTGATTTTATTTAATATTTTGATAATATTAATAATTAGAGTATTTTAATATTATAAATTATTAAAGAAAGACTAATGGAATCTTTTAAAATATTTTTAGGAGGAATTAATTCATCGGGTAAAACAAGTCTTTTAGATGCTTTAGTATTTAATAATTGCGGAGTTGATGTTTGTTATGGGTCAAAAGAATTTATTAATTGGTTAGGATTAAAACAAGGAGATTATGAATCATTAGAACAACTTCAAGATGATTATAAAAATCAGGAATTGTCTAAAATGGTTCAATTTTTAATCAATCAAATTAATAATAATATAAATCATGATAAGTGGATTTTTTCTGGACACCTTGGAAGAATTAAGGAAACAAATATTGTTTCAGCTATTGGAAATTGGATATCTAATTTTAATTTAATAGTATTACTTACTGCTGAACCAGAAATATTAATAAATAGAATAAAACACGATTTTGCTTTTGGAATAAGGAAGCGCGATAAGCTTATGGAATTAATTGATTTGTCAAAAGACCCAATTGAAATTTTTTCTGAATTTGTTAAACAAACTGAAAAAATAGCGGAACAAATAGCTTCTATTTATGAAATTCCATTGTTAAAATTAAATAGTTCAGAATTTGATCCGTCTCAGTTGTCTATAAAATTATTAAATTATATTAGAATTAGCGAATAATTTAATAATTTATTAAACATATTTTATTTATGCCAAACATAGAAATAGAATTTAGAGCAAAAATATCAGAGGAAAAATATAATTGGCTGAATGAATTTTTAATGTCAAACGCCAAAGATATTGGTCAAGATAATAAGGAAACAATTTTTTATATTTTACCGGATAAATTATTTAAGGTTGTTAATGAAATTAGCAAAAACAAAGCGAAAATTGTTTTGAAAAACAACAGAATTGGAAATGGAAGTGATTTTGGAGAATGGGAAGTTTTGATAGATCCAAAGCAATATAAAACAGCTGTTGAAATATTTAATCATTTAAACCTTCCCGGCAAATCAATGAAAGCTTGGCAAGAAAGGCATAATTATATTTATAAAGGAATAGAGATTGCCGTTAAGTTTAGCGAATATTGGAATCATCATATAGAAATGGAAATTATTATAGATGACTTAGAAAAGAAAAACGAAGCGGAGCGGAAAATTAAAAATTTAGCAGACGAATTAGATATTAAACTTATGACAGATGAAGAGATTAAAGCTTTTACTCATGCAGTTGAGGCTAAACTTTGATTTAGAATGATTATAGTAAATTTTACAAAATTAAATAAAGAAGAGAAGAAATTAGTTAATAAAGCAAAATTGGCGGCAAAAAATTCTGTGATAAATAAAAATAGCTTTGTTGGGGCTGTTATTCTTGGCGCTAAGGGAGGAATTTATAAAGGTGCGACTATTGGACGCACTAGAGCAATTGGTTCAACATGTTCAGAAAGAATGGCACTCGACCAACTTTATTTTCAAGGGAAAGAAGAACCTAAAATAATATGCACGATTGGGATGTTTGAGAGGTTTGGTTGGAAAAATAATTTTATATGCACTCCATGCGGTGTTTGTCTTGAAATGTTTTTTGAAAGCATGAAATTTTTTAAAATTTCAAATTTAAAATTTATATGTTCTTCTTGGGATAAAACTAAAATACTTAAATGCACTTTTGAGGAGTTATTTCCACAAATAGGGAAAGGACAATGGCAAAGAAATGATTCAACCACTTTATAAATTAGCGCAAATAAAGGAATTACCCAAACATCAATTTATGGATGCGGAAACTTTACAATGGATTATTAAAAACAAACCAAACTTTGATAATAAATTTATTACCCCCTTAAAATTTAATATTAAGTTTATAAAAAAAATTATTCCCATAGATGAATGGTTTTCAAGTCAAAATAGAATGAATACAATTCATGGAAATAGGCATATGATTAGAGTTGCAGTTTATGCGACAGCACTCTCAAATTTATGGGTAAAAAATAAAATCCAAAAACAAAATATTACGATTTCGGCTATTTTACACGATTTAAGGCGTTTAAATGACAGAAATGATATTGAGCATGGAGAAAGAACCGCAATTTGGTTTTTAAAAAATTATAAAAAAGTAGAGGGTTTGTTTCAAATAAAATTTAGTAACGATGATAAAAAAGAAATTTATCACTCTATCTATTATCATAATTCTCAATATAAAAATATTTTATTAAGCAAAAACTATAAAAAATATAAAGATGCGATAGATATTCTTAAAACCGCAGATGCGCTTGATAGATATTGTCAACCAAAAATAAAATGGCGTATTAATGATAATTATTTATTTCGTGTTCCGCCGGACAATTTTAAAAAATTCGCTTATAAATTGGTTATTAAAAGTGAAAAGATGATTTTTAAAGGAATTAAAGGGATTGATTGTGTTTTTATTCCCTTGAAAATATACAATGAAACAGGATCAATTTAATAAATGGAACAGTGCACATGTATTTTATGGGGATAATATATGTGTCCCAAATAATAGCAAAAAAATTATTGCTGATGATTTATTATGGCGTGAAAAAGCGATTTCTGAAAGTAAAAATGGAAAATTGTTAATCGAAAATTCTTTTTTTAAAACGCTTAAAAATGACAAAAAAATTTATTTGGCTCATATTACGCCAAAATTAAAAAATATTATAAAAGATAATAATATTCAGCCTAGCGGAGGATGTTTGGTTGGCAGCATATATTGCACTCAATTATTTAACGAGAATAAAAAATTAAGAATGCATAATTTAGGAAAGTATATTTTAGAAGAAGAGGCTCCTAGAATACTTAATGGAGATAAATTCTTATTAGAAATTTTGGTCATAGAAATTGATTTACAAAAGAAAATCAAAAATAATTTAAAGGGAATTGATTATTTACGTCTTGGAGAAATTCATTTTGATATTTATAAGCAGTTGGAATACCTTCTTTCACATAAAGAAAGAAACTCCATAGAAAAAATTTGTGAAGATCGGATAAAAAAATCTTTAAAATATTTAAATATATGTAATGAATTATATTTTAAAAATAAGAAAGTGGATAGTAAAAAATTCTTAAATTTATTCATTGATACGATAGAATATCTGCCTATTCTAGGGTATCTTTATTTTGAAGTAATTGGAGAATATATAATGCTTTATCAAGACAATGATCAATCGTTAAAATATAAAGAATTGGGAGAATTCTATAGCCCGACTTATAAAAATCTTATTTCTAGTCAATATCCTAAATTATCAGTGGATTTCAGTTTAAGGCAATTTAGACCGTCTCTAGAATTTTTAATTAATTATTTTAAAAAAAACAATATTTTCAGAGAACTGGATATTGATCATTTTATCTCTTATATAAGCAATAGAATAATTTTCCTTACAAATGCTCGCTTTTTTTCAAATAAAATAGAAATAATTGATTTTAATAAAATTGAGCTTAACTTTAATAGTTTGTCGCATTATGTAAGTCCTCTTCTTGGACATTTAATACACAGAGAATTGCGTTCATTCGGAAGATACCCTAGTTTTTATTTTTATTTTGATCAATATAAAGCCTTAGAGGTCTGGAATTATTGGAATTATATGAATATCGCAGTGCCCTTTAATGGAATAATACCAAAAGGAGAGATAGGAATTAATCCTGCTTATACTGATTTAAAGTATAGAGTTTATACTTGTAAAGTCAAAAAAAAATTAGAAAACACTTATCTTGAGATTAAAAAAGAAATTAAAATTAATATAGTCCCCGAACTTATTAATTTAAAATTTGCATTTATGAGAAGTAAAGACGATTTTAAATACTAAAAGAATAAATTAAATAACATTATTATGAATGGTTTTAAGGGTAATAAAAAAGAATTTACAAGAATTTATAAAACAAATCATTGGGGATCTAATGAATCATTTTCGGGTCCAGGATCAGAATTGAGGCAAACCATAGTTATTCGGGAAGAATTGCCGATATTATTTAATGAATTTAATATTAGAAGTATGCTTGATATTCCATGCGGAGATTTTAATTGGATGAAGAAAGTAAATTTATCATTATTAAATCAATATATTGGAGCTGATATTGTTAGCGAGGTAATAAATTTAAACGTTAAAAAATACGAAAATGATAAATATAAATTTGTCGAGTTAGATTTGATTAAGAACAATTTGCCTAAAGTGGATTTAGTTTTTTGTAAAGATTGTTTAGTGCATTTGTCTTTTCAAGATATATTTAAAGCGATAAATAATATTAAAAAAAGCGAATCGACTTATTTATTATTAACTAATTTTAATAAGGAGGTTGAAAACATCGATACTAGAAATGTAAAGTGGCGACCCTTAAATTTTCAAATACCGCCATTTAATTTTTGTGATCCAATTAAATCAATTGATATAAATTTCACCAATAACGGAAAACAACATCCAGGAAACGGAATGGCGCTTTGGAAAATATCCGATTTAATTTTAAATTAATTTATATGAACAAAAGTTTTTTTAAAAAAATTTGGGAATTAGAAAAAATCGCTAATCAATTATTAGTTAGTGAGAATTCTACTCACGGACTTAGGAGATCGTTAAGGCAAATTTTAAAAGAAATAAATCTGTATAAAAATCACATTAATGGATCTAAAAAATTAATCACAAAAAAGAACACCGAAAAAATACAAATTGGAGGAGGAAAGCATATATTAAATAATTATTTAAATATAGATATTAATCTTCCTGCTGATATTATTTATGATATTAGAGAGGGCATACCATTATCAGATAAATGTTCCATCATAATATTTGTTGAGCATTTTTTAGAACACTTAGATTATCCTGTTTCCGCAAAAAAATTTATATCTGAATGTTTTAGAATATTGAAAAATGGCGGGCGATTAATCATTGGTGTTCCCGATAGTCAGTTAATGATAAAAAATTATATTGAAAAAAATCCAATTTTTTATAAAAAAACTATAAAGAATTGGTATTCTAAAAGAAATTTTATTAAACATATTAATACTTATATTGATTTACTTAATTATCATTTTCGCGATCAAGACGATGATAAAAAATATACTTCTCATTTATGGGCATACGATTATGAAAAACTTATATCTTTATTAAATGGGGGTGGATTTAAAAAAGTCAATAAATGGAAATTTGACAAAAAAATCGCTAATTTAAAAAGACGATTTGGAAGCGTATATTTAGAAGGAATAAAATAAAAAAGCGACCAATATAAAATTGATCGCCTTATTTAATATTAGTAATGGTTATTATTATACTATTATGAACAATTTCGTCGCCTATTTCTTTGTTTAACAGCTTTTCACCAAGAGGAGAGTTGTATGAGATGTTTTCTATGGAATGGTTTGCTAATATTCTATAGCTGCCAATTTTATATATTTTTCCATTATCTAATTTAACGATTGAACCAAACCGTACTTTTTCAGACGCGCTTATTGGTTTCACACATTCAGCATTATTTAATATTTGGCGTATTTCATCTAATCTGCTAACAGCAATGCGCCGTTCTTGATAAATAACTTCTTGGCACGCATCGTCATGTCCCATATTTTCAGTACTTTGCCTCGCAACTTCTCCTTGTTCTTTACCTATTTTAACAATTTTATTTTTTAAGCTTTCTGCCATTTTTTCTAAAACATCTAAATCTTCTTTAAGAAAGTAGTATCTCATTTTCATGTAGTATCCTCCTGTGATTTTATATTTAAAATTACAATGTCCTATTTTTTAGAATAAATTATTATTGGTATTTTGTCAACGATTTGCGCTGGTTCATATGATACTATCCACCTTAGGTATTGAAAAAGATTATGAAAGGCAGATATGCTGGCAGACATATGACAATATATGGCTATGTCCTGCCAGGAGCGGTTTCAATCGCTTGTTCAGCATTTTTGGCAGGCAATCTAAGCGAACGGGCAAAGCAAAGGTTGAAGATATTAGATTGGCATAAGGCGCGTAAAAAGAATATTTCCTTGACTGCCAGACATTTTGGATTGACTAGATGGACAGTCAGAAATTGGCAAAAGAAATTAGACGGATTAGGACCAAGGGGTTTGAATGATGAGTCCCATAAACCGAAGAATTTGAGAACGTCAACTATTTCATGGGAAATTGTTTTCGAGGTTATAAAAATCAGAAAACAATATCCGGCTTGGTCAAAATACAAAATTCAGGCAATACTGGCTCAAAAACAATTAACTGTTTCAGCCAGCTCAATTGGCAGAATTCTCAAAAGAAAAAATATGATCAAAAAGAAAATATCAATAAAAAGAAGCAAGGCGGCCAAGAATCCGAGGAAGAGATTTCCGCGTGGATTCAAGGTTTCTTACCCCGGAGACATGATTCAAATAGACACAAAGCATATTATGCTCGTTGGTGGAAGAAAGTTCTATCAATTCACTGCTATTGATGTTTTGGGCAAGCAAAGAATTTTGCGAGTCTATTCTTCCGCGTCTTCCAGAAATGGCGCGTGTTTTCTTCAAGAATGCGTAAATAACTTTGATTTCAAAATCAAAAATATCCAAACCGAAAATATCCAAACCGAAAACTATGCAAGCAATTGAATATTCCCCATTACTTTATTTATCCCAGACATCCGAAACAAAATTGTTATGTAGAAACATCACATAGCGCCGATGAAAGAGAATTCTATCAACAAGGCAATGTTTCGTCTATTTTGGAAGTAATGTAATTGAAAATCATTGAATGGCAGAATATTTGGAATACAATAAGGCCTCATGAATCATTGGATTATTTGACTCCTGAAGCCTATTATCGCAAGCGGCAAACTGGTCGATTGCCGACAAAAGATGTTATTGCCTTACAGACCTAAGTGGTCAATATCTATATGAACCTGGACACGATTTTGTAAAATATCTTGCTGATTTTTATTGAATTGGTAGGTTATTTTTGATAATATAAAAACTATGGCAAATAAAGAAAAATTTTATCAAGGGTTAAAAGTGGTTGTCAGATATTTAGCGAATTACAAAAACGACTTAATCGTTCTTTCTTTTTTTGGGGTTGCTTCGGCGCTAACTAATGGCGCGGTGCCGTATTTGGCCGGCCGGTTTTTTGACGCGATTTTGGATACAAATAAAATTTTTATTAATACGACCATTGAAATGCCACTATGGATGTTTTTCATAATTATTTGGCTGATTGTCCGTTTTGCCAGTGATATGATTGATTGGAAAATTAAATTAGAAAGCGCCCGGATTGGCGAATGGGTTCATTCAGATTATATAATTGATTCTTTTAAAACGCTTTTGGAATTACCTCTTAGTTTTCATAAAGACAAAAAAATCGGACAAGTAACTGATCGGATCGGCCGCGCCGCCGGTTGGATTGAGCGGATTGTCGCAGATGTAATTATTGCTTTAACTCCTCAATTTTTAAGCGTTTTTGTTTCTTTAATTTTTACTTTTTATGTAAATTATTTTATGGCAATAATTTTATTGTTGGCAATTTTTATTTATGTGATTCTTTTAATAAAAATGGCCCCGACACTCGCTAATCTTCAAAGAAAATCAAACCGCGCTTATAATAAAGCTTATGGCGACGCTTATGACGCGATTTTTAATGTCGCTCCCATTAAACAGGCAGTGGCTGAAAAACACGAACAAAGGAAAATTTTTAAAAATTTCCGCCTAAAAGCCGCCGAAATTTGGCTGGAAATGACGGATGTTTGGCAAGGAATGAATTTTTATCAGCGTTTAATTGTGACAGCTAGCCAGTTTATTATTTATGGTTTGGCGATTTATTTTATTCATCAGGGGGTGATGACGCTCGGAGAATTAGTAATGTTTAGCGGTTATGCCACCATGCTTTTCGGACCATTTATTATGCTTGGCCATAATTGGCAAGTGGTTCAAAACGGTTTAATTTCCATAGAAAGAGCGGAGAAAATTTTAAAAACGCCGACTGAAATTTATATTCCCGAGAACGCCGTTATTTTACCGGATATTAAAGGTAAAATTGAGTTCAAAAATGTTTATTTTTCTTATCCTTCGACTCGGCTCAGGACAAGTAAACGCGGTAAGCGGATATTGGAAAATGTCAGTTTTAAAATTGATTCCGGCGAGGTGGTGGCTTTAGTGGGAGAATCCGGCGTCGGCAAAAGTACGCTGATAGATTTAATTTCTGGATATCATTTTGCTCAAAAAGGAGGTATTTATATTGACGGTCACAATGTTAAGAATTTTGATTTAAAATTTTTGCGTTCAAAAATCGCGGTGGTGCCGCAAGAGGTGGTGCTTTTTAACGACACGGTTGAGAAAAATATTAAATACGGCAGTTTCGGCGCTTCCAATAAGGCAATTAAAAAAGCCGCGGAAATGTCTCATTGTTTGGATTTTATTGAAAAGTTTCCGAAAAAGTGGAGGCAGATTGTCGGTGAGCGGGGAGTCAAGCTTTCGGTTGGTCAAAAACAAAGAATTGCCATTGCTCGGGCGATTTTAAGAAGTCCGCGGATTTTGATTTTAGACGAACCGACTTCGGCTTTGGACAGCCGTTCGGAAAAATTTATTACGGAAGTTTTAGAAGAATTAATGAAAGATCGGACGACTTTTATTATCGCTCATCGCTTAAGCACGGTTCGCAAGGCCGATAGGATTTTAGTTTTGGAAAACGGCAAAATTGTTGAAGAAGGCAATCATAACGATTTGATTAAAATAGAAAACGGCGCTTATCGGAAATTTTATGAATTGCAGAGATTGTAGTATAATAAAAAAATGTCATCAAAAGATTTTATAGATAAAAAAACTTTGGAACATTTGGCCGAGCTTGGCCGGATTGAAATTGGCGACAAGCGACAAGCGATAAGCGATAAGGAAGAAAAATTGCTTAAAGATCTCCAGAAAATCTTGGGGCATTTTGAGGAACTTAAAGAAGTGGATACGGAAAATATTAACCCCGTTAGAAGTCAGACGCCATCGGTGTCTGCCGATGCGCAAGCGCATCGGACTTCTAACGGGGTTGAACCAATGGGCGGCGGCGCGGAATTAAAAAATGTTTTTCGCGAGGATGAATTTGTAGAAGCGGAAAAACGCGGAAATGAAAATTTAGAAGCGGATTTGCGCGGAAAATTAGTAAGCGCGTTTCCGGAAAAAGAAAACGGTTTTTTAAAAGTGCCGCCGGTGTTTGAAAAGTAATCGCTAATAATGCGAATTGATTTTTAAATAATGCGAATAAATTATTAGCATTATTTGCCAATAATTAGCAATATTCGCGAACACTCTATCTATGGATTTACAAAATTTAACCATTAAAAAATTTCATGAAGGGTTGGTAAATAAAGAGTTTTCCTCTTTTGAAATTACAAAAGAGTTTTTTGATTATATTGAAAAAAAGGACGTGGAAATTGGAGCTTTTTTAAAATTAACAAAAGACTTAGCCTTATCGCAGGCGAATAAAATTGATATTGAGATGGTTAAAGGAAAAAAATTGGGAGTTTTAGCCGGCGCGCCTTTAGCGATTAAAGATAATATTTTAATTGAAGGCGAGTTGGCGACTGCAGGTTCAAAAATTTTAAAAAATTATCGGGCGAGCTACGACGCCACCGTTATTAAAAAATTAAAATCAGCCGGCGCGATTTTTCTTGGAAAAACCAATATGGATGAATTTGCGATGGGTTCTTCCACGGAAAATTCGGCTTTTCAAATAACTAAAAATCCTATTGATTTAGAGCGAGTGCCTGGCGGTTCGTCCGGCGGTTCGGCGGCGGCCGTGGCTTCGGATATGGCTTTGGCTGCTTTAGGTTCTGATACCGGAGGTTCTATTCGTCAGCCAGCCGAATTTTGCGGCGTTGTTGGTTTAAAACCGACTTATGGCGCGGTTTCTCGTTATGGTTTGATTGCAATGGCTTCCAGTTTGGATCAAATCGGAACAATAACTAAAACCGTAGAAGACGCGGCGATATTTTTTGAGGCGATAAAAGGGAAAGATGAGTTTGATGCGACGTCTGTCGCAGACTACAAACTGCAGACTACAGACTATAGACTGGAAGATATTAGAAAATTGAAAATCGGATTGCCGAAAGAATATTTTACCGGCGGATTAAATAAAGAAGTAGAGGAGGGAATTGAGGAGGCGATTAAAAATTTAAAATCTTTGAAAATAGAATTTAAGGAAATTAGTTTGCCTCACACAAAATACGCTTTGTCTTGTTATTATATTATTATGCCGGCGGAAGTGAGCGCGAATCTTGCGCGATTTGACGGCATCCGCTATGGCAGAGCGACAAGCAACAAGCGACAAGCAACAAGTTTAAAAGATGTATATTTTGAAACGCGAGGCGGGGGATTCGGCGAGGAGGTAAAACGCAGAATTATTTTGGGAACTTATGTTTTATCATCGGGATATTACGACGCTTATTATTCTAAAGCTCAAAAAGTCAGGCGGTTAATTAAAGAAGATTTTGATAAAATATTTAAAGAAGTTGATGTAATTTTAACTCCGGTTTCACCGACTCCGGCGTTTAAAATCGGCGAAAAGACGGATGACCCGCTTCAAATGTATCTTTCAGATATTTTCACCATTCCGGTAAATTTAGCCGGTTTACCAGCCATTTCTATTCCTGTTAATCTCAATCCGCCAGCTGGCGGACAAAGCTCAAGACTAAAAACTGATTTACCAATTGGTTTCCAGTTAATAGGCAAGCCTTTTCGCGAAGTTGATATTTTAGGAATCGGGCAGTATTATGAAAAATTAGCCACTAGCCACTTATAGATATGATTAATAATTTCATTAATTTTTTTATTGAAAATTTATTGATTTTTCAGATTATTTCTTTTTTGATATCAGCAATTCTTTTAGGTTTTACTGTTTATTTTATTGCTAAACTTGATCTCGTCGGCGAAAAAGTTGAAAGTTTTATTGATGTGCTTGGCGCAAAAGATATTTCAAAACGCCGGATTTTGAAAGCTTGGAAACAAATTCAGAATAGATTAAAATCCGGAGAGCTTAATCAATTAAAATTAGCCATTATGGAAGCTGATAGAATTTTATTTGAAATTTTAAAAATGTCCGGTTATCAGGAAAAAAATTTGGATAAAATTTTTGAACAAATTACCGAAGCTCAAATTTCTAATATTAAAGAAATCCAGCAAGTTCATAAACTTCGCCACCGGATTTCTACGGAGCCGGATTTTAATCTGACTCAAAACGAAGCCGAAATAGCGGTTGAAATTTATAAAAAATCTTTTCAGGAATTGAAATTAATTGAGTAAATTTTGGTGTTGAAATTATAATTTATTTAATTTTCACAAACTTTCTTTTTCCTACCTGAATAACCGCGCCGCTTTTTACAATAACATTTTTTCGCCAATCTTCTTGAATTTTATCGTTAATTTTTACTCCTTTTTGCTCAATTAATCTTTTGGCTTCGGCTTTTGATAAGGCGAATTTTATTTTAACCAACAAATCCAAGATATTAATATTTTTATCGGCAATTTTAATTGAAGGAATTTTTGATGGCAATTCTTTTTCTTTAAAAATTCGGTTAAATTCATTTTCGGCTTTTTGCGCCGCCGATTTTCCATGATAAAGCGAAACGATTTCGTATGCTAATTTTGCCTTTGCGTCGCGGGGATTTAATTTATTATTTTTTAATTCTGTTTCAATTTTTTCAATTTTTTCCAGAGGTAGGGGAGTACAAAGTTCAAAATATTCAATAATTGATTCGTCAGGAATTGACATAATTTTACCAAATTGTTCTTTGGGCGATTCATTGATTCCAATATAATTTCCAAAACTTTTGCTCATTTTTCTTTTACCGTCTGTTCCGACTAAAAGCTTTATCGTTATGATATCTTGCGGTGATTGATTAAGGTGGGGCTGGAGTTGTCTTCCCGCCATCATATTAAAAAGTTGATCATTTCCGCCTATTTCTATATCCGCTTTTACGACTACAGAATCATAAGCTTGAAATATGGGATACACAAATTCATGAAGCCAAATCGGTTTCTCTGCTTTTCTTCTTTCTTGAAACATATCTCTTTCAAGTATTTGATTGACGGTAAAAAATTGAAAAATCCGATAAATTTTAGCTAAACTCATTTTTAATAAATGATGGCTATTATAGACTATTTCTGTTTTGTTTAGGTTCAAAATTTTTCCCACTTGTTCTTTGTAAGTTTCCATATTTGCTTTTATTTCTTTTTCCGTGAGAGTTTTCCTTGCCGTTAATTTACCAGTAGGATCGCCTATTTGAGCGGTGAAATCGCCGATGATGAATACAATTGTATGTCCTAATTTTTGAAACTCTTTTAATTTCCATAAAATAACCGCGCTGCCCAAATGAAGTTTAGGGGAAGTCGGGTCAACACCGAATTTAATTCTCAGCGGTTTGCCGGAACTTAATTTTTTAATCAAATTTTCTTTTTCAATAATTTCTTCAACTCCGCGAGTTAAAATTTCTTTAATTTTTTGATGATTGGTGTTGATTTTCATAAGCTTTAAAGTTTAATTTGCGCGGGCGACCGGATTCGAACCGGCGATCTCCGCCGCGATAGAATAGAATGACGCTTTAAATCGGTTATATATAAAAATTTGCGCGGGCGACCGGATTCGAACCGGCGATCTCCGCCGCGATAGAATAGAATGACGCTTTAAATCGGTTATATATAAAAATTTGCGCGGGCGACCGGATTCGAACCGGCGGTCTCCACCGTGACAGGGTGGCGCTTTAAGCCAGCTAAGCTACGCCCGCATTATGAAATAATTATAAATTAAAATTATTTTTATTTCAATTTTTTGACAAATTTTTTGAATTTTTCGCCCCTGTCTTTATAGTCTTTAAACATATCAAAGCTGGCGGAGGCTGGGGAGAAAATGATATTGAGCATCAACCATTGATTATTGACCATTAACTTTAATGATTTTTTAGCAAATTGATAAGCGGTTTTTGTGGCTGTTTCAAGATTTTTTTTCAGTTTTATTGGTACTCCAGAATTTTTGATGGCTTTTTTTATTTTATTTTTATTTTCACCAAAAAGAATTACTAATTTTGTGTTGGAATTTTTTAATGCTTTAGCGAGAGAGGAATAATTTAAGTTTTTGTCTTTGCCGCCGGCAATTAAAATTTTTGGTTCGTTAAAGGATCGGATTGCCGCCGCCGCGGTTTGGGGATTAGTGGAGGCGGAATCATTGTAAAATGATATAGAGGCGGATTGACGCTGATTTTTTTTCGCGTAGTTCTGTATTTTTTTTTGTGTAATTTTGCGAATAGTACGAACAAATTCTAATCGATGTTCTAATCCGCGGAAATTTTTAATTGTTTTTATAATTTTTTCTTTTGGACAGCCAAGAGATAAAGCGACTTTTGCGACCATTATGGTATTTTTGAAATTGTGTTCGCCGTTGATTTTTATAGTAGATTTTATTTTATTCTCAAATTCTTGATAATTTAAGAATGAAATATCAATAGGATTTTTCTTTCCCTGACTTTTTTTAGCAATCAATTGTGAATATTTATCACCGGCGAAATAGAAAATTTTGTCTGTTTTTTTCTGCCATTTAGCGATATTAGCTTTGGCGTTGAAGTATTCATTAAAATTTTTGTGAGAGTCTAAATGGTCAGGGAAAATATCCAAAACAATAGCAATGTCGGGTGATTGATTTAAATCTTGAAGCTGAAAACTGGAAAGCTCCAATACTATGAATGTAGATTTACGCGGATTTTCGCGAATATCTAATTTACGTCGATCTGTGTTTTTTTCCGTGTTTATTCGCATTTTGGATATAATATCCAAAACTGGTTTGCCGATATTTCCGACTAAATAAGTATTTTTATCGCAAGCTTTCAAAATTTTATAAAGCAGAGTGGAGGTTGTGCTTTTTCCTTTGGTGCCGGTGATGCCGATAATTGTCAAAGCGTTTTTTACCGTAGTTTTACGAATTTCATCAAAAAATAATTGAGTAGCGCTGGAAAATTTAACATTGGCTTTAATGGCTTTTTGAATTTCCGGCAAATTATAAGGCACTCCCGGCGAACGGAAAATAATGTCAAATTGGTTAAGATTTTTCAAATAATTTTCGCCAGTTTGAAATTTAACATTCGTATTATTTGTATGTATTTGTATATTGGTATCGCGGTCGCAAATTACAATTTCCGCATTTTTATAAATCGGAGATTTGAAAAGAAATTTTAATAAATTTTTTCCTTCTCGTCTGAAGCCCAAAATAGCGATTTTTCTATAATTCATAAATAAAAAATACCTCGTAATCTTGAAAAAATCAATAACTTTGTTATAATATTTTCGCGGGGTGGACCAGTAGCAGGTCGCCAGGCTCATAATCTGGAAATCGTCGGTGCAATTCCGACCCCCGCAACACTTTTTGCAGACGAACAGACTCAATGCCGATGTAGCTCAGTGGCGGAGCGGACGCTTCATAAGCGTTAGGTCGCAGGTTCGATCCCTGCCATCGGCACATAAATTTTTGCGTCAGCGAAAATTTATCCTTAACTACAAACTACTCACATAAATTACAAATTAAAAATGTTAAAACAGATCAAAGAATCTTTTTCAAAAAAAATAGCGGATGTAAAAACCGCGGAAGATTTAGAGCAGTTGCGTATTAAATATCTCGGTCGGAAAAGCGAATTAACGCAAACTTTGCGCGGGCTTAAAGATTTATCAATAGAAGAACGCCGAGAAATTGGTCCATTAGTTCAACAGTTTAAAAAAGAATTGGAAGAGAAAATAGAACAAAAATCAAAAGAATTTAATCCTCTCCGCCAACTGGCGGACCCAATTCTTAATCCTCGTTTTATTGACATTACCAAGTCAGGAAAAAAAATTCCAATAGGGCATTTACATCCTTTATCAAAAATAGAAGAAGAAATTCGCCAAATTTTTCTTTCATTGAATTTTTCCGTGGTTGAGGGGCCAGAGGTGGAAACCGAATATTATAATTTTGACGCACTAAATGTGCCGCCTAATCATCCGGCAAGAGAAATGTGGGATACTTTTTGGATAAAACAAAATGAAAAAGAAAAGAAAGACATCAAAAAAAGATTGTTAATGAGAACTCATACCAGCCCGATGCAAATCCGTTATATGGAAAAACATAACCCGCCGTTTCAAATTATCGTCCCGGGACGAGTTTTCCGTTATGAAGCTACTGATGCTTCTCATGAAACTAATTTTTATCAAGTTGAAGGGTTAATGGTCGGCAAAGACATTTCTTTGGCGAATTTTAAATTTATTATTGAGGAATTTTTTAAAAAATTTTTTGGTGAGTCTGTTAATCAGAAAATTAAATTCCGTTATCGACCGAGTTATTTTCCCTTTGTTGAGCCGGGTGTTGAGGTTGACATTAAATTTAAAAATAAATGGCTGGAAATTATGGGCGCCGGCATGGTCCATCGTAATGTTTTTGAAGCGGTAAAATATAATCCTTACGAATGGCAGGGTTTTGCTTTTGGAATGAGTTTGGAAAGACTGACAATGATTAAATATAATATTCCCGATATTCGTTTATTTTATAGCGGAGATTTGAGATTTATTAAACAGTTTTAAAATATCTTTGAATTACGAAATGCTTTCGAGGTATTTTCCCCAAATCTGGAAGATGGAAATTTGATAGAATTTATAGGCGTAGCCAAAGGCTACGCATAGAAATTATAGCGAATTTCCGTCCCAGATTTGGGGAAAAGACCCGAAATTACCACTTCCTGGCGCATTTCGTAATTCAAAGAAAATATATAATTTCGTATTATTCGCATTGTCTTTTATGAAGAAAGAACTTTTTCTCGAGGAGGCCGTTCTTGACGATCTTTCGCAAAGTTTTAATTCCCTGGAACAGCCACTTTCTCAAAGAGCTTTTAAATTGCTTTTAATTGCGGTTGCTATTGTCATAGTTATTGTTATTGTCAGATTATTATCTTTGAGTTGGCGGCAAAATGATTTTTATAAAGAGCGGGCGCTGGCTAATGCCGGTCAGATTACCGTTATTCGAACTCAGCGGGGGATTATTTTTGACCGCTTTAATAATCCGTTGATTAAAAATATTCCGGCTTTCCGTTTGAATTTGAAACTCGTAGAACTTTTTTCCGCCAAAGGCGGATCCGCCTCGGGCGGAAAAAATTTTTCCGAAGAGCGGTTAAAAACAATAGAAACTCTTCAAAATATTCTTGTTTTGCCGCCGAATTATATAGAAGATTTGCTAAAAAATGTTAATTTGGAAAATCAAAATATTTTGACTATTGCAAGGCAATTAAGCATTGATCAGGTAATTAAAATTAAAAATTTAAATTTGCCGGCGGTTCAAGTAGAAGATGATTTTAAAAGGCAGTATCCGGAAAAGGAAATTTTTTCTCATATTCTCGGTTATACCGGAGCGGTCAGTAAAATTGATTTGGAAAATGAGCAGTCGCTTTCTTTGAATGATATTATCGGCAAAAGCGGTTTGGAAACTTATTATAATAAAGAGCTTCGAGGCGAAGACGGGAAAATTATTAATTATCTAAATGCCAAAGGAGAAATTATAGACAATAAATTATTCAAAAAATCGGTTCCCGGTTATGAGCTTCATTCTACAATAGACGCTGAATTGCAATTATATTTTTATGATAAATTAAAAGAAAGATTGGATTATTTGGGAAGCCGAGCCGGCGTGGGTATCGCGCTTAATCCTCAAAATGGAGAGGTTTTAGCTTTGGTTAATTTACCGAGTTTTGACAATAATAAAATTAAAGCCGAAGATTTAATTAATTCTTCTAAGCCGCTTTTTAACCGCGCTATTTCCGGAGTTTATACGCCGGGTTCAACAATAAAGCCATTGGTGGCTTTCGCGGCTTTAAATGAAAATATTATTTCGCCGGAAAAAGAAATTCTTTCAATCGGTTATATAGAAATTCCCAATCCTTATTATCCTAATCAGCCCTCTCGTTTTGTTGACTGGAAACCGCACGGCTGGGTTAATTTATATTCAGCCCTTGCCCGCTCTTCAAATGTTTATTTTTATGAAGTCGGCGGGGGATTCGGCGATCAAAAAGGATTAGGAATTGAAAAACTAAAAGAATATTGGCAAAAATTCGGTTTTGGAGAATTGACCGGCATTGATTTGCCGAGTGAGGTTAAAGGTTCTCTTCCCGACCCTAAAACTAAAGAAAAAAAACAAGGAGAAATTTGGCGAATAGGAGACACTTACAATGTTTCCATTGGACAAGGAGATCTTTTAGTGTCGCCTCTTCAGCTTATTAATTATATCGCCACTATCGCTAATGGCGGGAAAATTTATCAGCCTTTTATTATAAAAAAAATCGTTTCCGAAGACGGCGCGATTATCAAAGAAACCGTTCCCGTAATTATAAAAGATTATTCTTCGGATATTGAAATAATAAAAAAAATTCAGAAAGGGATGATTGATGTTGTGGAAAAATCTTACGGCACCGCTCATTTTTTAGCTGATTTGCCAATG
>JBBUCW010000032.1:20305-24962 GCA_038057615.1 Patescibacteria group bacterium
GCGGCGAAAACCGGCAGTTCGCAGGTTGAAAATAAAACTAAAACAAATGCTTTTTTTGTCGGCTACGCGCCTAAAGATAATCCTCAAATTGCGATTTTAGTTTTAGTGGAAGACGCCCGCGAAGGGAGCATCAATGCCGTGCCGGTAGCGAAAGATATTTTGAAGTGGTATTATGAGAATAGAATAGTTAAAACTTTATGAATTCACAATTACGACAAGACCTTGTTTCCGGCGATTGGATTGTTATTGCGCCTAAACGAGCTAAAAAACCAGAACAATTTATAAAAGGAGAAAAGCGAATCAAGTCGCCGATAAAAGGTTGTCCTTTTGAATATCCGCGGAATTATGCTGAAAATAACGCAAAACTACGCGGAAAAAATAATTGGCAAGTGAAAATTATTGAAAATAAATATCCGGCTTTTATCCATAAAGAAATTTGTCCGGAGGTTTTTAAGAATGGTCCTTATTCCGTTGTTGAAGCAATTGGTCATCACGATTTAGTGATTACCAAAGATCACCATAAAAATTTTCCGCTTTTAGATAAACAATCGGCTAATTTAGTTTTTCAGGAGTTTCAAAAACATTATCGGACGCTGGCTAAAGATTCTTGCTCCGCTTATATTTCTATTTTTCATAATTGGGGTCCGAAAGCCGGCGCTTCTGTTTATCATCCGCATTATCAAATAATTTCCATTCCGGTTATTCCGCCGGATATTGATCATTCCCTTTCCGGTTCGGCGGATTATTTTAAAAAAAATAAAAAATGCGTTCATTGTGTAATGATTGAATGGGAAAAAAAAATTCGCCGTCGGATAGTTTATGAAAATAAAGGGGCCGTTGTTTTCACGCCGTTTGTTTCCCGTGAGCCGTTTGAATTGCGAATTTTTCTTAAAAAACATTCGTCTTATTTTGAAGACGCCTTAAAAAAAGACTTGGAATTTATGGTTGACGCTTTGCAAAAATCTTTAATGAAAATTAAAACTAAACTTAAAGATTCGGATTATAATTTTTTTATTCACACGGCGCCGATTTTAAACAAAAAAAATCACAAGCATTATCATTGGCATATTGAAATCCAGCCGAAAATCAGTATTTCGGCCGGATTTGAACTGGGAACGGGGATTGAAATAACGGTGGTGGATCCGGACGAAGCGGCAAAAATTCTAAAATGATTTCTCTAATTTTAGAAATAATTTCAAATTATACTTTATTGGTTATTGAGACAACCGGTTATCTTGGGGTGTTTTTTTTAATGGCTTTAGAATCCGCCAATATTCCAATTCCATCGGAAATTATTATGCCATTTTCCGGTTTTTTGGCGGCAAACGGAGTTTTTAATTTTTGGCTGGTGGTTTTTATCGGCGCTTTGGGAAATTTAATCGGTTCGCTTTTTTCTTACTGGATCGGTTATCTAATAAGAAAAGGAGTTCTTCATTGGAATAATCATAAAGTTTCCACCGAAGTGGAGCGGGCAAGGCAATGGCTTGATAGTTTCGGCGATTGGGCGGTTTTTATTTCCCGCCTTTTGCCGGTTATCAGAACTTTTATTTCTTTTCCATTGGGCATTTTAAAAGTAAAATCTTTATGGCATTTTTCAATTCTGACTTTTGCCGGCTCTTTTATTTGGTCAATCTTTTTAACTTATCTTGGTTTTGTTTTGGGTAAAAATTGGGAAACGCTCCATATTTATTTTAGAAAACTTGATTATTTGATTTTGGCGTTGATTTTAATCGCGGTCGGCTGGTGGTTATGGAGGCATTTTAATAATCGTGATACTAATATACAAATGCGTGCGAATGATACTAATAAATACGAATAATAATTTATGAAAAAACTTTTAATTTTCAACTGGAAAATGGCGCCGGAATCGCTAAAAAAAGCGAAGAAGCTTTTTTTAGACTACGGATTACGGACTACAGACTACGGCAAAAATTTTGAAATTATTGTCTGCCCGCCATTTGTTTATTTATCAGAATTGTCGTCGGTCGTCGATAGTTGGTCGTCGGTTAAACTCGCTTCTCAAGATGTTTTTTATGAAAATTCCGGCGCTTATACCGGTGAAATTTCTCCGAAGATGTTGAAAAATTTAGGCGTTGAATATGTCATTATCGGTCATTCCGAAAGGCGGAAATATTTAAACGAAACCGATGAAATGATAAATAAAAAAGTTTTATCGGCATTAAAATCGGGATTGAAAGTGATTTTGTGCATTGGCGAACCGGAAAGAGCGACAAGCGATAAGCGACAAGCGACAAGCGATAAGCGACAAGCGACAAGGAAGGCAAAAAATTTTATAAAAAAACAATTAGAAAAAGATTTAAAAAATTTATCCCTAAATCCTAAATCCTATATTCTAAATTCTCGTCTTATTATTGCGTACGAGCCAATTTGGGCAATCGGCACCGGTCAGGCGTGTCCACAGGAAGACGCAGTAGAAATGATAAAGTTTATTAAACAAGTCCTAAATTCTATATTCTATATTCTAAATCCTCGCGTATTATACGGCGGTTCGGTTGATTCTAAAAATATCGCCAATTTTTTTAAACACCCCGAAATTGACGGCGCGCTCATCGGCGGAGCGAGTTTGAAAGCAGTGGAGGTTAAAAGGATTATTGAAATAACGAAGAAAATAGTTTAAAATGTAATCTATGGATACAAAATCACTTATTCAACAAATTGAGCAAAGTCGCAATTCCCGCGTAATTACTTATTTAACCAGCGACCGGCCGGGCCCGATTAACGCCCGCGTGGCAATGGATATTATTCCGATTATCAGCAAGCAACTTCAAACAATCGGCAAAACTGACAACATTGATTTATTTTTATACAGCGCGGGCGGAGATACGATGGTGCCATGGCGAATGGTTTCAATGATTCGCGAATATTGCGGCAAGTTTTCGGTTTTGATTCCCTATAAAGCGCACAGTGCGGCAACGATGATCGCGCTCGGAGCCGATGAAATTGTGATGAGCGATCTTTCGGAACTTTCGCCGATTGACCCCTCAACCGCCAATGTTTTTAATCCTTCGGACCCGCAAAATCCGCAAAACAAAATTCCGATTTCGGTGGAAGATGTGATGGCGTATTTTGATTTGGCGAAAAATAAATTCGGCATTAAAAACGACGAGGAGTTGGCAAAAATTTTCAATAAATTTGTGGAAGCAAATCCGCAAATTCATCCTTTGGCGCTCGGTAATGTCAATCGCATTCATAATTTAATTCGCATACTCGCCAAGCGGCTTTTAAAAAGCCATAAATCGCCGATGAAAGATGACGAAATTGAAAAGATTGTTGATTATTTTACGGAAAAATTATATTCGCACCAGTATTTTATCGGTCGCAAAGAAGCCAAAGAAGATTTAGGATTAAAAAATGTTCAATACGCCAATAATGAATTGTCAAAAGCGATGACTGATTTATATGAAGAATATAAAAACGAAATGGGACTCGGAATGAATGTCTGGAATCCGGAAAACGAACTTGGGCAAAACGCTATGCAAAATAAAAAAGATTATAAAATCGCGTTTATTGAAAGCCAGCAGTTATCAAGCTATTTTGAGCTTTCAATTGAATACAAAAAACAGCAAGTAAATATGATTCAGCAAACCCCACAAGGCCCGATTCAAGTACCCCAAGAACAAGTCGGTTTTAGGATTGTCGGGCAGGGGTGGAAATAGAAAATGAAAAATAATTTTATTTTAAACAAAATTGTTTTATTTAGGGGTAGGGAAATCAGAAGAATCATTCATAATAACGAATGGTGGTTTTCGGTTGTTGATGTTTGCGAGGCGCTTACGGACAGCGCCGACGCCGGCGCTTATTGGAGAAAACTCAAACAAAGACTAGCGGAGGAAAAAAGCGAAGTCGTGACATTTTGTCACGGGTTGAAATTAATGGCTCCAGATGGAAAAATGCGCGAAACCGACTGTGCTAATACCGAAGGCATGTTTCGCATTATTCAATCAATTCCATCGCCAAAAGCTGAACCGCTTAAACGTTGGTTGGCAAAAGTTGGTTATGAGCGAGTGCAGGAGATAGAAAATCCAGAGCTTGCAATGAAACGCACCAGAGCGCTTTATAAGCTTAAGGGCTATTCTGACGATTGGATAGAAAAGAGAATGCGCGGAATCGCCATTCGCGAAGAATTAGCCGACGAATGGAAAAAGCGGGGCGCGCAGGAGCGGAAAGATTATGAAATTTTGACGGCGGAAATTTCCAAAGCCACCTTTGGAGTAACGCCGAGCGAATATAAAAAATTAAAAGGTTTGAAACGCGAGAATCTTCGCGATCATATGAATGACTTTGAATTGATTTTTAATATGTTGGGCGAACGCGCCACCACCGAAATTCATCGGACGGAAGATTCAAGGGGTGTGTCAAAATTAAAATCCGATGCTAAAGCCGGTGGCGATATCGCAGGTGGAGCGAGAAAGAAGTTGGAAAAACGTTTGGGCAAATCAATGATTTCAAAAGATAATTTCAAAAAATTAAACAGCAGAAAAATGTTAAAATAAAACCCCGCGCGGATTTTTAGGCAGAGGGTGGAAGTAGACAAATTATATTTTATTGTTTATTATATCAGCATTAAACTAAACAAACATATGTCAGAAATATTTAAAAATTCTTTAACTTTTCGTCTTTTTAAAAAAGAACCGTC
>JBBUCW010000033.1:0-14496 GCA_038057615.1 Patescibacteria group bacterium
AGAATATAGAATTTAGGGCTTACAAATCCCTCAATCCTCAATTCTTAATTCTCAATCCTAATTTTAATGCAAGAATTTAAAAAGAAAAGTGAATATAAAGAAAAAGTTTTAGATATACGCCGAGTTACGCGCGTAGTTGCCGGCGGAAAAAGATTTCGTTTTCGAGCGACTGTTATTATTGGCGATGAAAAAGGAAAAGTCGGTGTTGGGATAGCTAAAGGTTTGGATGTTGCCCAATCCATTGATAAAGCTAAAACCGACGCTAAAAAACACTTAATAATAGTTCCTCTTAATAAGCGAACTATTCCTCATGAAGAAGAAGCAAAATTCAGCGCGGCTAGAGTTATTATTAAACCTGCCAAGGCGGGTCATGGACTTAAAGCCGGCGGAGCGGTAAGGCAAGTTTTACTTTTAGCCGGAGTGAGAGATGCGACAGCTAAATGCTTGGGTGGAACGAAAAATAAATTAACCAACGCCATGGCGACAATAGAAGCGTTAAAAAAACTAAAGAAAAGGTTTTAGGTTTTAGTTTTTAGGTTTTAGTAAATTTCTAACACCTAACACCTAACACCTAACACCTAAAATAAATGCAACTTCATCAATTAAAACCAACAACTAAATCAAGAAGTAAAAAGCGCATTGGTCGTGGCGGTAAGCGCGGCACTTATTCTGGTCGAGGACAAAAAGGCCAAAAATCGCGCGCCGGTCATGTAATTCGTCCGGCAGAACGCGATTTAATCCAGCGATTACCGAAACTTAGGGGATATAACTTTAAATCTTTGAAAATAAAACCGGTTGTTTTGAATTTACGCGATTTGGAAAGAAAAATTCAAGGTAATATAATCAATATGCAGATTCTTTTGGAAGCCGGTTTAATTAGGAAATCCGATAAAGAGGTTAAAATTTTAGGTAATGGCGAAATTAAAAAATCGTTTGAAATAAAAGGGTTAAAGATTTCAGAAAGCGCCAAGAAGAAGATTGAGGCGGTCGGTGGCAGCATAAAAGTTTAAAGTTCATAAAGTTTATAAAGTCGCGGATTAAAACACTTTATAACTTTATAGCTTTCAATTTTATAAACTAATTAAGTGAATAAATTCCTCCAAATCTTTAAAATTAAAGATCTTCGCAATAAAATTCTAATGGTGGGTTTTTTGTTATTATCTTTTCGCGCTTTGGCGGCTATTCCCATTCCCGGCATTGACGCTCTTCGTTTAAAGGAGTTTTTTTCCAGTAATCAATTATTCGGTTTTCTTAATATTTTTTCCGGCGGCGCTTTAAGTAATTTGTCAATTATTATGTTGGGTGTGGCTCCTTATATTACCGCTACCATTATTATGCAACTTTTGACGATGATTTTTCCAAAATTAAAAGAAATGTATTATGAAGAAGGAGCGATTGGCAAGGCAAAATTTGATCGTTATTCACGCTACTTGACAGTTCCTTTGGCAGGACTTCAATCGTACGGATTTTTAAATCTTTTAATTTCTCAAGGCGCGGTGCCGGTTTTAGGGCTTTTTGATTTAATAAGAAACGTTATTATCATCACCGCTGGTTCTATTATTTTAATTTGGCTTGGTGAATTAATAACCGAACAAAAAATCGGTAATGGAATTTCTTTAATTATTTTTGCCGGTATCGTCAGCGGTCTGCCAACGATTGTTTGGCAGGCAATTACTACTTATGATCCGGCGACTTTGCCGACTTATATTGTTTTTGTCATTGTGGCGATTTTAGTGATTGCCGGCGTGGTTTTTATTAATGAAGGCGAAAGAAAAATTCCGATTGCTTACGCCAAACACGTAAGGGGATTGAAAATGTATGGTGGCGCTTCAAGCTATCTGCCTCTTAAAGTCAATCAAGCCGGCGTAATCCCCATTATTTTTGCCATCTCCATTTTGCTTTTTCCGCAATTTTTCGCTCAAGCAGTGGCAATTTTTTCAAAAGATTTGTCATTAAAACTGATTAATTTAGTGAATAATATTTTTAATAATCAATATCTTTACAGCTTGTTTTATTTCGGGTTAGTTGTTATTTTCACTTATTTTTATACGGCCGTTACTTTTGATCCCAAGGAAATTTCAAAAAATCTCCAACGCGCCGGCGGTTTTATTACCGGTATCAGACCGGGAGATTCAACTTCAGATTTTCTTTCTAAAATTATTAGCCGTTTGACTCTTTCCGGAGCGATATTTTTAGGTTTGATAGCGGTTTTACCAAATTTAATGCAAATGGTTACCGGCATTACGATTTTAACCATCGGCGGAACAGCGCTTTTAATTGTGGTTTCAGTGGCTTTGGAAACAATTAGGCATATTAATTCACAATTAGTGATGAGGGAGTATGAGGAAATTTAAGGCAAGAATATAGGATTGAGAATATAGAATTTAGGGAATTAGCATTTTTCCTAAATCCTAAATCCTAAATCCTAAATCCTAAAATGATTGCAATTATAATATATGGTCCTCCCGGTTCCGGTAAGGGAACACAAGCTAGATTATTGGCGGAAAATCTTGATTTAATTCATTTTGACACTGGTCAGCACCTTGAAAAACTGCTTTACGATTTTCGTTTTAAAAAAAATAAAGAAATTCAGCGAGAACGGCACAATTTTGAAACAGGTAAATTACTTACCCCTTCTTGGGTTTTAAAAATAATAAAAAAAGTAGCTGAAGAAATTGCCGAAGCCGGTTGGGGTATTATTTTTAGCGGTTCACCGAGAACTTTATATGAGGCTGTTGGAGATCAGAAACATTTGGGATTGATGAATGTTTTGGAAAAAAATTACGGCAAAAAAAACATAATTATTTTAAAACTTAATATTTTAGATGAAGAATCAATTAAAAGAAATAGCAGTCGTTTAATTTGTTCTGTTTGTAAAATTCAACTTTTAGCCACTTTTAAAAAAATCGCCGAACTTGAAATGTGCCCGTTTTGCGGCGGCAAGCTTTATCGCCGCACCTTAGATAAACCGGAAATAATTAAAATCAGATTAAAAGAATATAGAGAAAGAACATTGCCGATTGAAAAAGAATTAAAAAAACAGGGTTATAAAATTATTAATATCAACGGAGAATCGTTGCCGTTTAAAATTCATCAGCGGATTTTATCTCATTTAAAATGATTAGATTATATTCCGAATTGGAGATTAAAAATATCGCTTCAGCCGGAAAAATTTTGGCGAAAATTTTGGAAATTTTAAAAAAGAAAGCGGAAATCGGGACTAAATTAAAAGATTTAGACAATTTAGCTTATCAGCTTGCGAAAAAACATAAGGCTCAACCAGCTTTTTTAGGTTATCAGCCGGATGGCGCTCATCAGCCTTATGGCGCTTCAATTTGCGCTTCAGTTAACGATGTGATTGTCCATGGTTTGCCTTCGGATTATAAACTTCAAAATGGCGATATTTTGAAAATTGATTTTGGAATTGAATACAATAATTTTTTCGCCGACGCGGCGATTACTATCGGCATTGGTGAAATTTCCAAACAAGTGAAACATTTAATTGAAATAACCGAGCTGGCTTTAAAAAAAGCGATAAAAATAATAAAGCTGGGAAAAACTTTAGGCGATATAGGTTGGGTTATTGAAAAAACCGCCAAAGAAAATGGATTAAAAGTTATTAAAGATTTAACCGGTCATGGTATTGGGAAAGAACTTCATGAAGACCCAATAATTTATAATTACGGCAAAAGAGGTGAAGGGATTGAATTAAAGTCCGGAATGGTTTTAGCGATCGAACCGATGTTCAGCATCGGCTCGGAAAAAATTATCCAAAAACCCGATGAAAGCTGGGCAACGGAAGACGGCTCTTTATCGGCGCATTTTGAGCATACCGTGGCGATTACTAAAGAATGTGTTGAAATATTAACAAAATAGGTTATTATTTATAAATTATGAAACCTTATTTATCAATTATAATTCCCGCTTACAACGAAGCCAAGAGGTTGCCGCTTACTTTGGTTGATATTGACAAGCATCTTCGAGAAATGAAATTTCCTTCAGCAAGCATAGAGCAGACCTACGAAATTATCGTTGTTGATAATAATTCCACCGATGCGACTTCTGAAATTGTTGAAAGGTTTTCACACTTGATTAAAAATTTAAAATTGATAAAATGCAATGTCGCGGGCAAGGGAGCGACCGTAAAAAAAGGAATGCTGGAAGCCAAAGGCAATATCCGTATTTTTATGGATGCCGATAACTCCACTTCCATAGACCAATTCAGCAAAACGATTCCTTATTTCAATGAAGGTTATGATGTAGTTATTGGTTCGCGAGATATTGAAGGCGCTAAATTAATCCCACCTCAACCGTGGCATAAAAGAACCGCCGGCAATCTCGGTAATTTATTTATTCAATTTATGCTTTTGCCCGGGATTTGGGATACTCAATGCGGTTTTAAAGCGTTTACCGAAGAAGCGGCTGAAAAAATTTTCCCGTTGATAAAAATCAGCAGATGGGGATTTGATGTCGAAGTTTTAGCCTTAGCGAAAAAAATGAATTATAAAATTAAAGAAATTCCGGTTGTTTGGGTAAATAATCCTTTTTCCAATGTAAGCGCTTTGGCTTATTTACAAGTTTTATGGGAAGTGGTGAAAATAAAATGGTGGATAATAACGAAAAAATATGCAATATCATCTTACTAAAGAAGGTTTAGAAAAATCAAAAATAGAATTGGAGCGGTGTAAAAAAGAAGGCCGTCGGGAAATCGCCGAGCGGTTAAAGCGCGCCAAAGAATACGGTGATCTTTCGGAAAATGCCGAATATTCCGAAGCCAAAGAATCTCAAACTAAGCTTGAAGATAGGATTTTTGAATTGGAACAAATCATCAGAAATGTTGTTTTAATCAAGAAAAGTGCTCAAAAGGAAAATGTGGGTATTGGCTCAACGATAGAAGTTAAAAAAGGCGATAAAATTTTAAAATATACCATTGTCGGCTCTCGCGAGGCAAAACCGGAAATTAGTTTAATATCAAATGAATCGCCATTAGGCAAAGCGTTTTTGAATAGAAAAGTAGGGGATAAAGTTGAAATAAACACGCCAAACGGTAAAGTGGAATATAAAATAGTAAAAATAGAGTAATAAAATTTAAAATGTTGGAAGATATTATTAAAGAAAGGCGTAAAAAATTAGATAATCTTATTGGAGCTGGAATAAATCCTTATCCGGAAAAAACGAAAAAGAATTTTTCCAATAAAAAGATTTCTGATAATTTTGAGCAATTACTTGATAAAAATATTGTTATTGCGGGTCGCGTGCGTTCTTTGCGGTCTATGGGGGCAATAACTTTTTTGAATATTGATGACGAATCCGGCAGAATTCAAGCTCTTTTGAAAAAAGAACATATTGGTGAAGAGCAATATCAATTATTTGTTGAGAATCTTGATATTGGCGATTTTATTCAGGCTGAAGGAATTTTATTTTTAACTAAAACCAAGGAAAAAACTCTTAATATTGATTCATTAAATATTTTAACAAAATCCCTTTTGCCTATTCCGACAGAATATTATGGTTTAAAAGACAAGGAAGCGCTTTTAAGAAAGCGTTATCTTGACTTAATAATTAATTCTGAAATGCGGGAGTTATTCAGAAAAAAAAATATTTTTTGGCAAACGATAAGAAATTTTTTGATTGAACGCGATTTTTTAGAGGTTGACACTCCGGTCTTAGAAACAGCCGCCGCCGGCGCCGATGCTAAACCATTTATTACTCATCATAATGTTTTAGATTGCGATTTTTATCTCCGAATTTCCCTGGAATTGCCTTTAAAAAAACTTTTAGTCGGAGGATATGAGAAAGTGTTTGAAATCGGAAAAGTATTCCGTAACGAAGGAATCGATGCCGAACATCTTCAGGATTATTTGATGATGGAATTTTATTGGGCGTATGCCGATATGGAATCTGGAATGAAACTTACAAAAGAGTTATTTAAAAAAATAATTTTTTCGGTAAGCGGCGGATATGAGACTGAATATGACAATAATAAAATAAAATGGGACGGAGAATGGGAAGTGGTTGATTATTTTGATTCTTTTAAAAAAGAAACAGGTATTGATTTGAGCCAAAATATCAATATGAATGAATTAAAGAAAAAAGCCGACGAATTAAATTTGAAATATGAGCCATCTTACGGCAAGGGCAGAATGATTGATTTAATTTATAAAAAAACCGTCAGACCAAAACTGATACAGCCTTGTTTTTTAACAGGTCATCCGGTTGAAGTTTCGCCCTTAGCCAAAAAAGACCCAAATAATCAAAAAAAAGTTTTGCGTTTTCAGATAATTGCCGCTGGCTCGGAATTGGCAAACGGTTTTTCCGAACTTAATGATCCAATTGATCAGCGCGCTCGCTTTGAAGAACAATCAAAATTAAGACAGGCTGGCGATGAAGAAGCGCAAATGATGGATGATGATTTTATTGAAGCTTTGGAATATGGTATGCCGCCGGCGGTGGGCGTTGGCATTAGCGAAAGGCTTTTTTCTTTTATTATGAATCGGTCAATTAGAGAAACGGTGATTTTCCCGTTGATGAGGAAAAAATAATTAATATGTTAGATATTAATTTTATTCGTCAAAATTCGGAGCAAGTTAAAAAAGGCGTTGCCGCTAAAAATATTAAACCGCAATTAGCGGATGATTTTTTGGTTTTGGATAAAGAATGGCGGGAATTGGTTAAAGAAGTTGATAATTTAAGAGCTGAACAGAAAAAATTTTCCGAGGCGCGCGAGATTGAAAAAGCCAAAGAATTAAAAAATAAAATTCAATTATTAGATGATAAATTAAAACAAGTTGAAATCGAGCGTCATAAAATTTTATACAAATTGCCGAATTTGCCGTTAGAAGATGTTCCTGTCGGTAAAAATGAAAGAGATAATGTTGTTTTGTATGAGATTGGCAAAAAACCCGAGTTTGATTTTCAACCAAAAGATTATTTGGAGCTTGCCGAAAAATTGGATTTGATTGACATAGAACGCGCTTCAAAAGTTTCAGGAAGCCGTTTCGGTTATTTAAAAAATCAGGCGGCGCTTTTGGAATTTGCTTTGATTAAATTGGCTTTGGATACGGCTATTTTAAAAGGTTTTACGCCTATTATTCCGCCGGTGATGATTAAAGAAGAGATGATGAAAGGAATGGGATATATTGACCGTTATGAAGACCAAGACGAAACTTATTTTTTAGAAAAAGATAAGTTATATTTAGTCGGAACATCGGAACAATCAATCGGTCCGATGCATAGCGATGAAATTTTTGAAGAAAAAGAATTGCCGAAAAGATACGCGGCTTTTTCAAATTGTTTTAGGAGTGAAGCCGGTTCTTACGGCAAAGATACAAAAGGAATTTTAAGAGTTCATCAATTTGATAAAGTGGAAATGTTTAGTTTTTGTTTACCGGAAAAATCAGAAGAAGAACATAAATTATTATTATCCATTGAAGAGGATTTGATGCAATTATTAAAACTTCCTTATCGCGCGCTTAATATTTGTACCGGAGATTTAGGCGGTCCGGCGGCCAAGAAATATGATATTGAAGTGTGGCTTCCGGGACAAAATAACGGCAAAGGGGAATATCGCGAAACTCATTCCACTTCAAACTGTACCGATTTTCAGGCGCGGCGTTTAAATATCCGCTACCGAAGTCAAAAGTTAGATGTTAAAGGTCAGGGGTTAGAATATATCCACACTCTTAACGGCACTGCTTTCGCTATTGGCCGGATGCTCATTGCCATCATAGAAAACTATCAGCAAAAAGACGGCTCAATTTTAATACCGGAAATTTTGCAAAAATACCTCGGTTTTAGTGAAATTAAATAATAGGTTAATGAGTATTTTGTCATTGCGAGCCATGAAGAAATTTTAGGCGAGTTATTAGAAAGTGATAGAATAAAGGTATGAATAGACAAGAAGGACGACAACAAATAGAAAGGCTAATAAAGAAATATGAGAATTTAACTCCTGCTCAGCGTAAAAATTACAATGAGTCAATGACTTGTAAAGATTTTATTTTGCCACTTATAGAATTGTAAAAAAAACCGGATTTTTATTTTATATCAAATTACGTTATAATATAAAAATGAACGCAATTATAAAAAAACAGAATGGCGTTGTTTTTACTCCGCAATGGGTAGTTGATTTTATAATTGAAGAAATACTAAATAGTCAAAAAATAAATGGTGATGAAAAAATTTTAGACGCTGGCTGCGGTGAAGGAATATTTACAACTATCGCGGCTCAAAAATTTTCAGAATTATCCGGTAAAAAAATTGAAAAAGTAATAGAAGATAATATTTATTTTACCGATATATCAGAAGAATATATAGAAAAGACAAAACAAAATTTACAAAAATTATCAAAAACCAAAATAAAAAAATATAATGCAATTACAGATGATTTTTGTTTTCATAATTTTGATGAAAAATTTGATTTTATAATCGGTAATCCGCCATATGTCCGTATACAAAATTTAAACGACAGAAAAGAACAATTGCAAAAAAAATATATTACCGCTTCAAGCGGTTCAATTGATTTATATTTTTGTTTTTTTGAGCAAGCGTTAAAATTGTTAAATAAAGACGGTAAAATTGCTTTCATCACGCCCAATTCACATTTTCATTCGGCAGCAGGAAAAAAATTGCGCAATTTAACACTCTCTCATTTAATTAAAATAGTAAATTTTGATCATTTTCAGGTTTTTAAAGATGTCACGGCATATACGGCAATTACTTTTTTACAAAAAGAAAATACTACAAACTTTTTATACGCGGAAAATTTCAAAAATGATTTTAAAAATATAGAATATAAAAAAATATTAGCTCAACATATGAGACCGGAAAGGTGGGAATTTTTTGATGAAAAATATTTAGATAAAATTATTAAACTTAACAAAAAATATTCTACACTCCGGGAGGTTGCTAACATTCATTATGGGATAGCCACATTAAAAGACGATATTTATATTTTTTTACCAAAGAAAACAGATAAAGATTATTTTTATTTTGATAATTTTAAAATTGAAAGAGATTTATGTGTTCCGATTATTAAAGCTTCAACATATAAAGGAGAAAATCAAAATTTTTTTCTTATTTTCCCTTATAAAAATGAAAAAATAATACCTAAAAATATTTTTCAAAAAAAATATCCTGAGGCGTATAAATATTTTTTACAAAAACGCGATATTTTAGAAACAAGAGATAAGGGTGGCGGTAAAAATTATAAAGAGTTTTATGCTTTTGGTAGAAATCAGGGATTAAAAACTAGTTTCGGCAAAAAAATTATAACCAGCACAATGAATATTATCCCTCGTTTTTATGTAATTGAAGATGAAAAATCAAGTTTTTATGCCGGTTATTGCGTTAAGCCCCAAAATAATATTGATTTTTATGAATTATGCGAAGCGCTAAATTCAGATTTAATGAAAGAGTATATTAACTCTGTTTCAAAAAGTTATCGCGGAGGTTATAAATCATATGCGAAAAGTTTTTTGAAGGATTTTGTTCATCCTCAATTTTATAAAAATCAACCAGTATTATTTTAACTAGAAAATATTATGGATAATTTACAAAATAAATTTATAAAAGCAATTAACTCTTCCTTTGTAGCTTATAATAAAAAAGGCGGGGCAAGGAGTAATAAAAAGTTAATTCCAATTCATAAATTTTTATCGGAAACAATTTTAAAAAAACTTAAAAATGGATATTCAATAAAATCTTTGGGAATCGGCGACGGTAAAGAGGCGACTGTAGATGGAAAATATTATCCAAAAGATCTTGATGTCGCCATATTCAAAAATGACAAAGTTATTGCGACCGTTAGTTTTAAGTTTGTTACTTCAAATTATCAGCAAAATGCTAATAATTATTTTGAAAATCTTATGGGTGAAACGGCGAATATAAGACGGCAAAATATCGGCTTCGCTCATTTTTTAGTGCTTCGCGGACATACGCCATATTATTCTAAAAATAAGGGTAATTTGCGAGGCAAAGAAAAGAAAATAGAAATTATATCCGAAAAACATTTGCAGAAATACATAAAATTATTTAATGATATGGATTTTCCACACAAGCCGGACTTAATGGGTATCTGCCTCTTAGATTTTAATAAAAATAAAAAAGCGGAATTTGTTAATTTAGATGATTTTGATTTTTCTGTTAAAACAAAACAATTACTTAAAAATGAATTTTCTTTAAATAAATTTTTAGACAAATTTATATATCTTGTAAATCTGAAAAGTTAAGAATTTTGGGTTCTGTCATTCATTTTTTTAAAATTATACCCGATTTTAGACGAAGACGAATATAAAGAATTAAAATCTAAAAATGATTAAAACCGACAAAGAAATAGACGAAAAAGTTTATAAATTATACGGATTAACGGAGGAGGAGATTAAGATTGTAGAAGGGAGCGTTAAATAACTCCCCACGCGACTCGAAGGAGATTTTGGTCCCATAAAAAAATTAAGCGAATAGTTTTTTTTAAATCTTGTTTTAAGCGCTTTATAGTTATAAAATTTAATAATGCGAAGCGGGATATATTTAAATGATAAAGAAAAACAAAAACAACGACGGATTTTGAAATTAAAAATCTTCGGCGGTTTGGCGGTTTTTTTTGTTTTGATAATCGGCATCGGTTATTTAGTGGTTTATTCGCCGGCTTTTCGCATAATAAGGATTGATATAGCGTTAATTAGCGCGGATAAAACGCGAATAAATACCGATGAGATTGTAAAGGATCTTAAATTTTTTTTCACTAATCAATCAAAAATTTCTCAATTTTTAGGACAGGATAATATTTTAATTTGGAAGAAAGAGAAAATCAGAAAATTTATTTCCGCCGAAGGCGGATCCGCCTCTGGCGGAAAAAATTATTTTCAAATCGCGGAATTAACGATTGAAAAAAAATATCTTGAACGCCGTATAAAAATAAATATTAAAGAAAGAGAAAAATTCGGCATTTGGTGTCAACAGACGCGGAACTACGCGGAACAGGACGCGGAACTACGCGGAAATAGTCCGCTAGAGTCAGTATCAAGTTCGCGCGAATCGGTGTGTTGGTGGTTTGATAAAACCGGTATTATTTTTTCGGAAGCATTAATGGCGGAAGGGCAATTAATAAATAAAGTTAATGATTTTTCCGGCCGCTTGTTAAAACTCGGCGAACCAATACTTGAAGAAAAATTCGCCAAAAACATTTTTAAAATTTTTGAAATTCTTGAAAAATCCGCTTTAAAAATAAAATCGCTGAAATTGGAAAATTTGGCGTTTCAGGAAATAATTGCCGATTCTTCAAATTTGCCAAAAATTTATTTCAGTTTAAGATTTAATCCGGAATTCGCTTTAACCGCGTTGGAATCTTTTAAAAAAATCGGCTTAAATAAAATTGAATATATTGATTTAAGGGTGGAGAACAGAGCGTATTATAAATTAAAATAATTTATATACAAATATAGAAGTTCCTACTCTATAATTAGGATTATATGGGTCGCGAATTTTTTGTAGCCATTGATATTCATCATTGGAATTGCGATTTTGGCCGGGATGAAGCCTGCCTAAAGCGTTTTGAATAGTATTAATAGAAATCGCCAGCCATTCAATGCCGTAATTTTTTGGATTATTTTTGGACGATTGCCATGGTTCAAATTTTTCTCCCAGATAATATCGCGGACTGCCACCGCCGAAATAATCAACCGCGATTTTATCAATTTTTTCGCCAGCCGGCGGATTTTCAACAAATTTTTGCAATCGTTTTAAATCCTGTCCCCAATCGTAATTAGAATCAACGGCGTAACGATAACCGTTGTTTATGCCGCCGGCGAATTGATTGAAATAAGAAAGAAAATAAGGGCTGACAAATAAAATTTCCGCAAAATACCAAATTATTAAAACAATAATTAAAACTTTTTTTACGTCTTTTCCATTATTAACCCATTTCTTTAAGGCGCTGGCAGTTAAAATATAAATAAATGGCAATGTTGGCAGAATATGACGAATGCCGATATTTAAAGGACTTTTAATGCTATAAAGCCAATAGAAGATCACAAAAGAAATCATTGAAAATTCAGTAAAATGAGTGCCAAGGTAATTGTTTATGGCTTTTAGCTTATAGCTTTTAGCTTTTAGAATATGATAAATACTTAAAAAAAATGCAAAAATAATTAAAATTAAAGATGAAATTGGTTCTTTTAAAATGAAAATTATCGGAAAATAATACCACCAACCGCTAGCGGAAACTTCTCCTAAGAAATAACCGGTATTACCGCCGGACGAGCGTTGCATTACCATAAGCACTCCAAGCATATATTCGCCAAAAGGTCTAAGAATTTTATTTCCGCTCATCCAGATATTAATTCCCGCCAGATTGCCGGCAAAAGAAGTTAAGGTGAATTTTGTATCGGCGACTTGTTTTTCAATTGGATAATTAATCGTAAATAAAAAGTAAACAACATAAACCAAGACATAGCCGATAATAAAAATTAATAAAAGCGATTTAGCGTATTGTAAAGCGCATATCGCAAAGCGCTTGAATCGAATTGAAGAATCGGTTTCTTTCCAATCATAAATAACTTTCCAAATATAAAAAATGGCAATGAGGAATATAAAAAATGGTATTAGTAAAACAGAGGAAAATTTCATTAATTGGGCAACGCCGAAAGCCAAACCGGCAAAAATTAAATGACGTTTCAATGGCCAAAGAAGAAATTTTACAAAATAATAAGAAGCAATAAATATTCCTAAAGCCGCGCCAATGTCAGTAGTGACATAATGGCCGTGAGCCAAAACCGTTGGCGAAAAAGCGAATAAAAATGTCGGCAATAACGCCCACCAGCGGCCAATAAGTTCTTTTGTCCAAATGTAAATAAAAATTATTAAAATTAAAGTTAAAAACATTGGGGCTAAACGCGTCCCTTGGATAATTTTGTCTGCGTCATTGCCGGATTCATAAAGAAATTGCGCGCCGGCTTGCCATTGACCGTTGACATCGGTTTGCCAAGCAGATTTGTCGGTTGGAAAATTTAATTTATCCTGAGCCGCGCCGAAGGACTGAAATAATAAAGGCAAGGCCGCTAAAGCTTTAACTAAAGGAGGGTGTTCGGGATTTAAACGATAATCTAAATATTTGATATAACTGTAGCCGGCAGGAATGTGAGCTAATTCGTCCATAGTTGCCGATTCTTGAAAAGATGAATTTAACATCAAAAAAAATGATGTCAAAATAATTGCGACCAATAAAAACCAGTTAATATATTTAATCATGTTATAATTATAGCAATGATTTTAAAATCCGCCAGAGAAATTTTATGGACAAAACACGCTCAATCAAAAATGAGATTCTATGGATTATCTAAACAAAGAGTGCGGCGAGTTTTACATTCGCCAAAAAGAACAGAAGAGGGAATCGCGCCGAATACCGCGGCGATGATGCAAGTGGCGGGGAGTGAAAAGCATCCTTATGAAATTTGGGTAATGGTCCAAAAATCAAAAATAATCAGCGCGTGGAAATATCCCGGTCGCACCAAAATTGGAGAACCCTTGCCTTTTGAAATATTGGAAGAAATCAAAAATATTAGTTAAAAAAAGAAGACTAAAATGTCTTCTTTTTTTTGTTTATCGGCAATTAAGAATTTAAGCATGAAGATTTTCTTCTCTTTGTTTATGTTTATCCACAACAGTATTGGTTTTTTCATCTATGTTGTAGTTTTTTTCATCAACAGAAGGAGCGAAATGGATATGCGTTCTTTTCTCTTTTATTGATTTAATTTCTTCAGTGGACGCATTGGCGTAAAATTCTTGAAGTTCTTTTGGCAGGGAATTCAATAATTCCGTTCTTTCTTTTTCGTTTATTGGAAATTGTTCTTTTATAGCCATTGTAATTTTTAGTTTAAAACCAATCGCCGACCTTTTTTTATTGACATTTTATAATAAATATGATAGCTTATAAAAAGCTCGGAATAATATTCTTTTAACAACTAAATAATATATTAAAAAGGAGGGAAAGTCAATGGCAAATACTGATAGAAAAATCAGAAAAAACAAGAAAGTAAAAGAAGTGAAAGAAATTAAACTTGATTTAATATTGGAGTTACCAGCAGAATCAAATGGTATTGATATTATTGAAATGGCGGAAGCGATTATGATTGCTTTTAAAAAACTTACGCCTAGGGAAGAAAAAATTTTAAAAATGAGATTTGGATTGGTATTGGAAAGTTATGGGGAAGAACACACTTTTAAACAGATTGCTCAGTATGAAGGTGTATCCCAAACAAGAGTTGGGCAGATAGCAAAAAAAGCGCTTATAAAATTAAAACATCCTACGCTAACGAAAATGTTTGGCGATTGGATGGATAAATAAGATCATTTTTTAAAATAAAAAGGGAGGTGAAAAGCGCTGAAAGCGAGAATAAATAATCATCTGTTTGATCCTTGTGTTATTCTTTCTATTGTATGATTTTTTTTATGAGGGTTGTGTAATTACACAACCCTTTTTATTTTTTTAAAAATCTGTTA
>JBBUCW010000033.1:14596-17061 GCA_038057615.1 Patescibacteria group bacterium
AAAATTTTAACTAAACAGGAAGTTAATATTGCCAATTATCCTTTTGCCACGATTGACCCGAATGTGGGAATTGTTTCTGTGCCTGACGAACGGTTGGAAAAACTGGCTAAATTAAGCAGTTCTAAAAAGATTATTCCGGCAATAATTGAATTTTATGACATTGCCGGCTTGGTTAAGGGCGCGAATAAAGGCGAGGGTTTGGGTAATAAATTTTTGTCGCATATTCGCGAAACAAACGCCATTATTCATATTGTCCGTTGTTTTAAGTCAGCGGAAATTATTCATGTTGAAGCGGAAGTTAATCCATTGAAAGATTTAGAAATTATCAATACGGAATTGATTTTGAAAGATTTGGAAACTGTTGAAAAAAGGCTTATTAGTCTTGGAAAGGAAACCAAAACCGGTGAAAAGCAAAAATTTAAAGATTTGGAAATTTTAAAAAAAATTAATGAAGGATTGAATAAAAACATTTTAATCGCTAATTTTAATAAAGAAATAATAGATGAGCCGATAGTCAGGGAATTAAATTTTTTAACCGCCAAACCGCAAATTTATCTTTTAAACGGCGAAGAAGAAGATGTTGATTTGGAACTTAAAGAAAAAATCAAATTTTTAGGCGCTGATTATTTAATTATCAATTTATCGGCGGTTGATATTAATAATATTAATGAACTGACTAAAAAAGCTTATGAAATTTTAGGGCTTATTAGTTTTTTAACCACCGGCGAAGATGAAACTCGAGCTTGGACAATTAAAAAAGGAATGAAAGCGCCTCAAGCCGCCGGTGAAATTCATACGGATTTTGAAAAAAAATTCATTAAAGCGGAAGTTATAAATTGGCAGAAATTATTGGAGCTTGGGAGTTGGAGCGGCGCTAAACAAAAAGGTTTGATTCGCTTAGAAGGAAAAGAGTATATTATTCAAGATGGAGATGTTGTTATTATTAAACACGGATAAATTAGAATGTAGAATTTAGCGAGTAGGCAGTAAAAAATCATTATGTTAAAAAAAACAAAAATTGTTGCCACTATCGGGCCGGTAACGGAAAATAAAATTACTATTGAAAAAATGATTAAAGCCGGTATGAATGTCGGTCGGCTTAATTTTTCTCATGGAAATTACGAAGAGCATTTTAAAAGAATTAAGTTAATTCGCGAAGCCGCTAAAAAATTTGAAAAACCGGTGGCAATTTTACAGGACTTAGGCGGTCCAAAAATCAGAATAGGCGATTTTTATAAAGAAAGTATTATTTTAAAAACCGGTCAGCAATTTATTCTGACGACGGATAAATGCGTTGGCGATGAAGAACGAGTTTTTATAAATTATAAAAATTTGCCGAAAGAAATTAAAAAAGGCGCTAAAATTATACTCAATGACGGAAAAAATGAGCTTTTAGTGGAAAAAATTTCCAATAATGATATTCATTGCCGGATATTGGTTGGTGGCGAAATTAAAGGCCGCCGAGGAGTTAATTTGCCTGGTTCAAAAATTAAAATAAGCTCTTTAACTTTCAAAGATAAAGAAGATATTAAATTTGGCATTAAACACAAAGTTGATTTTATCGCGGTTTCATTTGTCAGGACGCCGGATGATATTTTGGAATTGAAAAATATATTAAAACGGGTAAAGGCGGACATAAAAGTGATTGCTAAAATTGAAACGCAGGAAGCGATAGAAAATATAGATAGTATTATCGCGGTGGCTGATGGAATTATGGTTGCTCGCGGCGATTTAGCGGTTGAAGTGCCAGCTGAACATGTACCGATTTTACAAAAAATGATTATTAAAAAATGCAATGATATTGGAAAACCTGTGATTACCGCCACTCAAATGTTGAGTTCTATGGTTAATAATTATTCACCGACAAGAGCCGAAGTTAATGATGTGGCGAATGCTATTTTAGACGGCACAGACGCGATTATGCTTTCAGAGGAAACAACTATCGGCAATTATCCCGTTAAAGTTGTTGAAACAATGACTAGAATTAGCAGACACATAGAAGAACATTTTGATTACGAAGAAATTTTACGGCATAAGCATTTATTGCCGAAATCAATCAGCGATTCAATAAGTTTTTCAGTTGTGAGTGTTGCTCATAATATTGACGCGAAAGTTATTGTGGCTTTAACCGAAACCGGTCATACCGCCAGAATGATTGCCCGTTATAAACCAAAACAACCAATTTTGACTTTAACGGCAAATGAAAAAACTTTTCGGCAAATGGCTTTAAGTTTCGGTTGCCGTTCGCGGTTAATTGAAAATTTTAATCGAATTTCTATAATGATTGAGGAAGCTAAAAAACTCAGCGTTAAATATAAAATGGCAAAAGCTGGAGATAAAATTGTCATTGCCGCGGGTGTTCCTTTCGGCAAATCCGGCACTACAAATTTATTGATTGTTCAAGTAATATAAAGGGTATTAAACCCTTTGTTTCGTCTTCGCTCGGACACCATGCAAACGTTTTC
>JBBUCW010000034.1:0-4484 GCA_038057615.1 Patescibacteria group bacterium
TATCTTCGCTCGGACGCCATGCAAACGTTTTCGTTTGCATGGCGCTCCTCGCTAGCCGAAATAAATAATCCGCTAAATTGATGAATAACTATCCTTTAATTCGTAAAATTTATCTCTATCTATTCACTTTAATCGGTTTGGCTTTGATTACAATTGGTTGTGTCAAATTGGTTAGTTTGGGATTGAAAACTTATATTTTCACCAAAGCCGATGTTTATTATGAATATCCAATGGCAAGACCGATAAAAATCGCGCCAATTAAAGAAGGAATTTATCCTGAGCTTGCCGAAGGACAACAACCCGCAAAAGAAGAAATTGATGCTTATCAAGAAAAGCAAAAAACCGCCAATCGTCAAAGAGAGGCATCTGAATCATTGGCGTTTATTATTGTCGGTTTGCCGTTGTATTTGTATCACTGGCGGATTATTAAAAAAGAGAAGGAAAATGAATAGAAGCGGAGCAACGCTAAAATTTTTACCGAATTGGTTTCAAACTTTTAGCGCAACGAGTCTGTGGATAACTTTTCTATATACCAAAATATGCTATAGCATATTTTGGTATATAGAAAAAATTAAGAAATATTATAAATAAAAATTGTGATATTAGTAAGATTTATAAATGGAAAAGGCGCGGGGGTTGACGATTTAATTTTTATAGTGTAATATTTTAATACTTATAAAGTCCGCCGTTGCGGACTTTATTACTAATATACCATTCAGTAAAAACTCGATTGGTTCAGTATTAAGCGGAATAAAATTGAGTATAAAATCTAAAAAAATTCACAATATAAAATATAGAGATAAAAGAGAATATGGAAATGGTAAAAAATAAATAAACCCCGTTAGAAATCGCGTCCCGCTGAGCGGGACTATTTCTAACGGGGTAAATATAGTTTCTACTACCTAATATGATGGATCTAAAAAATTTAAAAAGAACAGCTGACCAAATCGCCCAAGAAAAGAATATAGAACCCGAAGCGGTAATCAACGCCATTGAATCGGCAATTGCCGCCGCTTATCGGAAAGAATATGGACAAAGAGGCGAAATTATAAAATCAAAACTGGATTTAAAAACCGGCGAACTTAAATTTTGGCAAATAAAAACCGCGGTTGACGAAAGTTTAGTAAAATTTATAGAAGCTGATAATTTAGAAACGGATACGCGCGAATTTAAAAAAATAGAAGCGTCTGTCTATCCGGCGAACAGAGGAAAATATGAAACAACAACCGAGGAACCGCTTCCTTTTTATAACTCCGACAGGCATATTTTAATTGAGGAAGCCAAAAAAATAAAACCCGCCATTCAACTTGGCGAAGAATTGGAATTTCCCCTTGAAGAGCATAACGAATTCGGCCGAATTGCGTCTCAAGCCGCCAAACAAGTAATTCTGCAAAAATTAAGGGAAGCGGAAAGAGATTCCGTTCAAAAAGAATATAAAGGGAAAGAAGGAGAAATTTTAAGCGGCGCCATTCAACGCATTGAACGCGATAATGTTTATGTTGATTTAGGCAAAGCAATGGGAATTATGTTTTATAATGAAACTATTCCGGGCGAACATTTCCGGATTGGCGAAAGATTAAGATTTTATCTTTTAGCGGTTCAAGAAGAAACAAGAATGCCTGGCTTGATTCTTTCAAGAATCCATCCGAAATTCGTTTCCAAGCTTTTTGAACTGGAAGTTCCAGAAATTCACGACGGTCTGGTGGAAATCAAAGCCATTGCCCGTGAAGCCGGCAGCCGAACCAAAATAGCGGCCGCTTCAAAAACAGAAAATATAGACCCCATCGGTTCTTTAGTTGGACAGAGAGGCACGAGAGTAATGGCCGTCACCAATGAATTAGCCAATGAAAAAATTGACATTATTGAATATTCCGACGACCCGGCTAAATTTATCGCTTCGGCAATGTCGCCGGCGAAAGTTAGCTCGGTTGAAATCTTGCCGCGCCGAGAAGCTCAAGTTTTCGTGCCGGAAGATCAATTAAGTTTGGCTATCGGCAAGGGCGGTCAGAATGTCAGATTAGCCGCCAGATTAACCGGTTGGAAAATTGATGTCCGTTCGGCATCCAGACCGGAAGAAATAATCAAAGAAGGCATTGCCACGGCATCGCCGATATTACCGAAACCGGAAAATGACGAAATTGAAAAATTAAAAGAAAAAGAATAAAATATAAAGGGTATTGAACCCTTTGTTTCGTCTTCGCTCGGACACCATGCAAACATTTTCGTTTGCATGGCACTCCTCGCTAGCCAAAATAAATATGAATTTTTTAAAAATCCCCATTGGCAAAAATTCGCCGGAAATAGTTAACGCCATTATTGAAATTCCGAAAAACAGCCAAAATAAGTATGAACTTGATAAAGAAAACTGCGTTATTAAATTAGATCGGGTTTTATATTCTCCGATGCATTATCCGGCTGATTACGGTTTTATTCCGGAAACCCATTGCGACGATAATGATCCATTGGATGTTTTAATTTTAGGCGGTGATCCCCTATTCCCCGGCTGTCTAGTCTGCGTTAGACCGATTGGTTTATTGAAAATGATTGATAACGGCGATGAGGATTATAAAATTTTAGGCGTTCAAGCTGATAATCCGCGATTTGATAATATTAAAGATATAAAAGATATTGCCGCTTCACATGAACATTCTTTAAAAGAAATCGCCCATTTTTTTGAAATTTATAAAGAACTGCAGGGGAAAAAAGTAAAAATTCTTGGCTGGGAAGGAAACGAGAAAGCGAAAGAAGAAATAAAAAAGGCGAATGATAAATATAAAAGTAATCGCGAATAACGCGAATAAATTATTAGCATTATTTGCTAAAAATTCGCATTATTAGCGAACATTTATATGAATTTAATCCCAACCGTCATTGAAAAATCTCCATATGGCGAAAGAGCCTATGATATTTATTCCCGTCTGCTAAAAGAACGGATAATTTTTATTGCCGGTCCGATTAACGATGCCGTGGCGAATTCAATTATCGCTCAAATGCTTTTTCTGGAACACGAAGATCCAAAAAAAGACATTCAACTTTACCTAAATACTCCGGGCGGAGTTGTTTCCGCCGGCTTGGCGATTTATGACACCATGCAATACATCAAGCCCGATGTTTCAACGATCTGTGTCAGCATTGCCGCTTCAATGGGCGCCGTGCTTTTGGGAGCCGGCAAAAAAGGCAAAAGAATCTCTCTGCCAAATTCAGAAATTCTTCTTCATCAAGTAATGGGAGGAGTCGAAGGACAAGCGGTGGATGTGGAAATTACCGCCCGCCAAATCCTTAAAATTAAAGACAAATTAAATCAAATTTTGGCAAAACACACGGGTCAATCGTTGGCAAAAATAGAAAAAGATACTGACCGCGATTTTTATCTTTCCGCTCAAGAAGCCAAAGAATACGGGTTAATTGATGAGATTATAAAAAATAAAAGATGAAAATCGCTTTCTTTGGAATTGAAGACTGGGAAATAAATTATCTCAAAAATCAGCTACCAAGCGCTGATTTATTTTTTTATAAAGAAAAATTAACCAAGGATAATCTGCCGCCGGAGCGCGATTTTGATATTGTTTCAATTTTCGTCGTTTCTTGCGTGGATAAAGAGATCATTAATGCCTTTCCTAATCTCAAATTAATCACTACCCGCTCCACCGGCTTTGATCATATTGATTTAACAACGGCAAAAGAAAAAAATATTTCCGTCGCTTATGTGCCGGGCTATGGCGACAATACAGTTGCGGAATTCGCTTTCGGCTTACTTTTAACTCTTTCGCGCCGGATTTACGAATCTTACAACCGATTGCGCGAAACCGGAAGTTTCAGTTCGGAAGGATTAAAAGGATTTGATCTCGCCGGAAAAACCATTGGCATTATTGGTACCGGACGCATCGGCTATCATATGATAAAAATCGCCAAAGGCTTTGATATGGACGTTATCGCTTACGACGCTTTTCCAAAAGAAGAACTCTGCCGGCAATTGGATTTTAAATATGTTTCGCTTGATGAACTTTTGGCGAATTCCGATATTATCAGCTTACATGTCCCCTATCTGCCATCCACTCATCACCTTATAAACGCGAATAATATTTTAAAAATAAAACCCGGAGCCATTATAATCAATACCGCCCGCGGCGCTATTTTAGAAACGGATGCGCTTATAAAAGGATTGAATAACGGCATAATTGCCGGAGCGGGACTTGATGTTTTAGAAGAAGAAGGATTTTTGGGAGATGAAAAATCTTTTGTCTTAAACGATAAAGAAGAGGGTCATAATCTAAAAACCATTATTCAAGATCATGTCTTAATAGATATGCCCAATGTCATCATCACTCCTCATAACGCCTTTAATACCAAAGAAGCGCTCCAAAGAATTCTAAACACCGACATTGAGAATATAAAAAGTTTTATTGAAAAACATGAGCCGGCTTATCCAGTGGTGTAAAAAACTTAAAACATGGAAATAACTCACGAACAAAAAAGGAATCAAA